>NZ_JBQSXW010000001.1:0-379990 GCF_052378625.1 Brachybacterium sp. AOP25-B2-12 | reverse complement strand
CGAAAACCGTCTAATCAGCAGTGGAACCGATCCGCGCTTGATCGAGCGAGTGATGGGGCACACGAGCGCTACTGCTCACAAGGCCTACTGGAACCGTGGCCTCGACCCGTCTGGGGCGCTGCCAGGCCTGGAGACACCTTTGTAACAGGCGCTCACGCATACGTCCTATGTGGGTTGTCTGCTTCGGCGTTGGGGCTGCGAGCTGAGCCACACAGTCGAAGGAGTCATCGCCAGCACAGTCGTCCCTCGAACGTCGGTACCGTTTGAGACAGTGTTCAGAACATCGAAGAGAGCACGGGCCTAGCAAGTGGTGGCTACCCAAGATCTACCGAACCAACGAATGACTGGAGTGGACGTGGTGAACACATGCATCCGTCATCGCCAAGCACCTGATCCCAGCGGGTGCCGGTGGTGTGGAAGGCTTCGACGTGAGCACGGCATTTACTACGTCCCCTCGGTTGGTGAACATGGGTTCATAGAGCCAACATCCGCCCAGCGCCTAGCTAGGATGCGCGCAAGGAGAGCTAGAGCGCAAGCTCAACTAGTTGACTGAACTTACTCCGCAAGATTAAAGGAACGTCCTCGACGGACGTCAAACTTAAAGCCATACCGACGAGCATGTCTGGCTTGCCGCTCGGGGCTTCCGATGCGGCACACCTTATCTCTTCGAGAATGCAGGCGCTGAACTTGCCGTCACGATGTTGAGAAAAGTCTCCGGGACTCCAGGGGCGACCGTCCATGCGTGGCCAAGAGATATCTGCCGCAGCCGCCCACTGGCTGTCAGTGAAAACATCTTCGATCTCGTTTGGTGCGCCTATGAAATGGCATTGCGTATCGGGGTCTAGACCAGCCTGACGAAGCCTGTCAGGGTGAAACACGTGCTTGGAATTCTTCTGCGAGTCTTCGTCGACAAGGAAGACCACTTTCCTTCCATGCTCATGCAGGAACGTGGCGAAGTGTCGAGCTCCTTCATTGTTAGTGCAGGGCCATAGGGCTATTCCGCAAGACTCCAAGTGTCTGCCAGTTGCTAGTTTGAAGAGCACGGGAAGTGCTAAAGCTTCAGACGCACCCTCCACACCAACGAAAAGCCGTTCGTGCAGGAGGACCGTGTTTCTTAAGCCCACGCTTGCGGCGATAGCGCCTAAGTGGGCTCCGACCTGACTGTCGTCTGCAAGCTGCTCGATCGTGGTGCGGTGCTCCTCGTGCTTGACGTGAACGACATCTCCAATGTCGGTCCCGTCAATTAGGTTCATGGAATGTGACGCGATGATGACTTGCACCTTAGGGTTGCGAGTCTGCTGGTGTATGAGGCTCATCAGCTCGCGCTGATGACCGTAATCGAGGTGGGTGTCGGGCTCGTCGTATAGGAGGACGACGTCCTCACCAGATTCGGCGAGCATGGTAGCGTTGTATTCCCAGATTGCAAGCGCCACTCTTCGTGAGCGACCTGCCCCAGAGTGCTGAAGATTAATTGATTCGCCACGCTCGTTGGTGACGCTAATGTTGGTTGCCTTCAATCCGTTCGCACTCGAGAAACTCACTGTAGGAGAAATGGAAATCTTCCCAAGGTCAGATACTTTCTTAAGTATATGTGTTCGTATGTCATTAGCGTCAGACGCGAGTAGGCGTTCAAGATCTCGCTCGATCTCTGCGACGCGCCCCGTGAAGGCCTCTGAGGCGAGGTGCGCTTTGTAGTTCGTCGTAAGTGCGTCACGTATCGCAACCTCTGCGTCTACGGCGCTCGTGGCGTCGAACCAACGCCCCTCGGGCAAAGCCTTTTCTAGCTCGGGGCTCGCGAGGATCCACTCGACGGTACTCGGCGATTCGTGTATGGCATCAGATAGGCGCTCAAGCAGTGTTGCTTTCGTTGCTTTCGAGGAGTCGAGTCCAAGATCGCCCAGTAGTTTGATTAGCTGAGGAATGGTTAGCGTGTCGACGTTCCGCAATCGCTCGTCCGCGGGGACCTCTGTCAATTGCTCGAAGACTGGCTTTGATTCATTCCGTGCGATCCTGCGCACGACTATCTTGTTGAATCCGAAGCGCTCTTTCTCGCCTGTGTCCAGATCAAACTCTCCGGATACCCACGTCTCTTCGACCCGGGTGGGTGTTTCGTCACCCTCTTCAGAGTGCTCAATCTGGTCGGCATACGTTCTGTCAGACACACTCAGCGTATATCCACCGAGGAGAAACATGATTGCGTGGATGATCGCTGATTTGCCCGCGTCATTCTTTCCCGCCAGCACAGTTGGTGACCCGAGGCCAAGTGAGGGTAGGTCTGCAATTGATCGGAATCCCTTGATCCCGATGCTCCGTAGCTTCATGGCTCCTCCTGGGCGGGCTGCACCTGCTGGCATGCGTAGCGTATCGGCTTTTCTGCTGTGGGTCTGATGGAACCAGGTGTTGGTTGGATCTAGCCGAAGCGGTAATACGCATCGAAGTCGCACTGCGCTGAGCAGTTCAGGTTGACTGTGCCGTGCCAGCTCCTCAGGTGCACGATTTCGCCGTTCTCTCCCCAATCTTTGACGGGATGGCGGTCGCACGGGTCGCCTAGAGGGGTGAGCCTTATGGTGCCACTCTCCGTTGTCGGAGCCTGAGTCGAGTCGACCCTCCGTGCACACTCTCGCTCGATAAAGTCGGCGTTTCCTCGTTACCTAGGAACCGTTGCGGTCTGCGGTCCTGTTCAGCGCCCCCAGCAGGACTCGAACCTGCAACCTACGGATTAGAAGGCCGTTGCTCTATCCATTGAGCTATGGAGGCGCGCACTCGACGGCCGGTGCCGCGAGCGCCCTGCGATCCTACCGGCGGTGCCCGCGCGCCCGGACGCGCGACGGGGCCTGCGTCGCGGATCCTCCGGGGCGCACCTGGCACCGCGGGCACACGTAGATGGACCGTTCCTGCTGCGCCGGCGCCCGGGGATCGTCGAGCTCCTCCCGGAGGATCGGGGTCGAGCAGCGGCGGCAGCGCCGCCGCGCGCGGCCGTAGACCCAGAGGTCCCCGTCGCGTCCCATGAGCCCGCCCGTCGTGACCCGCACCGACCGCTCCCGGTTGACGAACAGCAGCCGCTGGGCGTGGCGCACGAGGGCTGCGAGATCGGGGACCTGCGCGATCGGCACGGCGGGGTGGATCCGTGCGAGGAAGCACGTCTCGCTGCGGTAGATGTTGCCGATCCCGGCGAGATTGCGCTGGTCCAGGAGCGCCGCGCCGATCGTGCGCTCAGGGGCCGAAGCCAGGCGTCGCACGGCCTCGGCCTCGTGCTCGGCGTCCCAGGCGGGATCGAGGAGGTCGGGCCCGAGGTGGACGATGAGCTCGGCGTCCTCCTCGACGGTGCGCACCAGGCGCACCTGCTGGACCTCGTAGGCGATGGCGCGGGCGCGGTGGCCGTCCGGGTGCTCGACCTCGAGCACCGCACGTGCCTGGTGCGCCGGTGCCCGCCAGGGCCCGAACTCCCCGTCCGGCCCTGCCTCGTCGAGATGCCACCGGCCCTCCATCATGAGGTGGCTGTGCAGGGTCAGCGGCTCCCGGCCCTCGGGGGAGACCAGGCGGATCAGCAGATGCTTGCCGCGAGGTCGCACCTCGTGGACCTCCCAGCCCACGAGGTCGCGCACGGCCAGCTGCGGCACCCGGAGCTCTGCCCGGGTGAGCACGCCGCCCGCCAGCGCGGCATGCAGGAGCGCGGTGGCGCGGAAGACGCTGTCGCCCTCGGGCATCAGCGGCCACCCGCCCGCACCCGCACGGACCGCGGCGAGCGATAGCAGCCGGCGCCCTCCAGGGCAGCCACGACGGGGGCGACCTCGACATCGGCGATCGGTCGCCCCGAGATCTTCTCGATCGCGAGCTGGGGGAGGACGGCGTCCTCGGTGACGGCGCGCACGAGCATCGCCGCGACGTCCTCGGTGTGCTCGGCCGCGGCGAACCACAGCAGCGACTTCCCGCCCCTGTCGACGAAGGCGGCGACCTCCCCGCCCCGCAGGACGACGAGGGCACCGGCGCGGCGGGCCGGTCGCACGGTCGTGCCGTCCGGCGGGTCGAGGGGGAGCGGCGGCCAGGGCAGGGCCGCGCCGTACGGGGTGGCGGGATCCGTGGCCGCGAGCACGAGGAGGGTCTCCTCCCCGCGCCCGGCCTCGGCCTCGCGATGGAGGTCCCGCAGCCGGTCCACCGCCTCGGTGGGGGCGAACTGCGAGGCCCCCAGGCCGTCCACGAAGTAGCCTCGGCGGCACTGCCCCGCCTCCTCGAGCGTCGACAGGACCCGGTAGACGGCGGCGAAGGAGCCCGGGACGTCCTCGACGCTCATCGCTCCGCGCGTCACGACGCCGTGGCGGTCCAGCAGGAGGGTGGCCAGGGCCGCGGCGCGCGCGGAGGGGTCCACGGGCGCCACGCGCACCGCCGACCAGCGGCCCGCGCCGACGGGACCCGCGGCGACGTCGGCGACGGTCGGGCCCCCGGTGCGGAGCATCGCCGCCGAGAGCCGGGCCGCGCCGCGCCGCGTGAGCGGGCGGGAGCGTCCGCCCGACCGGGCACTGCGTCGGGGCGCCGGGCCCAGGCCGTGGGATCTCAGCGCCTGGAAGGAGTCGTTCGTGATGAGCGCCGTGAAGGCGAGGTCCCAGAGCGCCTCGGTGACGAGGGCGGGCTCGACGGCGGCGCCGGTATCGGCCAGGGCCGTGAGGATCTCCCCGTGGCGCAGGGCGCCGGGGGAGGCACGCAGGAGGCCGAGGATGCGACCGGCGACGGAGGCGTCCTCGAGGGCGTCGGCCGCGGCCTCGACGTCCTGGGCCACGAGTCCCAGGGGCAGGGCGTCGGCCAGGTGCAGGCGGATCCAGCCGTCGGACGCGCCGAGGCGGCCGTGCCCCGTCCACACGAGCTCGCCCGCGGCGAACAGGCCATCGAGCGTCGAGGGGGCGAAGTCCGGCAGCCGGGCCGGAAGGATCTGGGACTCCCAGGTGGACAGCGGCAGGGATACCCCCGCCAGCTGGTCGACGACCGAGAGCACGCCGTCGGCGCCGCGCAGGCTCGCCCGGTCGCGGCGACCCTCGGGGCGGCGCGCCGGAAGATGCTCCCACTGCCCCAGGAAGCGGGCGTACACCGGTCCCGGCACGGGTTCGATCTCCCGGCGTGACGCGGCGAGGCTGGCTCGACGGATCCGCCGCAGGACGTCCGCGTCGACCCACTCCGCGCCCTCGGTGCCGGGGGTGAACTCGCCCTGGTTCAGGGTGCGGTCCGCGGTGAGGGTCTCCAGCGCCGAGCGGGCCACCCCCGGCGCCAGGGCGAAGGCCGCGGTCGCGTCCGGGAGGGTGAAGGGGCCGCGGGTGCGGGCCCAGCGGGCCAGCAGCTGGTCGACCGCGTGCGGCACCTCGGCGAGGTGCGCCTCGGGGATGCCCGGCGGCAGAGCCACCCCGAGGGCGTCGCGCAGCAGTCCGGCGTCCTCGATGGCGGCGAGGTGCTCGTGGCCCGCGATGCGGACGGTCACGGCGCGGCGTGCGGTCTCGAGCTCCGACCACGCGGCCCGGATGTCCAGGCCCTCCCGGGCGCGGGCGTCGAGGTCCTCGCGGGTCAGCGGGCCCAGCCGGCGCAGCGCGTCGGCGACGCCCTCGAGGTCGCGCAGCGCACGGTCCTCGTCCAGGCCCTGCAGGCGGCGTGAGACCTCATCGATGACCTCGCGGTCCAGCAGCTCGCGCAGGCTGACGGTGCCCAGCAGCTCCGCCAGGAGGGACTGGTCCAGGCTGAGCGCCGCGGCGCGACGTTCGGCCAGGGGGGAGTCCGCGTCGTAGATGAACTGGGAGACGTATCCGAACAGCAGGGACCGTGCGAACGGTGACGGCGCGGCCGTCTCGACCTCTCGCACCTCGACGCGACGTCCGGTCACCTGGCGCATGAGCTCGACGAGCGCCGGGAGGTCGTACACGTCCTGCAGGCACTCCCGTGCCGCCTCGAGCATGATCGGGAAGTCCGGGTACGGGCGCGCGACGTCCAGCAGGGAGGCCGCTCGCTGGCGCTGCTGCCACAGCGGGGCGCGTGCAGTGGGGTCGCGGCGGGGCAGCAGCAGGGCGCGCGCCGCGCACTCCCGGAAGCGGGAGGCGAACAGCGCGCTCGAGCCGACCAGGCGGCGCACCTCCTCGTCGATCTCCTCGGGCGTGAACACGAACAGGTCCGCGCCGGGCGGCTCCTCACCATGCGGGATCCGCAGCACGATCCCGTCGTCGGCGGCCATCACCTGCCCGTCCAGGCCGAAGCGCTCCTCGATCCGAGCTCCGACCGCGAGCGCCCAGGGACCCGTGATGCGCTGCCCCAGCGCGCAGTGCAGCACCACGCGCCAATCGCCCAGCTCGTCCGCGAAGCGCTCGACGACCAGCTGATCGGGGCCGGGGACGACACCCACGGCCTCCTCCTGCTCCCGGAGGTAGGACAGCACCGCACCTGTCGCGTTCTCGTCCAGGCCGATCCCGGCGAGCTCGGTGCGTGCCGCCGCGTCCCCGCGGTGCGCGAGGTCCGCCTGGAAGGCGGCGATCGCCCGGCCGAGCACCGGGGGGCGGCCGATCCCGTCGCCGTGCCAGAACGGGATCCGTCCGGCGAGCCCGAAGGCGGGGGAGACCGTGACCCGGTCGTGGGTGATCTCCTCGATCCGCCAGCTCGAGGTGCCCAGGGTGATGACGTCCCCGCGGCGCGACTCGTAGACCATCTCCTCGTCGAGCTCGCCCACGCGACGTGCCTGGGTGTCCTCGTCGCCGGCGACGATGAACACGGGGAAGAGCCCTCGGTCCGGGATCGTGCCTCCGCTCGTGACGACGAGGCGCTGCGCACCGGGCCGGGCGTCGAGCGTCCCGGCCTCGCGGTCCAGCACCAGGCGCGGCCGCAGCTCGGAGAACGCCGTCGAGGGGTAGCGTCCGGCGAGCAGCTCGACGGTCTGGTCGAAGGCGGACCGCGGCAGCGTCGAGTACGGCGCGCTGGACCGCACGAGGGAGAACCAGTCCTCGACGTCCAGGACGTCCATCGCCGCGGCGGACACCGTGTGCTGGGCCAGCACGTCCAGGGCGTTGCGCGGTACGGCGAGCGGCTCGATGCGACCGGCCAGGGACTCCCGCACGGTCACCGCGGCGCGCACGACGTCCGCCGAGTGCAGGGGGTGCACCACGCCGTGCGAGACGGCGCCCACGTCGTGACCGGCGCGGCCGATCCGCTGCAGTGCCGAGGAGACGGAGAACGGCGACTCGACCTGGATCACGAGGTCCACGGCCCCCATGTCGATGCCCAGCTCGAGGGAGGAGGTCGCGACGACGCACCGCAGCTCCCCGGCCTTGAGCTGCTCCTCGATCAGTTTGCGGTGCTCCTTGGACATCGACCCGTGGTGGGCCCGGGCGATCTCCTCGGCCTCGACGTCGGGACCCTCGGGGGCGTCGGGGTCGAGTGCCCCCACCCGGCGGGCATGGAGGCGGTTGAGCTTGGAGGTCAGGCGTTCGGCCTGTCGTCGCGAATTCGCGAAGACGATGGTCGAGCGGTGGGCGAGCACCTCGTCGAGCACCGCCCGCTCGACGTGCGGCCAGATGGTGCCGGACACGTCGTCCTCGTCGACCGCGTCGGCGGGCGGATCGATCTGGGCGATATCGGGGACGGGGAGCGTGACCCGCACGTCCCAGTGCTTCATCGCCGGCGGGCGTACGATCCCGAGCCCACGGCCCCGGCCGCTCCCGGTCAGATACGCGGCGACCTCCTCGGCGGGCTCGACGGTGGCCGAGAGCCCGATCCTCTGGGCGGGGCGCTCCAGCAGCGCATCCAGCCGCGCGAGCGACAGCGCCAGGTGCACGCCCCGCTTGGAGCCTGCCACCGCGTGCACCTCGTCGACGATCACGGTGTCGACCTGCGCGAGCGTCTCGCGGGCGGCGGAGGAGAGCATGAGGAACAGCGACTCGGGCGTGGTGATGAGGATGTCCGGGGGATGTGTGACCAGACGCCGGCGCTGCTGGGGGGTGGTGTCCCCGGTGCGGACGCCCACCGTCACGGGTGCGTGGGGGATCCCCAGGCGCTCGGCGGCACGGACCGTGCCCACCAGCGGTGAGGTGAGGTTGCGCTCGACGTCCACCCCCAGCGCCTTCAGCGGCGAGACGTACAGGACCGCGGTGCCGCGCCGCTCGCGCACTGCATCCGGGGCGCGCGTGAACTGCAGGCGGTCGATCGCCGTGAGGAACGCGGCGAGGGTCTTCCCGGAGCCGGTGGGTGCGATGACCAGGGTGTCCTCGCCGCGCGCGATCGAGTCCCAGGCGCCGTCCTGGGCGGCGGTGGGAGCGCCGAAGGTCTCGCGGAACCACGTGCCGGTGGCGGGGGAGAGGAGGTCCAGCGAGGAGCGCTCGGGCACGCCGTCGGATCGTCCCGCAGACGGCCCCTCCGCGGACGGTGTCTCCTGAGCCGGACTCTCCTGTGCAGGGAGTTCCTGGGTGGGTCCCTCGTCGTCCATGGAGCCCATTGTCTGCCAGGCCGCCGACGAACGAGCTGGACAGCGTGGTGCGGGCGTGTCGAAGAACGGCCTGCTGTTCCGGCGGCGGGGCGTCGGCGTTCACGCGAGGACTCGAAGATCACACGGCCCAGGACACTCACCACGGCGACGTGGCACGATGGTCAGTGGTCGGGATGCCCTGATCCGGGGTCCCGAAGACGTCAACGCAAAGGATGGATGACATGGCCGGGTTCACCGAGTACACACTCCCCGATCTCCCCTACGACTACAGCGCTCTCGAGCCTGCGATCTCGGGCAAGATCATGGAGCTCCATCACGACAAGCACCACGCGACCTACGTCAAGGGTGCCAACACGGCTCTCGAGAAGCTCGCCGCGGCCCGCGAGACCGGGGAGTTCGGGAACATCAACCAGCTCTCGAAGGACCTCGCCTTCAACCTGGGTGGTCACGTGAACCACTCGATCTTCTGGCAGGTCCTCTCGCCCGAGGGCGGCGACAAGCCCGAGGGCGAGCTGGCCGCCGCGATCGACGAGTTCTTCGGCTCCTTCGACGCCTTCCGCGCGCAGTTCACCGCTGCGGCGCTCGGCATCCAGGGCTCCGGCTGGGCGATCCTCGCCTACGATCCGCTGGGCAAGAACGTCGTCATCGAGCAGTTCTACGACCAGCAGAACGGCATCCCGGTCTCGACGATCCCGCTGTTCCAGCTCGACATGTGGGAGCACGCCTTCTACCTCGACTACCAGAACGTCAAGGCGGACTACGTCAAGGCGATCTGGAACGTCGTGAACTGGAAGGACGTCGCGGCCCGCTTCGAGCGCGCCCGCACCCAGACCCAGGGACTGATCACCCCGGGCCTGTGACCCTCCCGCGGGCCTTATCCCGTCCCTCGCGCTGAGGCGCGGGCGACGCGGGGGACCGCACGCATCGGCGAACGGCCGGCCCTTCGGGGCCGGCCGTTCGCGCGTCCGGGCACACGTTCCCTCCCCACGCCGTGACCGTCCCCCGAGCTCCGTCCCGCCTCCCCGCGGCGGGCCGAGGACGTCAGGCTGTGCGGTATCCGGCCCGTCGGGGTCGGAGCCTCCTGCGGGATCTGCCCGTGGGCGGGCATCCCCACGGGAAGGCACCGATCATGCGCGATCTCAGGACCACCATCACCGGCAACGTCGCCAAGGACGTCACCGAGCACCGCTACGACGACGGCACCGTCACCGCCGTCATCCGCCTGGCCTCGACCTCGAGGTACTTCGACCAGGACCGCAACGACTTCACCGACCGCAAGACGGAGTTCTTCACCGTCTACGCGCGGCGTGCGTTGGCACGCAACGTCATCGACTCGGTGCGCAAGGGCGATCCCCTGATCGTCTCCGGCCGGCTCGGCAGCGCGGAATGGGTCAAGGACGGCGTCTCGGGCTTCTCCATGACCGTCCAGGCCGAGTCGATCGGCCACGACCTCACCTTCGGGACGGACACCTTCGCCCGGTCCTCGCGTCGGACGGCCACGCCGCTGGTCGACGAGCGCACCGGCGAGATCCTCGGGGAGGACGGCACGGAGGACGAGGCCCCGGACGCCGAGGGAGCGGATGCCTCCCGGCGTGAACCTGCGCTCGCGGGTGACAGCCCGTTCTGACGACCCTCGGGACCCCGGCGCGACGGCCGGCGCCCCGTACCTGGACCTGGCGTGTGTGCCGGGTTCAGGCCTCGGGAGTGGGCGCGGCGCCCACGCTCGCCGCGAGGGCGTCGACCAGCTCGGGCACCACGCGGGGGCCCAGCACCAGGTCGGTGCGTCCCGCGCCACGGACGGCGCACCAGGTGCGGCCGTCGGCCATCGCTGCGACGACGGCACGTGGCGCTCCGGAGCCCAGGCGGTCTGCGACGGCCTGGGCGGACTCCTCGGCCCAGGTGACGGCGGTCAGCTCGACGGCGATGGCGCCGCCCGTCGCGACGTCGGGCCAGGCGATCTCCGCCAGGCCCGCGCCGGGATCGGCGTCCTCGGGGACGTCGTCGAGCTCGACCGGAGTCAGGTGGAGCGTGTCGGCGCGTGCGGACGCGAGCGTCGCATCGTCCAGCAGCAGGGCGAAGGACGGCTGCTGCTCGAGCAGGGCGCCGGACTGCACGAGGGCGAAGAACCGTGCGCTGTGCAGGGGATCGCCGTCGAGATGGCGGACCACGTCGAGCACCGCGGCGGCCAGCGCCGCGGCCGGTGCATCGAGCGTGGGGCCCGGAGCGGTCCCTGAGTTCTCGGGCATCACGGTTTCCTGTCAGAATGGTGGGTGCCACCGCGGCCCGCGGCGGCATCCACTGTACCCCGGACCGCTCGGCCATCGACGGCCCCCCGGGACGGCCGAGGACCCACTCGGAGCACCGTCCGGATGCCCTTTCTGGCTGCGGAAGGACTCCCGTGAGCTTCTCCACCCCGTTCGGCAGCGCTGGCCGCCCCGCCGCACCCCGGCGCGGGCCCTCCGGTCGGCAGCGCCGAGGCCGCATCTCTCCGCTCGGCATCACCGTCGTGGCCCTCGTCGTGCTCATGATCCTCGTGGTCGTGGCCTCCGAGGTCGTCACGCGCTACGCCTGGTTCGACCAGCTGGGATTCGCCCAGGTGCTGCGCACCCGCTGGATCGTCCAGGGGATCCTGTTCGTCGCCGGTGCGCTCCTGTTCGCGATCCCGCTGTTCCTCAGCCTGCGATTCGCGCACGCGCGTCGGCCCGTGTTCGCGCCCGTCACCCGGGAGGACGAGGCGCTCGAGCAGTTCCGCACGGCCGTCGAGCCGCTGCGCCGGGGGATCACGATCCTCGCGCCCATCGTCATCGGGTCCTTCGCGGGGCTCGCGGCGTCGCGGTCGTGGGAGAACGTGCTGCTGTTCCTAAACGCCCAGGACTTCGGCGCCGTCGACCCCCAGTTCGGCTTCGACGTGGGCTTCTTCGTGTTCACGCTCCCCGTCGTCGAGCTGATGCTGTCCCTGGCCCGGTATGCGGCGCTGATCGCCCTCGTCGGAGGTCTGATCGGCCACTTCGTGTACGGCGGTGTCGCCTGGCGCCAGGAGAAGGGGCTGGACGTCACCCGGTCCGCACGACGCCACCTCGGGATCCTCGCCGTCGTCTATCTCGTGATCCTGGGTCTGTCGCACTGGGTCGAGCGCTACGGCCTCCTGACCAGCGTCCACGACCGTTTCGAAGGGGCGTCGTACACCGACGTCCACGCGATCCTGCCCGCCAAGACGATCCTGGCCATCGCCGCCGTGATCGTCGCCGCGATGTTCGTGCTGTGGATCGTCCGCGGCGATTGGCGGATCCCGGCCATCGGCGCCGGCCTCATGCTGCTGTCGACCCTGGCCGTCGGCTTCGCGTATCCCGCGCTCATCGAGCAGTTCCGGGTCGAGCCCAACGCGCGCGCCCTCGAGCGCCCCTACATCGAGCGCAACATCGACGCGACGCGCACCGCCTTCGGGCTCGACGACGTCGAGGTCATCGACTACGCGGCACAGACGGACGCGACCCCCGGCACCCTGCGTGCCGATGCGGACGCCACGGCCCAGATCCGCCTGCTGGATCCCGCGATCGTCTCGCCCACCTTCGGGCAGCGCGAGGCCAACCGTCGCTACTGGGGCTTCGACGACATCCTGTCGGTGGATCGCTACACGATCGACGGGACCCTCCAGGACACCGTGATCGGCGTGCGCGAGCTGAGCCCCTCCAAGCTGGACCTGAACAACCAGAGCTGGGTCAACCAGCACATCACCTACACCCACGGATTCGGCGTCGCCGCCGCGTACGGCAACCGTCGCAACGCCGACGGCGAGCCGGCCTTCATCGAGTCCGGTGTCCCCGGACAGGGGGCGCTCGGGACGTTCGAGGAGCGCGTGTACTTCGGTCGCACCTCCCCGGACTACTCCATCGTGGGTGCTCCTGAAGGTGCCACCCCCGAGGAGTTCGACTACCAGTCGGGCACCGACGAGAACTCCGAGGGCACCCAGCGCACCAACACGTTCTCCGGCGACGGAGGACCCTCGATCGGGAACCCGATCATGCGGTTCCTGTACGCCGTGAAGTTCCGCGATCCCAACATCGTGATCTCGGACTACGTCAACGACAAGTCGCAGATCCTCTACGACCGGGACCCCCGTCAGCGCGTGAACGCCGTCGCGCCCTTCCTCTCCCTGGACTCGGGCATGTACCCCGCGGTCGTGGACGGACGCCTCGTCTGGGTCGTGGACGGCTACACCTCGACCGATCGCTACCCCTACGCCCAGAGCGTCGATCTCGATGCGGCGGTCGAGGACTCCCAGACGAATCCGGGCGACAGCGCCGGGTCCCGCGTCCGGGACACGAACTACCTGCGCAACGGGGTCAAGGCCACGGTCGACGCGTACGACGGCTCGGTCAAGTTGTACGCGTGGGACACCGACGACCCGATCCTCAAGGCGTGGCAGCAGGCCTTCCCGGGATCCATCCAGGACACCCCGGAGATCAGCGGCGACCTGATGTCGCACCTGCGCTACCCCGAGGACCTCTTCAAGTCCCAGCGCACCCTGCTCGCGAAGTACCACGTGACCAATCCCGACGAGTTCTTCGGTCAGCAGGACTTCTGGCAGATCCCTGTCGATCCGACCCGGGCACCCACCGAGAACGGCGCCGGTGCCGAGCCCACGCGCAAGAAGCAGCCGCCGTACTACCTGTCGATGCAGATGCCCGGCCAGGACTCGCCACGCTTCTCGCTGTCCTCGAGCTACACCCCGGCCGACGGGCAGGACGTCCTGTCCGGGTTCCTCGCGGTGGACTCCGAGACCGGTGACCAGGCGGGCAACCCTGCCAAGAGCTACGGTCAGCTCAAGCTGCTGAACCTCCCGGCGTCCAACCCGGTCAACGGGCCCGGACAGGTGCAGGCCACGTTCAACTCCGACTCCAACGTCTCGCGAGCGCTGAACCTGCTGAAGTCCGGCAACTCCGAGGTCATCAACGGCAACCTGCTCACGCTCCCGATGGGCGGCGGCCTGCTGTACGTCCAGCCCGTCTACCTGCAGTCCTCCGCTGCCGGCGGTGGCGCCCAGTACCCGCTCCTGCAGATGGTCCTGGTCTCCTTCGGCGACAAGATCGGTTTCGCGCCCACCCTCGACGAGGCCCTCGACCAGGTGTTCGGCGGCGACTCCGGGGCCAATGCCGGCGACGCCGGGATCCAGGCCGAGGGCGAGGCCGGGACGGCCGAGGGCGCCGGGACGGACACCTCGGGGCAGCCGGCCGCCACGGGCGACGCCCAGACACGCCTCGACCAGGCGCTCGCCGACATGCAGCAGGCGGAGACGGATGCCCAGGAGGCCCTGAACGCGGGTGACTGGACGGCGTACGGCGAGGCGCAGGCCCGTCTCCAGGACGCACTGCGACGTGCGCTCGCGGCCAACGAGGAGCTCGGCGGATCCTCGCCGAGCGACGGAGGCGGCGGCTGAGCCGGCGTGACACAGGGCACCCCGCCCCGAGTGGACATCGCTCCCGGCCTCGGCGTAGTCTTATCGAGTCGCCGCGGGGTGGAGCAGTTCGGTAGCTCGCCGGGCTCATAACCCGGAGGTCGTAGGTTCAAATCCTGCCCCCGCTACGAGATGAAGGTCCCCGTCCGGTTCGCCGGACGGGGACCTTCTGCATTCCCATCCCGCGCGCCTCGCGGATCGGCCCCGGCGGGAAATCCCGTTGCGCCCCCTGCGCCCCCGATGGTCCTCTGTCCTCGGTCGACGGCAGCCGCCGTCGACCACGGACGACCATCCCCGATCGGACCCCGCACCATGACCGCCCTGCCCACGACCCTCCCCGGAGCCGCCGCCGACACCCTCCTGTGGGCGCACCCGCACGAGATCGAGCCCGCCGCGCTCGATCAGCTGCGCGCCATCTCCCGGCTCCCGTGGACCCACGCCCTGCGCGTCATGCCCGACGTGCATCTGGGCAAGGGCGCCACGGTCGGCTCCGTGATCGCGATGCGGGACGCCGTGTCCCCGGCGGCCGTCGGGGTCGACATCGGCTGCGGCGTGGTCGCGGTGCGGACGTCCCTCACGCGGGACGACCTCCCCGATTCGCTCTCGGCGCTGCGCAGCGGCATCGAGGCGGCGGTCCCGGTCGGCTTCACGTCCCACGCGGAGTCCGTGGGCACGCGCGACGTCGCCTGGGCCGACCGTGCGATCCTCACGCGGCGCGCCGGCCTGATGGCCCGCTTCGGCGATCTCCGTGCGCACAGGATCGCCGACCGCCACGACCGTGCGTGGGCGCAGTGCGGCACGCTCGGCGGCGGCAACCACTTCATCGAGCTGTGCGCGGACGACGAGGGAGCCCTCTGGCTCACCCTGCACTCCGGGTCGCGCAACATCGGCAAGGAGCTGGCCGAGCGGCACATCTCCGTCGCCCGGGGTCTGGAGCACAACCTGGGGCTGCCCGACCGCGACCTCGCGGTGTTCCTCGCCGACACCGAGCAGATGAGCGGCTACCTGCACGACCTGCACTGGGCTCAGGAGTACGCCGCGCTCAACCGCGCCCTCATGATGGCTCTCGTCCGGAAGGTGGTCTCCGCGCAGTTCCCCGAGGCGACCTATGGCGAGACGATCAACTGCCACCACAACTACGTGGCCCACGAGCGCTACGACGGCGTCGACCTGATCGTGACCCGCAAGGGCGCGATCCGGGCCGGTGCCGGGGATCTCGCGCTGATCCCGGGCTCGATGGGCACGGGATCCTTCGTGGTGCGCGGCCGGGGCAACGAGGCATCGCTGAACTCCGCGTCCCACGGGGCCGGGCGTCGGATGTCGCGCTCCCGCGCCAAGGCGACGTACACCGTGGAGGACCTCGCCGAGCAGACCGCAGGCATCGAATGCCGCAAGGACGCCGGCATCGTCGACGAGATCCCCGGGGCCTACAAGCCGATCGAGTCGGTGATCGAGGCCCAGGCCGATCTCGTCGAGGTGGTGGCGCGCCTGCACACGCTGCTCTGCGTCAAGGGCTGACAGGCCCTGCGGACCGCGCGGTCCCGCCGACATGCCCACGGCGGGATCGCGCGTGACGTACGATCCCAGCGGCTCTCCGTGCCCGGTTCGCCCCGGATTCCCGGCGTCCGAACCGGCGGGCCGTCCACCGCTCCCGTCGCCGACAGGTCCCGCATGCTCTCCTCTCCCACCACCCCCGTCGACGTCGCGATCATCGGCGGGGGGATCGCGGGATCCTCGACGCTCCTGGAGCTGCTGGCGACCCATCGCGACACCGGCGGCGAGGAGACGCTCCGGATCGTCGTGGTCGAGCGCAGCCAGGACGTGTTCGCCGGCCTTCCCTACGGAGAGCGATCCGGATCCTCCTCGCTCATCGTGACCCCGTTGCGGGAGTTCCTCGACGAGCCGTGGCTGTCGGGCTTCGAGGCCTGGCTCGAGGAGCATCGCGAGGAGGTCCTGCGCGCGGATCCCCGGCTTGGCATCTCCGCCTCCTGGGTGGCCGATCACGCGGCCGGCATCCGCGAGGGACGATGGCTCGATCTGTTCGTCCCCCGCAGGCTGTTCGGCCACTACCTGCGGGCACGGGTCGCCCAGGAGATCGCGGCGACGCCCGGGGCCGAGGTGGAGGTCCTCACCGGGCAGGCGCGGGTGCTCCGGTCCCGAGAGGACGGGTGGACCGTCGAGGTCGTGCGTCCCGACGCCGTGGGCCCGACCGTGCTGGCGGCCGAGTCGGTCGTGCTGGCCATCGGCAGCCCTCCCAAGCGGGCCCTGGCCCATGAGCTGCGCGAGGACGCCGTGGGCTGCTACGTCGCGGACACCCACGCGACGAGCATCGACGCGCTGCTGGAGGATCTGCGCGAGCATCTCGGCAGAGCGGTCGGCGCCTCCGCGAGCGGGGACGTGCTGCTCGTCGGGGCCAACGCCGATGCCCTCGAGCTGCTCCACGCCGTGCACCGCGCCGGGATGACCCGTGCCTGGGACCGACGGGTCGTGGTGCTCGCCCCGCGGGGCACCCCCGATGCCTGGACGGTGCGACCCGTCCGCGCCGACGAGTACCGCTCGGTGCACATGGTCGCCTACACCGGAAGCACCGCGGACGCCGATCTCACCGCCGCCGGCGTCCACGCCGCGATCGAGCAGGACGTGCGTGACGCGATCGCGCACGGGTTCTCCGAGCAGGACACGGTCGAGGAGCTCAAGCGCCGCACCGGCGAGGTCCTCGACCGCCTGCCGTGGACCGAGCAGCAGGCGTTCGTGGACCGTTGGGGCAACCTCGTCTACCGCTTCTACCGGCCCACCGGCGGCGACTACCAGCGGGTGGCCTCGACGCTCCTGGCCGAGGGACGCATCACCGTCGAGCGGGCCACGTACCTCCGGGCCCGCGACGGGGAGCGGGGATGGACCGTCACCGTCGACGAGGACGGGCGCGAGCGGGAGCTGCCGGGCGCCTTCGCGGCCGTCGTCAACTGCGCCGGCTTCGAGGGGCTGTCGACGACGGACGATCGCTTCCTGCGGGAGATCCTGGACGACGGCGTGGTGCGTGCGACACCCTCGGACACGGGGATCGCCGTCGACGAGACGTTCCAGGCGGCGCCGGGGATCTTCGTGACGGGCCCGCTCCTGGGCGGCAACCTCAATGCGCGGATGCGCTTCTGGCACCTCGAGAGCTGCCACCGGATCATCGCGGTGGCCCCGGACGTCGCCCGCTCGGTGCTGCGTCGTCGGGCCCACGTGCGAGGATGATGCGATGAGCCACCACTCGTCGGCGCCGGCGGCGCGCACGTACCTGTTCCTGGGCGATTCGATCACCGACTGCGGCCGCCGGGAGGACCCGGCCGAGCTGGGCTACGGGTACGTCCGCCTCATCGCCGAGCACCTGGCGGCGCACGAGCCGGCGTCCCGGGTCATCAACCGCGGCATCGGCGGGGACCGGGTGCACGACCTCGCGGCCCGCTTCGACCGTGACGTCCTGGACCTCGACCCCGACGTGGTGACCATCTACGGCGGCGTCAACGACTCCTGGCACCGCGACGAGCAGGGCCGCGCGACCGCGGACGAGGACTTCGAGCGCGACTACCGCTACATGCTCGACCAGCTCTCGGCCACGCGCCCGGGGGTTCCCGTGCTCCTCGTGGTGCCCTTCGTGACCGATGTCGACGAGCAGATGGCCTCCCTGCACGAGGACCTCGACGCCAAGGTCCGCACGATCCGTCGCCTCGCCCAGGAGTTCGACACCGGCCTCGTCGACGCCGAGCTCGTCCTGCGCGAGGCCCTCGACCTGGGGCACACTCCGACCACCCTCGCCGCCGACGGCGTGCATCCGACGATCGCCGGCCACCGCCTGCTGGCCGATGCCTGGATCGCCGCCGCCGCGCAGACCGAGGGCCGGTAGGCGGCACCTGACCCGAGAGATCCCGAGGGTCGCCACGCAGCGCCTGATCCGAGCCCCCCCCGGGGCGCTCGCTGGGATCCTGATCCGCGAGGAGCCTCGAGGTGCGCGCGAGCGGGAGCCGCCGTACATTGCGGTGCGGTCTCCCGCGGGATCCGGGATCCCTGGCGCCCGACGGATCAGCGCGCGGGGGCGTCGGACTCCTCCTCGGGATCGAGGTGTCGGCTGCGCTCACGCTGTCCGTGCGTCATCGACCGCAGGTCGGTGCGTTGATCGAAGGAGGATCCCAGCGCCCCGGCCACCACGCCCATCGCGGCGCTGAGCCAGGCGATGTCGAGGTAGTTCGAGAAGGTCGGCTCCTGGCCGATGATCTCGGCCATGTACTCCGGGGCGATGACCACCAGTCCGCCCAGCAGGATCAGCACCACGAGCGCCACGTAGAGACCTGCCACGCACAGGGCGATGGTGAGCACGGTCGAGAGGTTGTACAGCAGCACCAGGCGCGCCAGGGGTGCCGTCCCGCGCCCGTCCCACAGGCGATTGCCGACGATCAGCCACGCCACCATGGCTGCGATCGCGAGGGCACCGATCCCCAGCAGTCGCGTCGTGGGCAGGTAGAGGGACATCGCCCAGATCGAGCTGTAGAAGATGCCGAAGGCGCCGGTCGCGGCCGCCGCGGCGAGGGCGCCGGAGAGCTGCGGGGCGGTGCGCAGCGGGGCGTTGGAGGCCACCATGCCGATGATGGTGCGCAAGCCGCCCGACGCCGCGCGGCCCAGCAGCGCCAGGTGGTCGTCGTCCTGGCCGATCCTGCTCCAGTGCAGGCCGCGCGGCGCTGTGGGATCGGCGTCCGCCTCCGCGACCTGGGGCTTCATGCGGATCGTGCAGGCCAGCACGGCATCGTGCAGTCGAGCGTCGCCCCGGGCCGCGCCCAGCGTCGGGCAGGAGATGATCCCGACGTTGCGGTCCACGAGGAGTTCGGCGACCATCGGACGGCGGTCCGTCAGGCGCGGGATCTCGGTGATCAGCAGGACCGCGTCCGGGCGGGGGTCGGCGCGCGCGAGCCGGTCGGCGTCCCGCAGATCCAGCGCGTCGCTGGACCCCAGGCGCAGGGTCTCCGTGCGCACCTCGAGCGCGACGGGCTGGCTGAACTGCTCGTCGAGGGTGCGCTCGAGTCGGGCCTGGATGCGTTCGGCGCGTCGGGTGGGCAGGCCGGGGTCGGCCAGCAGCAGCAGGCGGACGCCCAGGTGGTGGTCGGTCATGCGTCCTCACGGGGTCGGGATGGGTCCTCGATGGTCGCAGGTCCGGGCCAGCGGAGCCGGGTCACCGACCGTCCGGTCGCGCCGTGCCCGTCCGGACGGGACGTGCGGTGACGTCGATCGAGAGGATGCCGCGCCGCAGCGTGCGTCGATCCAGCGTGAGCAGCTCGTCCGGGCGCCAGGGGTTGCGCAGGTGCACCTGCTGGGTGCTCGGGTCCGCTCCGACCAGCGCGAACACGTGGTTGCGGGGGAGGGGGCCGGCCGCGGTGCGGATCCGGTGCGAGAGCGGATGCGTCGAGGCGAGCACCGCGTGACCCTCGCGGATCCAGCCGTCGAGGCGATCTGCGGCGGGCAGGCGCACATGGGTGTGCGCCCGGTCACCGGTCAGCAGCTCCAGGCCGAACCGGCCGATCCCGCGCTGCAGCCAGCGGTAGGAGCCCGCCACCTCGATCGCCGCCGCCTTCTCGAGCAGTCCTGGCCATCCGGGACCCCCGCCGACGGCGGTTGCTCCCACCCAGCGTCCCGCGGCGTCCACGGGCAGGCGGCGGTCCGTGCGGATGACGCGAGCGCCGCCGCGCAGGACCACGATCGCCTCGGTGCCCGACACGTCGATCATCGCCGCGATCCGCTCCGGGGCGGCCTCGTGCACGGCGAGCATCGCCGCGAGCACCCAGCAGTCGCCGTACCGCCCCTGGCGTGGCCGCGCGGCCCCCAGGAGCGGACCATCGTCGGCACGCAGCCCATGCCCGTGCGGGCCGATGGCGGGCTCGGCGTCCCGTGGGGCGCGCGCGACGGGGCCGCGGAGCGCAGCGGCGCGCAGGGCGCGACGCCAGCTCATCGGTCCGCGGCCGTCGTCGGGATCAGTGGGCAGCGGCGGGGACGACGTCCTGCCCGATCCGGGCCATGACGTCGCGGAACCACGGCTGGTCGATGTCGAAGGCCTTGTGGCCGGCGATCCGCTCGAACTCGATGGCGCGCAGCACGTCGCCGCGCTCCTCGTCCTGGCCGATCACGCCGCTGCCGCCCTCGAGGGCGACCTGCACCGCGAGGTCGGTCATCGACTGGATGAGGCGCAGGTCCTTCTGGTTGGCACGCGCCGAGCGGGCGAAGTACCCGGACTTCTGGACCATGACCTTCTCGGCCCCGAGCCGCTCGGCGAACTGCTGGGCGAACCACTGCCCGGGGTTGATGGTGTCGAGCTTGACGTGGCCGAACGGATCCTTCTCCGGCTCCTCGCCGCGCGCCTGCATCTCCGCGACGATCTCGGGGATCCCGGCGCCCTCGGACAGGAAGATGTTCACGCAGCCGTTGGCGTCCATGACGGCGCGCAGGCGCTCGGCCTCGCCGTCGATGTCCAGGGCGAGCTCGGGGAGGAACACGGCGTGCACGTCCCAGCGTCCGGGGGTCAGGCCGATCTCGGGCAGCCACTCCTGGGCGGCGTGCCACTGCTGGTAGTACTCGGCGGCCTGGGCGGTGAGGTACCCGCAGGCGCGGCCCATGATCTCGTGGACGATCAGCATGCGCGGGTTCGAGCCGTGCTCGGCGATGATGTTCTGCGCGAAGAGGCTGGTCTGCTCGGCGGCGGTGTCCGCGCCGAGGGACTGGCGGATCGGCACGATGTCGTTGTCGATCGTCTTGGGCAGACCCACCACCTGCAGGTCGTGGCCGTTGTCGTGGAGGTACTTCGCGAGGTCCGCGGCGGTGGTGTTGGTGTCGTCGCCGCCGATGGTGTGCAGGACGTCGACGCCGTCGGCCTTGAGCTTGTTCGCGGCGACCTCGAGCGCGTTCTCGCCCTCGGCGATGAGCCCGCGCTTGACGAGGTCCGCGGTGTTGGTGAGCTTGACGCGCGAGTTGCCGATCGGCGAGCCGCCGAACTCGTGCAGCAGGGCCGCCTTGGCGCGGACGGCGTCGTCGATGACGATCTTCTCTCCGGACAGCAGCCCCCAGTAGCCGTGGCGGTAGGCGATGATCTCGACGTCCGGCACGAGCGCGGTGTAGCGCTCGATGAGACCGCCGACGGCGGAGGACAGGCACGGGGCGTAGCCACCGGCGGTGAGGAGTGCGACGCGCTGGACGGTCATGGAGCGGGACCTTTCGACGAGGGGTCTCGGGGGCGGGGTGCGGGCAGGCCGATCCGGCCCGGCCCGCTGTCGGGGCGAGTCTATCGGCGCGGGCCGTCAGTCGCGGCGGCGTGCCAGGGCCGCGAGGGACTCCTCGTGGAGGAGCCCGTTGGTCGCGATCGCATCCGGGCCGAAAGGGCCGTCCTCGCCGTCGAGCGAGGTGAAGCGCCCGCCCGCCTCGGTGACGATCGGGACCAGCGCGGCCATGTCGTGCAGGTTCAGCTCGGGCTCGCAGGCGACGTCCACGGCGCCCTCGGCCAGCAGCATGTACGACCAGAAGTCGCCGTAGGCGCGCGTGCGCCAGAACCGCTGCATGTAGTTGAGCATCTGGGGGAGACGGTCGGTCTCGGCCCAGCCGTGCAGCGAGGAGTAGGACAGCGAGGCGTGCTCGATCTCGGAGACCTCCGAGACGTGCAGCTGCGTGGCCGAGGACAGCCGGGTGCCGGTCCAGGCCCCCGTGCCGGATCCCGCCCACCAGCGTCGCGACAGCGCGGGCGCCGAGACCAGCCCCACCACCACCTCGCCGTCCTCGACGAGGCCGATGAGCGTGGCCCACACGGGCACGCCGCGCACGTAGTTCGCGGTCCCGTCGATCGGATCGATGATCCACTGCCGCGAGGAGTGCCCCGTGGTGCCGAACTCCTCGCCGATCACCTGGTCGCGGGAGCGGGCCCGGGCGAGCTGGGAGCGGATCAGCTGCTCGGCGGCGCGGTCCGCGTCGGTGACCTCGGTGAGGTCCGGCTTCTGCTCGACCTTGAGGTCCTGGGCCTTGAAGCGGGAGGTGGTGAGCTGGTCCACCGCATCGGCGAGGACGTGGGCGAGCCGGAGATCATCGGCGTATCGGGCGGACATGGGTCTCACTGTACGGGCCACGGCGACGGCACCAGGTGATCCGCCCACGGAGCGCGGGCGAGCCGTGCGATCACACGTCCCAGGGGTCGTTGCGCCGCAGCGCCTCGGCCAGACGCCGGTACGAGAGCAGGCGGGAGGGACCGGCGGTGCCCGCCCGTCCCTCGGCGACCGCCGCGTCGAGGGCGCAGTCCGGGGCATCGGCCAGGTGCGTGCAGCCGCGGGGGCACTCCTCGGCCAGCGGCGCGAGGTCCTCGAAGGCGTCGAGGAGCTCGTCGGGATCCACGTGCCCGAGCCCGAAGGACCGCACGCCGGGGGTGTCGATCAGCCACCCGCTGCGGTCCGGCAGCCGCAGCGCGAGCGCGGAGCTCGAGGTGTGCCGGCCCCGGCCGGTCACGTCGTTGACGGCTCCGGTGGCGCGACCGGCCCCGGGGACCAGGGCGTTGAGCAGGGTGGACTTGCCCACGCCGCTGTGCCCCACGAGAACGCTGATCCGGCCCGTCAGGCGCTCACGCAGCGCGTCGAGGCCGACGATCGTCCCATCGGGCGCGACGTGCGTGACGACGTGGTCGACGCCCAGCGGCGCGTAGTCGCGGAGGAACGCGGCGGGGTCGCGGAGGTCCGCCTTCGTCAGGGCCAGCAGCGCGTCGATGCCGGCGACGTACGAGGCCACCAGGCAGCGGTCGACCATGCCCGCGCGGGGTTCGGGGTCGGCCAGCGCCGTCACCACGACGACCAGGTCGGCATTGGCCACGAGGGGGCGCTCCGTCGGGTCGTCGTCGTCGGCGCTGCGGCGCAGGAACGAGGTGCGGTCCTGGATCCGCACGATCCGGGCCAGGGTCCCCTCCCGTCCGCTCGTGTCCCCGGCCAGGGCGACCATGTCCCCGGGCACCACGGGGGAGCGTCCCAGCTCGCGGGCTCGCATCGCCGTGACCTCGTGCTCGTCGTCTCCGCCGGCGTCGACGACCGTGCGCCAGCGCCCGCGGTCCACGGCGACCACGCGGGCCGGGACCGCGTCGCGATGGGCGGGACGGTCCTTGGTGCGTGGTCGCGAGCCGCGTCGGTTGGGGCGGACGCGGATGTCCGACTCGTCGAGGTCGCGGCCGCGGCGGGTCACCACCGTGAGGCCGCCGGGGAGTCCGTGTGCAGCGTCGACAGCCACATCCCGACGAAATCGGGAAGGGTCTTGCGGGTCGTCTCGACGTCGACCACGCGGATCCCGGGCACGCGCAGGCCGATGATCGCGCCCGCCGTCGCCATGCGGTGGTCCTCGTAGGTCGCGAAGGTGCAGCCCGTCAGCGGCCCGGGATGGATCTCGAGGGAGTCCTCGTGCTCGACGGTGCGGGCGCCGACCTTGGCGAGCTCGGTGGCCAGGGCATGGATGCGGTCGGTCTCGTGGCCGCGCAGATGACCGATGCCGCGCAGGTGGCTGGGCCCCTCGGCGAGGGTCGCGAGCGCGGCGATCGTGGGGGTCAGCTCACCGACGGCCGAGAGGTCCACGTCGATGCCCGCGATGGCCCCGGTGCCCGTGACGGCCAGGTCCGTGCCCTCGCGCTCGACGGTCCCGCCCATCCGCGTGAGCAGCTCGCGATAGGCGTCGCCCGGCTGGGTGGTGTGCTCGGGCCAGTCGGCGATGCTCACGGTCCCGCCCGTCACGAGCGCGGCCGCGAGGAACGGGCCGGCGTTGGACAGGTCGGGCTCGACGAGCACCTCGCCGAGCTCGATGGGGCCGGGCGTCACGGTCCAGGTGTGGGTGCCGTCCCCGGCGACCTCATGGGTGGCCGCGACCCCGGCCTGCTCGAGGACGGCGAGGGTCATCTCGATGTGGGGCAGGGACGGCAACGTGGAGCCCACGTGGCGCACCGTGAGGGGCTCGGAGGCCCGTGCCGCGACGAGCAGCAGGTTCGAGACGAACTGGCTGGACGCCGAGGCGTCGATCTCGACGACCCCGCCCGGCAGGTGCCCCCGGCCGTGCACGGTGAGGGGCAGGCGGTCGGGCTCGCCGTGCTCGGTGACCTCCACCCCGAGCGCGCGCAGGGCGGCGATCACGGGTCCCATCGGCCGGCGCAGCGCGGACGCATCCCCGGTGAAGCGGACGTCGCCGTCGTGCAGCGGGGCGATCACGGGCACGAACCGCATGACGGTGCCCGCGAGACCCGTGTGGACCTCGACGTCCCGGCGGGAGCCCGTGCCCCACGGACCGGGCTCGACCTGGAGGGATCCATGCGATTCCTGGAACCGCACGTCGAGACGCTCGAGCGCGTCGCGCATGATGCGCGTGTCCCGCGAGCTCAGAGGAGCTCGCAGGACGCTGCGGGAGGACGCGAGGGCGGCCAGCACCAGCCAGCGGGCCGTGAGCGACTTGGATCCTGGGACGCGGACGAAGGCGTCCACCGGCGCGTCGGCGCGCGGGGCGGCCCAGCTCAGCTCGGGCACGGCGGGTCAGGCGCGGTCGAGGTGGACCGCGCGCGCGACCTCGTCGGCCTTCTTGGACGCCGAGTCCTTGAGCGACGAGGCGGACTTCTCGAGCTGCTTCTGCGTGCGCGCCGCGGACCGCTGGCCCCGCTGCACGAGCTTGTCGACCCGGTAGCGCAGCGAGGGGCTGCCGTCGGTGTCGGCGACGGCCAGCAGCACCCCGCCCAGCAGGCCCGCGTCGGTGAGGATCGACTGCAGCTCCTGGACGCGCTCCTCGCCGCGGAGCTGCCAGATCTTCTTGCGGTTGGCCAGCCCCACGGAGGTCGTCGCCAGCAGCAGCACGGCGGCGGCACGGGGGGCGCGGTTGGTCGCGTACAGCAGGCCCGCACCCGCGGCGACGATGCCGGCGCCGCGGACGATCGCGCGCGCGTCGACGAAGGAGGGGGCGGCGCTGCGCGAGAGCGCCTTGTCCACCTGGCCGAAGGCGGCCGGGGCCACGTCGATCTCGCGCTCGGGATGCAGGGCCGTGCGCACACCCTCGAGGACGAAGGGCGCGGCGAGCAGGGGGCGGGCGATGCTGCGGATCAGCGACATGGTGTCCTCACGATCAGGGGTGTGGTGGGGTGCATCACCGACAGGGCGGGGGATCCCTCCCGGCGGCGGGGCATCCGGTCTGGTCACAGGCTATCGCGCGCGGACCGCCGGGGGAGGGCGCGCCGGGCTCCGGCGGAGGTGCGGCGTGCGGGGAACAGGGGCGTCATCTCCGGCGTTGCACACGGATGCACGCCCCGGGACCCGGCAGGAGGAGACGCATGACCGCGACGATCACGAGGGAGTCCTCGCGCCCCCGCTCACGGACAGACCGGGCGCGTGGCGTATTCTCGGCGCCGATGACGACACCGGACACGACCCCTCGCGAGCAGCCGCAGGCCCCGCCCGACGGTGCGCCCGCGACGGCCCCGCACGCCGCGGACGGCTTCGACTTCGAGGCCGAGGCGCTGGGCCACCTCGACGCGCTCTACGGCGGTGCGCTGCGCATGACGCGCAATCCCCAGGACGCCGAGGACCTGGTCCAGGAGACCTTCCTCAAGGCGTTCCGGGCACGCGACCGGTTCACGCCGGGCACCAACCTGCGCGCCTGGCTGTACCGCATCATGACCAACACGTACATCTCGAGCTATCGCGCCAAGCAGCGCAGGCCCCAGGAGTCGTGGAGCGAGGACATCAGCGACTGGCAGCTCGCCCAGGTCGAGTCCCACACGAGCACCGGCCTGCGCTCGGCCGAGGCCGAGGCGATGGACAAGCTCCCGGACTCCGCCGTCAAGGAGGCCCTGGCCTCCCTGCGCGAGGACTACCGCATGGCGGTCTACCTCGCCGACGTCGAGGGGTTCGCCTACAAGGAGATCGCCGAGATCATGGAGACACCGATCGGGACCGTCATGTCCCGACTGCACCGAGGCCGCCGACAGCTCCGCGAGCTGCTGGGCGACCACGCCCGGGAGCTGGGCATCGGTCGCGGGAGCAGCGACGAGGAGGCACAGGCATGAACGGGTCGGACATCACCGGCGCGGACGCGACCGGGACCCCGGGACCGGGACGCGCCGAGGAGCGGGACGGAGCGGCCGAGGCCCCCCACGAGGACACGCGCGAGGTGGCACGCCGCTTCGCCCTGGATGAGGCCGCCGACGGCGAGCTGACCCCCGAGCTCGCCGAACGCCTCCGACAGCACTGGGAGACCTGCCCCGAGTGCGTCGAGGAGGTGGAGCGGGTGCTGCGGATGAAGGAGCTCGTACGACGCTGCTGCGCCGCGGAGACCGCCCCGGCCTCGTTGCGCGAGCGCATCAGCATCGAGGTGCACCGCACCCGTACCGAGGTCTCCGTCCGGACGACCCGCAGCATCACCGTCACCGGCCCCTGACGGCGCGCGGCGCGCCGCGCGAGGACGGGGACGCACGAAGGGCTCCTCCCGATCGGGAGGAGCCCTTCGTCGACTCACGGACGGCTCAGGCGTTGGGACGCTTGCCGTGGTTGGCCCCGCTCTTGCGTCGGGACTTGCGCTTGCGACCGCGCTTGCTCATGTCGCCACTCCTTCCTTCACCGCTGTGGACAACCCCGCTATTGTGCCACAGCGGGTCCGGGACGTCAGGCCTGGGTGCCGAGCCAGCGACCGAAGCCACCATGCAGCACCAGCCAGGCCATCAGCCCGTACCCGGTCTGCGCGGGCACCTCGCCGCCCGTCAGGGCGAGATCGGTCTTCCACTGGTCGTGGTCCGCGAGGGCCTCGACCGTGTCGATGTAGGTCACGCGCCGACGCTCGCAGACGTCCGCGAAGGCCGAGGAGAGATCGCGGATCGCCGCGGTGCGGGCGCGGTCGCGCACAGGCGGGGGCCCCACCACGAAGGCCGGGATCCGGAGCCGCTCGAGGCCGTCGAGCACCTTGGCCAGGTTCAGCCGCGAGCGTGCCACCGAGATGCCGCTCTCGATGTCCCCGGTCCCCAGGCCGATCACGACCCGGTGGGCAAGGCGGCCCTCCGCCACGGCCTCGGGGTCGCTGCGGTGGGCGACGTCCCGCTCCCAGCGCTCGGCGAGCGAGGCCGAGGTGTCGCGGGGCAGCGCCACGGGGAACAGCTCGACCGGGGCGCCGTGGCTCTGCTGGCGGGCGACCGCACGGCCCAGCCAGCCCAGCGCGCGGGCATCGCCCACTCCGGCGAGCAACTCGTCGCCCAGGGCGATGAGGCGGATGCGGCCGGGTGCGCCGGCAGGGTTCTCGGTCACGGGGACTCCTCGACAGGATGGGGACGGGGACGACGACGTGCGGGGCCGACCTCCGGAGGCCGGCCCCGCACGGGTGCCGTCAGAGCGTGAAGGCGCGCCGGAGGAGATCCTCCTGCTCGGCCTTGTGGCGACCGGCGGTGCCGGTGGCGGGCGAGGCGGAGGCCGGTCGCGCGACCACGTCGAGGTCGCGGCCCACCTGGTCGGCGAAGTTCACGGCCATGAACGCCCACGCGCCCTGGTTCTCCGGCTCCTCCTGGACCCAGCGGACGCGGGCCTCCGGGTAGGCGGCGAGCACCTCGCGCAGCTCCTCGGCGGGCAGCGGGTACAGCTCCTCGACGCGCACGAGTGCGACGTCCTCGATGCCCTCGCCGCGCCGGTGCGCCGCGAGGTCCCAGTGGAGCTTGCCCGTGCTCAGCAGCACCTCGCGCACGGTGCCCTTGTCCACGGTCAGCGTGTCGTCGTCGAACACCGGGCAGAAGGTGCCGTGGGTGAACTCCTCGACCGCGCTGACCGCCGCCTTGTTGCGCAGCATCGACTTGGGGGTGAGCACGATGAGGGGACGGCGCGGCTCGAGCTTGGCCTGCCGGCGCAGGAGGTGGAAGTAGTTGGCCGGGCTCGACGGCGCGGCCACCCGCATGTTCAGCTCCGCGCACATCTGCAGGAAGCGCTCGGGCCGTGCCGAGGAGTGGTCGGGCCCCTGGCCCTCGTAGCCGTGGGGCAGCAGCAGGACCACGCCCGAGTTCTGCCCCCACTTCTGCTCGGAGGAGGAGATGAACTCGTCGATGATCGTCTGCGCGCCGCCCACGAAGTCGCCGAACTGGGCCTCCCAGAGCACCAGGGAGTCCGGGCTCTCGACGGAGTAGCCGTACTCGAAGCCCAGCGCCGCGAACTCGCTCAGCGAGGAGTCGTAGACGTTGAAGCGCGCCTGGTCGTCCGAGAGGTGCAGCAGCGGCGTCCAGGTGTCCTGGGTCCGATGGTCGATGAGCACGCTGTGGCGCTGGGTGAACGTGCCGCGACGCGAGTCCTGCCCCGACAGGCGCACCCGCGTGCCCTCCAGGAGCAGCGACCCGAAGCTCAGGAGCTCGGCGAAGGCCCAGTCGATCTTGCCCTCACGGGCCTGCTTGGCACGCTTGTCCACGAGCGCCTGCAGCTTGGGATGGACCGTGAAGGACTCCGGCATGGCCGTGTGCGCGTCGCCGATCCGCGCCAGCACCGCGGCCGTCACCACGGTGTCGGGCACCTCGGTGCTCTCGGACTTGCGCTGGGACTTGGGGAGGTCCAGCCCCTTGACGGAGTCCTTGGACGCGGAGCCGCCCTCGGTGCGCGACGCCGAGAAGGCCTGGTCGAGATGGTGCTGGAAGTTGCTCGCGATCTCGGCGTGCTCGTCCTCGGTGATCTCCCCGCGCTCGATGAGCGCCTGCGTGAACAGCTTGCGCACGCTGGGCTTGTCGTGGATGAGCTCGTACATGAGCGGCTGCGTCATCGAGGGGTCGTCACCCTCGTTGTGCCCGCGTCGGCGGTAGCAGACCATGTCGATCACGACGTCGCGGCGGAACTTCTGGCGGTACCGGAAGGCGATCTCCGCGACCCGCACGCACGCCTCGGGGTCGTCCCCGTTGACGTGGAACACCGGCAGCTGCGTGGCCTTGGCGACGTCGGTCGAGTAGTACGACGAGCGCGAGGAGTCGGGCTCGGTCGTGAAGCCGATCTGGTTGTTGATGACGACGTGGATCGTGCCGCCGGTGCGGTATCCGCGCAGCTCCGAGAGGTTCAGGGTCTCGGTGACCACGCCCTGTCCGGCGAAGGCGGCGTCGCCGTGGATGAGCAGCGGCAGCACGGGGAAGTCGCTGCCGGCGCGGTTCAGGCGGTCCTGCTTGGCCCGCGTGATGCCCTCCAGGACGGGGTTGACCGCCTCGAGGTGCGAGGGGTTGGCCGCGAGGTAGACCTTGGTGCTCGCACCGTCCTCGGCGGTGAAGGTGCCCTCGGTGCCCAGGTGGTACTTCACGTCGCCCGAGCCGAGGCTGGACTGCGTGCCCTCGAACTCCTGGAAGATCTGCCCGTAGCTCTTGCCCGCCAGGTTCGACAGGACGTTCAGCCGCCCGCGGTGGGCCATGCCGATCGTCACCTCGTCGATCCCCTCGTGCGCCGCATCGCTGACGATGCAGTCCAGCAGCGGGATGACGGACTCGCCGCCCTCGAGGGAGAAGCGCTTCTGGCCCACGAACTTGGTCTGCAGGAACGTCTCGAACGCCTCGGCGGCGTTGAGGCGGTCCATGATGTGCGTCAGGACCTCCTTGGACATGCGCTCGTGCGGCGACTCGAACTGCTGCTGGATCCAGGCGCGCTCCTCGGGATCGGCGATGTGCATGTACTCCACGCCGATGGTGCGGCAGTACGCATCGCGCAGCACGCCGAGGATGTCGCGCAGCGTCATCGTCGAGCGGCCGCCGAGTCCCCGGGTGGGGAAGGTGCGGTCGAGGTCCCAGAGCGTCAGGCCGTACGTCTGGACGTCGAGGTCCGGGTGGGTGCGCTGGCGGTACTGCAGGGGGTCGATGTCGGCCATCAGGTGACCGCGCACCCGGAACGAGTGGATCAGGTCCATCACATGGGCGAACTTCTCCTCCTGCGAGTCGTGCAGGGGGTTGTCCGCGACCCAGCGGATCGGCTCGTACGGGATCCGCAGCGAGGTGAAGACGCGGTCGAAGAAGCCGTCGAGGCCCAGCAGCTTGTCGGCCATGCGCTTGAGGAACTCGCCGGAGGCGGCGCCCTGGATGATCCGGTGGTCGTAGGTCGAGGTCAGCGTCATGACCTTGGAGATCGCGAGCTCGGCCAGCGTGTCCTGGCTCGCGCCCTGGAACGGGGCCGGGTAGTTCATCGCCCCGACGCCCACGATCGTGCCCTGCCCGGACATGAGACGGGGGATCGAGTGGACGGTGCCGATGCCGCCGGGGTTGGTGAGCGAGACGGTGGTGCCGGTGAAGTCGTCCATCGTCAGCTTGTTGGCGCGGGCGCGACGCACGACCTCCTCGTAGGCGCGCCAGAACCCGCGGAAGTCGAACCGCTGGGACCCCTTGATGCTGGGCACCACGAGGCCGCGGGAGCCGTCGGGCCGCGGCATGTCGATCGCGAGGCCGAAGTTGATGTCCTCGCGGCGCAGCATGACGGGCTTGCCCTTGTCGTCCACGTCGAAGCCGTTGTTCATGTCCGGCATCTCGGTGATCGCCTCGATCATCGCGAAGCCGATGAGGTGGGTGAAGGAGACCTTGCCCTGGCGGTTGCGCTTGAGGTGGTTGTTGATGACCAACCGGTTGTCGAACAGGAGCTTGACGGGCACGTCGCGCACGCTCGTCGCGGTGGGCACGGTCAGCGACTCGTCCATGTTCCGCACGACGGCTGCGGCGGGGCCGCGGAGCTTGACGACCTCGGGGGCGATCGGCGCGGGAGCATCGTCCGTTGTGCGGGGCGCCGGTGCCTTGGCCGGGCGGTCGGACGTGGTGGAGACCCCGGGGGCGGGGGAGTCGCTGGATGCCATGGGTGCTCTCGTGTCCTCGGAGGGAGTCGGTGCGGCGGATCCGCCGGTGGTCGTCATGGTGGGCTCGGCGGACGGGGTCGCAGTGTCCGCAGGAGCATTCGGGGCCGGGGCCGGGGCCGGGGCGGGGGCCGGAGGGTCGGTCGCCTTCGCGGGAGCCGCCGCGGGCTCGGCGGGCGCCGGTCGCGCCGCGGGCTTCTCGGGCTCGCGCGGCGGCGCGGCCTCCGGGGGTGTCGGGGGTGCGGGCTCCTCGGGATCGCGGACGTCGTCGTCCGTGGTGGGAGCGGCGGGTGCGCCGTACCGGGCGCGGAAGAACTCCGCCCAGGAGGGGTCCACGTTCGAGGGGTCGTCCGTCCACTGGGCGTGGAGCTCGTCGACGAGCCATTGGTTCGGCCCGAACTCGGGGTCCGCGACCGCGTCGCGGGGGGCCTGTGTCTTCTGTGACACGCTGAGATCGCCAGCCTTCTGGATGTCGCGTACGAGGATGTGCCCAGCCTAACCGAGGCCGCGTGCTCGCGTGGTCCCGGCCGGACGGGGTGCGGAGCCCCGGCTCAGGCGTCCGCCGCGGTCCCGGGGGAGGGACCGGGGGCCTGCGTGGTGTCGGGCAGCGTCACGTGGATGACGGAGGACCGGCCATCGGCCCGGTGGGCGGGGGCGTCGTCGTCCCGGACGTCGATCGTGCCGCCGTGCAGAGTGACCGCCCAGCGTGCGATGGCCAGTCCCAGCCCGGTGCCGCCGGAGCTGTCGGCGCCGCCGCCGCGCTGGAACCGCTCGAACACCCGTGCCCGGTCCTCCCGGGCGATCCCCGGCCCCTCGTCGCGCACCTCGAGCCAGATCCCGGAGCCGTCCTCGAGGGCGGCGGCGTCCACCCGGATCCGGCCTCCGGCGGGGGAGTGGCGGGCGGCGTTGTCGAGCAGGTTCGCGATCACCTGGTGGATGCGCTCGGGGTCCGCGTGGACGGTGAGGTCCGCCGGGCGCACGTCGATCATCCAGCGGACGTCCCGCTCACGGGCCCGGGCGCGCAGGGCGGCGGCGTCCGCGGCCTCGTGGAGGAACGGGGTGAGCTCGATGAGCTCGGGATCCAGGCGGATGACCCCGGCGTCCAGGCGCGAGAGGTCCAGCAGATGGTCGACGAGGCGGGAGAGTCGCTCGGTCTCGGTGAGCGCCACCTGGAGCGCCGCGGGATCGGCCTCGGTGACCCCGTCGACGAGGTTCTCGAGCTGGCCCCGCAGCGCAGCGACCGGGGTCCGCAGCTCGTGGGAGACGTTGGCGACGAGGTCCCGGCGCATGCGGTCGGTCTCCTCGAGGTCCCGGGCCATGACGGTGAAGGCCTCCGCGAGCTGCCCCACCTCGTCCCGGGAGGACGTGGTGATCCGCTGGCCGTAGTCGCCACGGGCCATGGCCCGGGCGGCCCGGGTCATCTCCCGCAGCGGCGAGGTCATGCCGCGGGCGAGCACCTGGGTGACGGCCAGACCGATCACGATCACCACGGGGATCGTCAACAGGGCCGAGAGACCGGCGCGCGAGCCGATCCACGCCAGTGCGGACGCCACGGCGACGGACACGCCCACCAGCACGCCGAGCTTGACCTTGAAGGATCCCAGGCCCGAGAGCGGCCGCATGTCCAGGACGTCCAGGCCCTCGCCGCGGCGCGGGTCCGCCGGTCCGCCGGAGTCAGGTGCCGACCGACCCGGCGGCGGGCCGGAGGGGGAGGGGGTCACGCCGGGGCGTCCTCGTCGGCGTCGTCCGGGGTCTCCAGCGCGTAGCCGACCCCGTGGACGGTCCGCACGAGGTCCGCCCCGAGCTTGCGGCGCAGGGCCTTGACGTGGGAGTCGACGGTGCGGGTGCCTGTCGCGTCGATCCAGTCCCACACGTCGGCCAGCAGCTGCTCGCGGGTCAGGACGGTGCCGGGGGTCTGGGCCAGGCACAGCAGGAGGTCGTACTCGGTGGGGGTGAGATGGGCGAGCTCCCCGGCCCGGGTCACCCGCCGGCTGCCACGGTCGATCACGAGGTCCCCGAGGGTCAGCACCGTCGTGGCCGACTGCTCCTCGGCGGGAGAGGGGGCACGACGGACCCGGCGCAGCAGGGCCTTGAGGCGGGCCACGAGCTCGCGCATCGAGAAGGGCTTGGTCATGTAGTCGTCCGCGCCGACCCCGAGACCCACCAGCATGTCCGTCTCGTCGTCGCGCGCGGTGAGCATGAGGACGGGCACGGGCACGTCCGCCTGGATCCGTCGGCACACCTCGAGCCCGTCGAAGCCGGGCAGCATCACGTCCAGCACGACCACGTCGGGACGTTCGCGGGCCACCGTTCGCACCCCCGAGGGGCCGTCGAGCGCGGTCGAGACCTGCCAGCCCTCCGCCGCCAGGCGGTCGGCGATCGCGCGGGTGATCGTGGGCTCGTCCTCGATCACGACGACCCGGGTGGGCGCACCGGTCCCGTCCGGGCCCTCCGCGGACGTCCTGGACGTCGACGGGGCGGACGCGGCCGATGGCGAGGGGGGAAGGGGCGAGGACCTCGGGGTGGACATGCGGACACTGTATCGACGGGCAGGCGCGCGCCCGTGGCGGACCGGTCACCTCCTCGGGACGTTCACTGGATGCGCACGACCTGCCTCCCCTAGACTCCCCCGCATCATGACTGCATCGCCCGTACCGAGTACCGGCGCGCGCACCCGACGGGCACTCGTCCCGTCCGTGCGCGCAGGCGCCCCGGAGCGCCCCTCCTCCTCCCGCGGCGGCACCGACCGCGCGGCCCCGCGCACCGTCGTGCACCCCCGCAGCTCCGGGGGACGGGCCCGATGACCTGGATCCTGCTGGGCTTGGGCGTCGTCCTCACGCTCGGGACGGCGTTGTTCGTCGCCTCGGAGTTCTCCCTCGTGGCCCTGGACCGCCACACCGTCGAGAAGGCGCGCGACGAGGGGGACCGTCGCGCCGGCGGCGTGCTCTCGGCGCTGACCCACCTCTCGACCAACCTGTCGGGCGCACAGCTCGGGATCACGATCACGACGCTGCTGTTCGGCTTCGCCGTCCAGGATCCGCTCGCGGGGCTGCTGGCACCGCTGGCCGGGGCCGTGGGGGTCCCCGAGGGCGTCGTGGGCCCGGTGTCCGTCGTGGCCGCGATGGCCATCGCCTACGCCTTCTCGATGGTGTTCGGCGAGCTGGTCCCCAAGAACCTCGCGATCGCCGACCCCATGATGACCGCGCGCTTCGTCGCGCCGCTGCAGCACGGGTTCACCACCGCCCTGCGCCCCTTCATCGCCGTGTTCAACGCGACCGCCAACGCGGTGCTGCGCCTGGTCAACATCGAGCCTCAGGAGGAGCTGTCGGCCGCGCGCTCCCCGGCCGAGCTCGACTCGCTCGTGCGCCACAGCGCGCAGTCCGGGACGCTCGACCGCGGCACCGCGATCCTGCTCAGCCGCACCCTCGAGCTCTCCGACCGCGAGGCGGGCGACGTCATGACCCACCGCGGGGCCATGGTCGCCATCGAGGCCGAGGCCTCGGCGCTGGACGTCCTGGCGCTCTCGCGCGAGAGCGGGCACTCGCGGTTCCCCGTCATCGACGGCGGGGAGGACGACGTGATCGGCGTGGTGCAGGTGCGCCAGGCCGTCTCGGTCCCGCGTGCCGACCGTGCGGCCACGCCCGTCCGCTCGCTGGCGACCGAGGTGCCGCGGGTCCCGGAGACCGTGCGCCTGGACTCGCTGCTGCTGGACCTGCGGGACCTCGGCGCCCAGCTGGCGGTCGTCGTCGACGAGTACGGGGGCACGGCGGGGATCGTGACGCTCGAGGACGTCGTCGAGGAGATCGTCGGCGAGGTCAGCGACGAGCACGACTCGGGCGAGCCCGAACGCTTCGTCGAGGGCGTCGACGACTGGGTGGTCTCGGGGCTCATGCGCCCCGACGAGATCCGCCGCGAGCTCGGGGTCGTCGTCCCGGAGTCGCCGGACTACGACACCCTGGGCGGCTACGTCATGGACGTCCTGCGCCGGGTGCCGGCCGCCGGGGACGTCGTCGTGCGCGACGGCCTGCGCCTCGAGGTCGTGGACATGGACGGCAGGCGCGTCGACCAGGTGCGCCTGGCCGTCCTCGAGGACTCCGCGCGGGTCCGCGAGGAGACGGAGGAGGACGACGATGAGTGATCAGCTCGCCCTCCTGCTGGGGCTCGCGATGCTCGTGGGCAACGCCTTCTTCGTCGGCGCGGAGTTCGCGGTGATGACCGCGCGTCGCAGCCAGCTCGAACCGCTGGTCGACGAGGGTCGCACGGGCGCCCGGACCGCCCTGTGGGCCATCGAGCACGTCTCGGTGATGCTCGCCGCGGCGCAGTTCGGGGTCACCGTGTGCTCGGTGACCCTCGGTGCCGTGGCCGAGCCCGCGATCGCCCACTTCCTCGAGCCGCTCCTGCTGGGCATCGGCGCGCCCGAGGTCGCGGTGCATCCCATCGCCTTCGTGATCGCCCTGCTCATCGCCTCCTACCTGCACGTGGTCTTCGGCGAGATGGTCCCCAAGAACATCTCGATCGCGGTGCCGGTGCGGGCCGTGCTGATCCTCGCGCCGCCGCTGGTGGCGATCGCCCGGATCCTCACACCCATCATCTGGGTCCTCAACGCCACGGCCAACGCGATCCTGCGCCTGCTGGGCGTCCAGCCGCGCGACGAGGTAGGCGCGGACTTCACGGCCGAGCAGATCGCCGTGATCGTCGACGAGTCGCGACGCGAGGGCCTCCTCGAGGACGACCAGAACCTCCTCCAGGGCGCGATCCAGTTCTCCGACCACACCGCGGCGGACGTCATGGTGCCCATGGCCGACGTCGTCACGGTCACCTACGACGTCACGCCCGCCCAGATCGAGGACCTCGTCGCGCGCACCGGGTACAGCCGGATCGGGGTCCGCAACGACGCCGGGGACCTCGTCGGATACATCCATCTCAAGGACGTGCTCCTCGCGCCGGACGTCCCCGACGCCGCGTACGACCGTCCGATCCATCCCGGGATCGTGCGGGCCGTCGTGTCGGTCGCCGCCGACGACGACGTCGAGGAGGCCCTGCGCGCCATGCAGTACAACGGTGCGCACATGGCCCGCGTCGACTCCGCCACCTCGCGCAGCGTGGGCGCGGTGTTCCTCGAGGACGTCATCGAGGAGCTCGTGGGCGAGGTCAAGGACGTCATGCAGCGTCAGCGGGCCTGACCCGGACGGACACCGGGTGGCGCAGGTCACAGGGTCCCGGCCCCGCGTGTGGGACGACCTTCAAGAGTGGCCCCCGGTGCGCGCCCCTCGGCAAAGATCGGGTAATCATCGCGTCCGTCGGCTCGGCCTCGCGGCGGGTCGTCCCTACGGTGGTGCAGGTAGTTCAGCGACGCGTCCTTCCCCTGTCCGGCGTCGCACCTGGACTCGGAACGACTCCCCCTCGTTGAACGGAAGCAGGAACTGTGGCCAATCACCGCGCGACCGGCCGTGCTCAGATGAGACCTCTGGCGAAGTCCCCCCAGGCGAGTCATCGTGACGCGACCTCCCTCCCGGTCGGCGCCGTGAAGGTCGGAGTGCTCGGAGTGCTGGCGACGGCGACGATCGCCGTGCCCGTCGCCTCGGCCGCCGCGAGCCAGGGCGGCGTCGCCGCGGCCCTCTCCGGCGAACTCGTCGGAGCCGCCCACGCCGCGCCCGCCCAGGCGGCCCCCGCCGCCGCGAAGTCCGACGCCGCCGTGCAGCTCCCCGCCTCCTCGAACCTCACCGCCTCGCTGACCACCACGGCCAGCGTCACGGCCGAGCCCGCGCCGACGGCGACCGCGACCACCGCGCCCGAGCAGACCGCGGGCGACGAGACGGCCACGGCGGCCGGTGCCGCCACCGACGTCGAGGCCGGTGCCGCCGCGGACGTCGCGCCGGCGACCGGCGGCTACATCAAGCCCGTCGACGCCCCCATCACCTCGAACTACGGCTGGCGGATCCACCCCACCCTCGGCTACAAGAAGCTGCACGACGGGGTCGACTTCGGCGCCGCCTGCGGCACCCCGGCCGAGGCCGTGCAGGCCGGCGTCGTCACCGAGGTGTCCACCAACTCCGCCTCGGGCAACCGGGTCTTCGTCGACCACGGCAACGGTGTCATCACGGGCTACTTCCACCTCCAGGCCTTCAAGGTCAAGGAGGGGGACCGCGTCGCCCAGGGGCAGACCGTGGGCCTCGTCGGCAGCACCGGGCGCTCGACCGGCTGCCACCTGCACTTCTCCAAGGTCGACGAGTCGGGCAACTACTCCGACCCCATGTCGCTCTTCCAGTGACCGCCCCGGTCGTCCTCGGCGTCGAGTCCTCGTGCGACGAGACCGGCTTCGGGATCGTCAGCGAGGGCGTCCTGCTGGGGCAGGGGCTCGCCAGCAGCGCCTCCCAGCACGCGGAGTTCGGCGGCGTGGTCCCCGAGATCGCCGCCCGTGCCCACCTCGAGGCCGCCGTGCCCACGCTCCGGATCGCCCTGGCCGATGCCGGGGTCGAGCTCGGTGACATCACCCATGTGGCCGCGACCAGCGGACCGGGACTGGCCACCGCCGTGCACGTGGGGCTCGCCGCCGCCAAGGCCGTCGCCTGGTCCCTCGACGTCCCGCTGTACGGGGTGCACCACCTCGCCGGCCACGCCGCCGCCGACACCCTCGAGCACGGCCCGCTCCCGGACGAGTCGATCGTCCTCATCGTCTCCGGGGGTCACACCTCTATCCTCCACGTGCGCGACCTGGTCCGGGACCCCATCGAGCACCTGGGCGACACCGTCGACGACGCCGCCGGCGAGGCCTTCGACAAGGTCGCACGCCTGGTGGGCCTCGGGTATCCCGGTGGGCCCGCGATCTCTCGCGGCGCGGTCGAGGGCGATCCCACCGCCTTCTCCTTCCCGCGCGCGATGCTGCGCGCCCAGGACGCCCGCTACGCCTTCTCCTTCTCGGGGCTCAAGACCTCCGTGGCCCGCACGGTCGAGACCTTCGAGCGCCGCGGCGAGGCCGTCCCGGTCGCGGACGTCGCCGCCTCCTTCGAGCAGGCGGTGGTCGACGTGCTCGTGACCAAGGCCCTGCGCGCGATCGGGGACCGGGGGCTGTCGACCCTCGTGATCGTCGGCGGGGTCGCCGCCAACGCTCGTCTGCGGGCCGTCGCCCAGGAGCGCTGCGATGCCGCCGGGATCGCGCTGCGGATCCCGCCGATGCGCCTGTGCACCGACAACGGCGCGATGATCGCCGCGGTGGGGGACCTGCTGGTCCGCTCCGGGGCGAGCCCCAGCGGTCTCGCGATCGCCGCCGACTCCTCCGCGGTCCTGCACGGGGCACAGCTGCCGCTGCCGGCGGGCTTCGGGGCCTGAGGGCACCTCTCGCCGCGCCACGGGGTCGTTCGTCGCCGGGCTCTGCGCGGGGGCGGTGACCTGCACCTCACTCCGGGCGATGGCGCGCCCGCGACCCGGGGCTCGGCGCCGCGCGTTGCTAGACTGTCACGGCACGCCCGCGTAGCTCAGTGGATAGAGCGTCTGCCTCCGGAGCAGAAGGTCGTAGGTTCGAATCCTGTCGCGGGCACCATGGAGCCCCCGGGCCGAGGTCGCACGGATCTCGTCCGGGGGTTCTCGCACGTTCGGGGTCCCATGTTCCGAACCCGGCACTCCGCGAGCGTCGCGGTTCGTCGCACCGAGTGCCGGTGCACCGGGTTCGGGCCCATCGTGCTGCTGTCGGACGGGCATCCGTGCCCGGACACCGTCTCCGGGGAGTGTGGTCGATGAGCGGGGCATCTCCGCAGGCGGTATCGGCACCCGTGGCGCGGTTCGACGATCTCAGGGCCGGGACCTCCCTCGTGTTCGGCAGTGTCCGTGAGCACCTCCTCGCCCACACGCCCGCGGAGGTCCTGCCCGTCCTGCGCGCCGCACAGGCCGCCTCCGAGGCTGGTCGATGGGTGGTCGGCGTCGTCACCTACGAGGCGGCGGCAGGGCTGGACCCCGATGCCCGCGTCCACGACCCCGTGCCCGGCCTGCCGCTGGTGCACCTCATGGTGTGCGAGGCGCCGGATGCCGAGCCGGTGCCCCTCGAGGAGCAGCGGCTCGGGACCTGGCACGCGGGGCCGTGGCGCGCGGACCTGACGCCGGCCGAGCACGCCGAGCGCGTGGCGCGCGTCCACGCGGCGATCGCCGCGGGCGACACCTACCAGGCCAACCTCACCACGCACCTGCGCACGCGGATCGACGGGGACCTCCGGCCCGCCTACCGCGACCTCGCGCGGCGCCAGCAGGGCGCCTTCTGCGCGCACCTCGACCTGGGGCGATGGCAGGTGCTCAGCGCGAGCCCCGAGTGCTTCGTGCGCTACGCGGACGGCACGATCAGCGCGGTGCCGATGAAGGGCACGGCCCCGCGCGGCCCGGACCCCGAGGCCGATCGTGCGGCGCGCGAGGCCCTGCGGCGCAGCGCCAAGGACCACGCCGAGAACGTCATGATCACCGATCTGCTGCGCAACGACCTCAGCATCGTCGCCGCGACGGGAACGGTCGAGGTCCCCGCGCTCCTGACGGTCGAGGAGTACCCGACGCTCTGGCAGCTCACCTCGACCGTGCGGGCGCGGCTGCGGGCCGACGTCGGGCTGCCCGAGATCCTGCGGGCGCTGTTCCCCTGCGGCTCGATCACGGGCGCCCCCAAGCTGTCGAGCATGGCGCTCCTGCGAGAGCTCGAGGCATCGCCGCGGGGGGTGTACTGCGGAGCCATCGGGTACCTGGCCCCGGGAGGCCGGACGGGCAGCTTCTCCGTCGCGATCCGCACCGTGCTGGTGGACACCCGCTCCGGCGACACGTCGTACGGGGTCGGGGGAGGGGTGACCTGGGCCTCGACGGCCCGCGGCGAGTACGAGGAGCTGCTGGTCAAGGCGCGGGTGCTCGGCGAGCTCGAGCCCGCGGCCGTGGGCCTGCTGGAGACCCTGGCGGTGGACGGCGGCGAGCCCCGCCATCTCCGCGCGCACGTCGAGCGCCTCCGCGCCTCCGCGCAGGAGCTCGGCATCCCGATGGACCCGGAGGCCGTCACCGCGGCGATCCGAGCTGAGGCCGCCGCCGTAGCGTCGCGGGGCGCGGAGCCGCCCGGAGCGATCACGGAGCGCGCCACGGCGGACGACGGCGTTCCGCGCCAGGACGCCGCCCCCGGCGCGGACGAGGAGCGGCTCGTGCGCGCCTGCCTGCACCCGGACGGTCGCCTCGAGGTGACGAGCCGCCCGGCGGGCACCCCTGCCGTGCCGGCGCGCCTGGCGATCGACGACGTGCCCGTGGATCCCGGCGCCCCCGCGGTGCGGCTCAAGACCACCGACCGGCGGCACTACGAGCAGGCGCGCGGCCGGCACCCGGCAGCCGACGACGTGGTCCTCCTGGGCCGCGACGGCCATGTCACCGAGACGAGCATCGCCAGCCTCGCCGTCCTGCTGGACGGCACCTGGTGGACGCCGCCGGTGGCCGACGGCTGCCTTCCGGGGGTCGGCAGGGCCCTGGCGCTCGCGGGCGGGCGCCTGCGGGAGCGGTCCATCACGGTCGCCGAGCTACGCGCCGCCGAGGCGGTCGCCGTGGTCAGCTCCGCCCGGGGATGGCGTTCCGCGGTGATCGTCGACCCTGCCATCGAGGTTGCTGCCGAGGCCGCCGTCGAGGCGCCGTCAGCGGGCGACCGGCGGCCGACCGACGGCGACGGTCACGACGGCGCGCCCTCGCGGCGGGCGTCGAGCACCGCCCGCAGCACGCGCTCGGCCTCCTCCGGACCCTCGACGCGGTAGCTCGCCGCGGTGTCCCCGCCGCCCACCTTGATCGCGACGTCGTGCTCCCCGGAGCGACCGAACACGGTCTCGTCGGTGACGTCGTCGCCCAGGTACAGCCAGGCGTCGGCCGCGCACGCCCGGGCCAGCGCCTCGATCGCGACGCCCTTGGAGGAGTCGACCACCGAGAACTCCACGACGGCCTTGCCGGGGGTGATCTTCGCCTCCGGCAGCGAGCGCGCGTACTCCAGCGCCGCCTCGGTCGCGTTGACGGCCCCGCGACCCTTGGCGCGACGGGTGTGCAGCACGGCGGCGGCTGGCTTGACCTCGACGTCGGCCCCGGGGTACTTCGTCGCGATCGTCTCCAGGGTGCGGGTGATCGAGGCGAGCAGGGAGGCACGCTCGGGGTTCATCGACAGCGAGGCCGCGTCGAGCATCCCCGCATCCATGGTCGAGGGGAGCGTGCCGATCTCCGCGCCGTGGCTGCCCACGAGCACCACCGAGCTCGGCATCTTGGTCTGGCGGTCGAGGTCTCCGAGCGCCCGCCCGGACACCAGCGCCACGCTCACACCCGGGAACTCGGAGAGGTCGCGCAGCGCGGCCAGCGAGCGCGGGCGGGCCTGGACCGCGTCACGGTCGGCCACGATCGGGGCGAGCACGCCGTCGAAGTCCGAGGCCACCAGGATCCGCGGGGTGCGCGCGAAGGCGCGCAGCGCGGCGTCCAGCGTCCCGGGCTCGGGGTCCTCGCCCTCGGGCAGCCGGATCACGGGAGCAGACGGCACCTGGGCGGGACGTCCCGTGCGCTCGAGGTCTGCGAGGAAGGCGGAGGCCCAGGCCTGCACGTCGTGGTCCAGAACCTGGCGGCGCAGGGAGCGCATGGCCTGCTCCTGCTCGTCCTCGGGCATCGACAGGGCCTGCAGGATCGCGGTCTTGAGCTCGTCGATGTCGTGGGGGTTGACGAGGATCGCTGCCCGCAGCTCGTCGGCGGCGCCCGCGAACTCCGAGAGCACCAGCACCCCGCGCTCGTCGGGCCGCGAGGCCACGTACTCCTTGGCCACGAGGTTCATGCCGTCGCGCAGCGCCGTCACGAGCACCACGTCGGCGGCACTGTAGAGCGCCGTCATCGCGGTGCGGTCGAAGGACCGGTGCATGTAGCTGATGGCGGGCCGGCCGATGGGGGCGTGGTCGCCGTTGATGCGGCCCACGGTCATCTCGACCTCGTCGCGCAGGTGCTTGTAGGCGTCGACCCGCTCGCGCGAGGGCGTCGCGATCTGGACCATGACGACGTCGCTGGGATCGATCGCGCCGTCGTGGAGCAGCTCGCCGTAGGCCTTGAGGCGGTGGCGGATCCCCTTGGTGTAGTCCAGGCGATCCACGCCGAGCACGATCTTGCGGGGGTGCCCGAGGTCGGCGCGCAGCTTCTCGGCGCGCTCGATCACCTCGTCCTCCTGCGCGAGCGCGTTGACGGCCTCGGTGTCGATGGAGATGGGGAACGTCTTGACGGTGACCTCGCGGGCGGGCTCCGAGCCGATGCCCGGGACCGTCACGACGTGCTGGTCGTTCTGGTAGCCCAGCAGCTGGCGCACGCAGGACAGGAAGTTCTGGCTGTCGCGCTCGCGCTGGAAGCCCAGCAGGTCCGCGCCGAGCAGCCCTCGCAGCACCTGGTTGCGCTTGGGCAGCTGCGCGAACAGCTCGAAGGGCGGGAAGGGGATGTGGTCGAAGAAGCCGATCCGCACATCGGGCCGCGCGGTGCGGATCATCTCGGGGACCAGCTGGAGCTGGTAGTCGTGCACCCAGATGGTGCCGCCCGGGGCGGTCACCGCCGCGGCCCGCCGCGCGAAGCGCTGGTTGACGGTCACGTACGCGTCCCACCAGGTGCGATGGAACTCCGGATCCGCGATCACGTCGTGGTACAGCGGCCAGAGCGTGCCGTTGGAGAAGCCCTCGTAGTACTTCTCGATCTCGTCGCCGCTCAGCGCGACCGGGTACAGCTGCATGCCGTCGGCGGCGAAGGGCTCGGCGGCCTCGCCCGGGGAGCCGGGCCAGCCCACCCAGGCACCGGAGTCCACGTCCCGCATGACGGACTCCATCGCGGTCACGAGGCCGCCGGGGCTGGTCACGGACTCGACGGTCCCGTCCTCACGGGTGCGCCGATCGACGGGCAGACGGTTGGCGACGACGACGAGATCGTGAACGGCCATGCGGGGCTCTCCTCGGGCAGGACGGCGGGGGCGGACGCGCTCGGCGAGTGCGCCACGAGGCTATCAAGCAGCGCAGGCGGGCCCGCACGCGCGGACCGTCCGGTCGTGCATGGGCGCGGGGGCGTCCCGGATGCTCCGGCCGGGCGGCGGCGTCGGTGCCCGTGCCGTGGACGCGCTGTTCGAGGGCACGGACGGTTCGCATAGGGTCGTCCGCGTCCCGTCGGTCCCGGGGGCGCGCAGCGCCCGACCCGCCCGCGCCACGGCCCCCCCGATCCCCAGGAGTTCCCCATGCGTGCCCACGAAGCCGGTGCCCTCCACGGCAACGACGCATCCCCGAGCTGGCTGCCCTACCCCCGCGACGTCAACGCCCTGCTCCCGGGCCTGTGGTCCCACACCACCGAGCGCGGCGGCGACGGCGCGCTCGAGGTCGGCGGCGTGAGCGTGCGCCGCATCGCCGAGGAGGTCGGCACACCCGCCCTCGTGGTCGACGAGGCCGACTTCCGTCATCGCGCCCGCGAGTTCCGCGACGCCTTCGCCCGGGCCTTCGCCCCGCTGGCCGGCGCCAGCATCTACTACGCCGGCAAGTCGTTCCTGGCCACCGGCGTCGTCCGCTGGGTCGAGGAGGACGGCCTGGGGCTGGACGTGTGCACCGGCGGCGAGCTGACCGTGGCCCTGCGGGCGGACTTCCCGCCCGCCCGCATCAACCTCCACGGCAACAACAAGTCCGACGATGAGATCCGCCGGGCGCTGCGCGTGGGCGTCGGACGCATCGTCATCGACTCCCTCGTCGAGATCGAGCAGGTCACCGGGATCGCCCGCGAGCTGGGTGTCGTCGCCCCCGTGATGATCCGGGTGACCACCGGGGTCGAGGCCCACACCCACGAGTTCATCGCAACCGCCCACGAGGACCAGAAGTTCGGCATCTCGATCCACTCCGGGGACGCCCTGGAGGCGGTGCGACGCGTCCTCGAGGTGCCCGATGCCCTGGACCTGGTGGGGCTGCACTCCCACATCGGCTCCCAGATCTTCGACGTCAGCGGCTTCGACGTCGCCGCGCGGAGGGTCCTGCGGTTCGTCCGCGACGTGCGCGACACCCTGGACCGCACGATCACGCTGCTGGACCTCGGCGGCGGGTTCGGCGTCATGTACAACTCCCAGCACACCCCCGCCGAGCCCGCGCACCTCGCACAGGGCATCGCCACGATCGTCGCCCAGGAGTGCGCCGAGCTCGATCTCGAGGCGCCGCACCTCGCCTTCGAGCCGGGCCGCGCGATCGCGGGTCCCTCGACCCAGACGCTCTACACGGTGGGCACCGTCAAGGACGTCGCCCTCGGCGGCACGCGGCACCGGGTGTACGTCTCGATCGACGGCGGGATGAGCGACAACATCCGCACCGCCCTGTACGACGCCGACTACTCCTGCCTGCTCGCCGGCCGCGTCTCGGACGCCGAGCCGACGGTCGTCCGCGTCGTCGGCAAGCACTGCGAGAGCGGGGACATCGTGGTCAAGGACGAGTACCTCCCGGCGGACGTGCACCGCGGGGACCTGGTCTCGGTGCCCGTGACCGGCGCGTACTGCTACTCGCTGGCCTCCAACTACAACCACGTGCCGCGCCCCCCGGTGATCGCCGTGTCCGACGGCCGGATCCACACCCTCATGCGCCGTGAGAGCGAGGACCACATGCTCGCCCTCGACGCCGGGTGAGATGCCCGACGCGCAAGGACATGTTGGGGCGGGCGCTGCCAGGCCCTCGGCTACCCTCGGTCGCGATGACCGACCCGGAAGGACATCTGTGGACATGAGCTCGACTGGACCCCTCGCCGCGAGCGGGCGACCGCCGCTGAAGGTGGCCGTCCTCGGAGCCGGCACCGTCGGCGTCGAGGTGCTGCGCCTGCTGACCACCCAGGCCGACGACCTCGCCCAGCGGGTCGGGGTCCCGCTGCAGGTGATCGGGATCAGCGTGCGCGACACGACGAAGGACCGCGGTCCCCACGTCGATCCCTCGCTCTACGTCCACGACGCCCACGCCCTCGTGCGCGAGGCGGACCTCGTGGTCGAGCTCATGGGCGGCATCGAGCCGGCCCGCACCCTGCTCCTGGAGAGCATGGCCCACGGCGCGAGCGTCGTCACCGCCAACAAGGCGCTGCTGGCCCAGGAGGGCGCCGAGCTCTACGAGACCGCCGATGCCGCGGGCGTCGACCTCCACTTCGAGGCCGCCGTGGCCGGGGCGATCCCGCTGGTGCGTCCGATCCGCGAATCCCTCGCGGGCGACCGCATCCAGCGGGTCCTCGGGATCGTCAACGGCACCACCAACTACATCCTCGACGCGATGACGCGCACCGGTGCGAGCTTCGAGGACGCCCTGGCGACGGCGCAGGACCTGGGCTACGCCGAGGCCGATCCCACCGCCGACGTCGAGGGGCTGGACGCCGCCGCCAAGGCCGCGATCCTCGCCTCCTTGGCCTTCCATTCCCGTGTGGCCCTGCAGGACGTCCACTGCGAGGGCATCACCTCGGTCTCGGCCGACGACATCGCCGCCGCGCGCCGTCTCGGGAGCGTCATCAAGCTGCTGTCGATCGTCGAGCGCGTCCCCGGCGAGGGCGAGGTGCCCGAGCGCGTCTCCGCGCGCGTCTACCCGGCGCTCGTGCCCACGTCCCACCCCCTGGCCTCGGTCGCCGAGGCCTACAACGCCGTCTTCGTCGAGGCCGATGCCGCTGGCTCCCTCATGTTCTACGGCCAGGGTGCCGGAGGTGCGCCCACCGCCTCGGCCGTCCTCGGCGACCTCGTGAGCGTGGCCCGCCAGAAGGTCCACGGCGGCAAGGGTCCGGGGGAGTCGCACTACGCCTCCCTGCCGATCGCCCCGCTCGAGGAGCTGCGCAACGGCTTCTACGTGGCGCTGACCGTCGACGACGAGCCGGGCGTCCTCGCCGACGTCGCGGGCACCCTGTCGCGCCACGGCATCTCGATCGCCACGATCCACCAGGAGCAGGAGCAGACCGACCCGTTCGAGGCGCAGGAGGAGGCCCCGGCGCCGCGAGCACGGATCGGGATCGTCACCCATCGCGCGCTCGAGTCCGCGATGTCCGGCGCCCTGTCCGACCTGTCCGCGCACGACGCCGTGGTCGGCGTCGACTCCGTCCTCCGCGTCGAAGGAGAATGACCCCCATGGCACATCAGTGGCGCGGCGTGATCGCCGAGTACCGCGAGCACCTCCCCTTCGAGGACTCCGACACCCTGCTGACCCTCGGCGAGGGCGGCACCCCCCTCGTGCACTCCGAGACCCTCAGCCGGAGCGTCGGCGCCGAGGTCCACGTGAAGGTCGAGGGGATGAACCCCACCGGCTCCTTCAAGGACCGCGGCATGGTCACGGCCATGTCCAAGGCCGTCAGCGAGGGCGCCACCACCGTGGTGTGCGCCTCGACCGGCAACACGAGCGCCTCGGCCGCCGCCTACGCGACGCGGGCCGGGATCCAGTGCGCCGTGCTGCTGCCCCAGGGGCGCATCGCCGCCGGCAAGCTCGCCCAGGCCATCGTCCACGGCGCCCAGCTCATCGCGGTCGACGGCAACTTCGACGACTGCCTCGAGATCGCGCGCAAGCTCGACGCCCAGTACCCCGTCGAGCTCGTCAACTCCGTGAACCCCTATCGCCTCCAGGGCCAGAAGACCGCCGCCTTCGAGGTGTGCGACGCGCTGGGGCGGGCTCCGGACGTGCACGTGCTCCCCGTGGGCAATGCCGGCAACATCTCCGCCTACTGGATGGGCTACTGCGAGTACGCCGAGCTGGGCATCACGAGCGCCCGCCCGGCGATGTGGGGCTTCCAGGCCGCCGGCGCGGCGCCGTTCGTCGCGGGTCGCCCGATCCCGGACCCCGAGACGATCGCGACCGCCATCCGGATCGGCGCTCCCGCCTCCTGGGACCTCGCCGTCGCCGCGCGCGACGACTCCGGCGGCCTCATCGACGCCGTGAGCGACGAGCAGATCCTCGACGCGCAGGCCCTGCTGGCCGCCGAGGTGGGCATCTTCGTCGAGCCCGCCTCCGCCGCGAGCGTCGCCGGGCTGCTGCAGCAGGCCGAGCGCGGGCTCGTGCCCCAGGGCGCGACGATCGCCGTGACCGTCACCGGCAACGGCCTCAAGGACATCGACACCGCGCTCTCGCGGCACGCCGTCACCCCCACGGTCATCGACGCGGACGTCAACGCCGCCGTCGAGGCCCTCGGTCTCTGAGGGGACCGGGCAGCCGCCGGTGAGGATCGCGCACACGCACGCACGGGTCGACGTCCCCGCCACGAGCGCCAACCTGGGGCCCGGCTTCGACGCCCTCGGGATGGCCCTCGGACTCCGGGACTCCGTCGAGATCGAGGCCGTCGCCGGCCGCACGGAGGTCGAGGTCACGGGGGAGGGGGCCGCCGACGTGCCGCGCGGCGAGGACCACCTCGTCGTCCGGGCGCTGCGCCACGGCCTGGACCACGTCGGCGCGCCGCAGTCCGGGATCCGGATGCGGTGCCGCAACGAGATCCCGCACGGCCGCGGTCTGGGATCGAGCGCCGCGGCGACCGTGGCCGGGCTCCTGCTGGCGCGCGGGCTCCTGGCCGATCCCGACGCCCTCGACGATCGCGCGGTCCTCGATCTCGCGACCGAGATGGAGGGCCACCCCGACAACGCCGCGCCCGCGCTCCTGGGCGGCGCCACCATCTCGTGGACCGACGAGGCCTCGGCGCACGCCGTGGTCCTCGACATCCCCGCGACCTCCTCGGTGGACCCCGTCGTGCTGCTGCCCGCCGCGGTCCTGTCGACCCGGACCGCGCGGACCCTGCTGCCCGCCTCGGTGCCCCATGCGGATGCCGCCTTCGAGGCGGGCCGCGCCGCCCTCCTGGTGCACGCGCTGACCCGCGACCCCTCCGTGCTCATGGCCGCCACCGAGGACCGCCTCCACCAGGAGTACCGGGCCCCGGCGATGCCCGAGAGCCTCGAGCTGGTCCGCGTGCTGCGCCAGGAGGGCTTCCCGGCGACGATCTCCGGCGCGGGTCCCTCGGTCCTCGTGCTGACCGGCGCCGACGACCGCCTGGTGCCGCTCGTGCGCCAGGTCGTCGCACGTCCCGAGGACTGGCGCGCCGCACGCGTGGGGCTCGACCGGCTCGGGGCCCGCCTGTGGTAGCGTGTGAGCGCGTCGCGGTGCATTCCGCGCACATCCTGATCCTGGCCCCGAGCGGCCGGAGCTGTCGCACGTCGGCACGCACCACACCAACTCGCGCAGTCGTCGAGCATTCCTGAGCTCCTCGAGCCGGATCCGGGACGTCGCACCGGTCGCTCCGAGACCTGCCCCCTGCGGGCATCGGGCCGCGGGGCCTCCAGGCTTCCCACCGTCGACGCGATCTCCTGCACGTCATGCCACCGGCCTCCGGTGCGCGATCCTCCGGGGTCGCGCGACCATCGGAGGCGGCGGACGGACGTCCGTGATCGCTCCACGCCCCGCCCTCGCAGGTCCCCGGACCACGGCGAGCGCGGCCGGAGACCACGACTCCCCACACCCCACGGGCCCCGCGAGGCCCGATAGGAAGGACACCGGGTGACCGACACCACCACCGCGGGCGAGCCCAGCTCGCTCGCCGCCAAGAAGCTTCCCGAGCTGCAGGCCATGGCCGCCGAGCTCGGCATCAAGGGGGCCCGCCGGCTCCGCAAGGGCGAGCTCGTCGAGGCGATCCGCAGCGGGGGCCGCAACGTCCCCGCCGCCGCGTCCGCCGCTGCTCCGGCCGCGTCCGCGGCATCCACGGCGCCCGCCCAGAGCGCGCCCACGCAGCCCGCCCTCGACGCCGGCGGCTCCGACCGCGGCGACCGCTGGGCGTCCTCCGCGGGGCGCACCGGCTCCTCGGACCGCACCGACGGCACCTCCTCGACGGGGCACGGCAGCTCCTCGGACCGTGCCGGCCGCGCGTCCTCGGAGGACGGCGACGGCCCGCGCTCCTCGGACCGTCAGGAGTCCGGCGACTCCCGGTCCGCGTCCCGCCAGGACGATCGCGCCGCCGAGCGCCCCCGCCACGAGATCCAGGGCGAGCGCCCGCGCCGGGTCGAGGACATCGCCCTCCCGGACCGTTCCGGAGAGGGCCGCGACGAGGACCGTCAGGGTTCCGGACGCCGCCAGGACCAGCGCGACGACGCGCAGCGCGAGGGCTCCTCCCGCCGCGACCGCGGCCGTGACGACAACCGCGACCGCGACGACTACCGCGGTCGCGACGACACCCGGGGTCGCGAGAACAGCCGTGACCGCGAGAGCCGTGACGACGGCTCCGACGACGGCGATGATCGTCGCAACCGCCGGTCGCGCAACCGTTCCCGCGACCGCAAGCGCCGCAACCGCTCCGGCGGTCAGGGCGAGGGCCAGGGCGGCGGCCAGAGCTCCCAGGGCAACGGCGGCCAGCACGACGGCCAGGGCCAGGACTCCGCGGACGACCAGCAGCGCGGCTCGGAGGCGCTCGTGAGCGTCGCCGGGATCCTGGACATCCGGGACAACAACGCCTACATCCGGACCACCGGCTACCTGCCGGCGCCGAGCGACGTCTACGTCACCCAGAACCAGATCCGGAAGTTCGGTCTGCGCAAGGGCGATGCGATCACCGGTCAGGTCCGGGCGCCCAAGGGCGATCCCGATCAGCTCCTGGAGTCCCAGAGCCAGCCGCTCTCGGCCCGCCAGCGCCGCAACAACCGCTCCAACAACAGCAACCCGAGCAAGTTCGCCGCCCTCGTGGACGTCGACACGGTCAACGGCATGACCCCCGAGCGTGCCCGCGGCCGCGTGGACTTCGCCAAGCTCACGCCGCTGTTCCCGGACGAGCGGCTGCGCCTGGAGACCTCGGCGACCGCGATCACCCCGCGCGTCATCGACCTCGTCTCGCCGATCGGCAAGGGCCAGCGCGGTCTCATCGTCGCGCCGCCCAAGACCGGCAAGACGATGATCCTGCAGCAGGTGGCCCAGGCCATCGCGATCAACAACCCCGAGGCCCACCTCATGGTCGTGCTCGTCGACGAGCGCCCCGAGGAGGTCACCGACATGCAGCGGACCGTCAAGGGCGAGGTCATCGCCTCGACCTTCGACCGTCCCGCGACCGAGCACACCATCGTCGCCGAGCTCGCGATCGAGCGTGCCAAGCGTCTCGTCGAGATGGGCAAGGACGTCGTGGTCATCCTCGACTCCATCACCCGTCTGGCCCGCGCGTACAACCTCGCGGCCCCGGCCTCCGGACGCATCCTGTCCGGCGGTGTCGACGCCTCGGCGCTGTACCCGCCCAAGCGGTTCTTCGGTGCGGCACGCAACATCGAGCACGGCGGCTCGCTGACCATCCTCGCCTCGGCGCTCATCGAGACCGGGTCGACGATGGACGAGGTGATCTTCCAGGAGTTCAAGGGCACCGGCAACATGGAGCTGCGCCTGTCGCGGACCCTCGCCGAGCGCCGCATCTTCCCGGCGGTGGACGTCAACGCGTCCAGCACCCGCCACGAGGAGGAGATCATGGCGCCCGAGGAGCTCGCCGTCATGTGGAAGCTCCGCCGCGTGCTGGGCACCCTCGAGCAGCAGCAGGCCCTCGAGCTGCTGCTGGAGCGCGTCAAGAAGACGCCCTCGAACGCCGAGTTCCTGATGTCGGTCCAGAAGACGACGCCCGGAGCCAGCTGATCATCGGCGGGGCCGGTGCGCGGGAATGCGCGCGGGCCCCGCGACGTTGCACCCCCTGTCGTCGCAGGATGTTGATCACCCTGCGGCCTCACCCCGCGTGCCGCGGTCTCTCGCCGTGGCACAATCGACGGCGGTTCTGGTTCACGGCGCCCGCCGGGCGTCGACCCAGCGACTGCGAGGAAAGAGAGAGTTCCATGAAGAGCGGCATTCACCCGGAGTACGTGGAGACCACGGTCACCTGCACCTGTGGCAACAGCTTCACGACCCGCAGCACCAAGACCGACGGCGTCATCAAGGCCGAGGTGTGCTCGGCCTGCCACCCGTTCTACACGGGCAAGCAGAAGATCCTGGACACCGGCGGCCGCGTGGCCCGCTTCCAGGCCCGCTACGGCAAGAAGGACGCCTCGAAGTAAGCTTCCATCTCGACGCCGACGGCCCCTCAGGGGTCGTCGGCGTCGTCGTCTCCACCGGCGTGCGACGGCGCGCCCTGATCCGGGAAGGCCCTCGCCGTGGACCTCGAGGCACTCGTCGCCGAGCATGCCGAGCTCGAACGGGAGATGGCCGACCCGACCCTGCACGACGACGCCGCGCGCGCCCGACGCGTGGGGCGCCGCTACGCGGAGCTGGCGCCGGTCATCGCCCTGCACCATGAGCTCTGCTCCGTCCGCGAGGACCTCGCCACCGCCCGGGAGCTGGGAGGCGAGGACCCCGACCTCGCCGCCGAGGCCGAGGAGCTCGAGACCCGCGGCACCCGGCTCGAGGCGCGCCTCGAGGAGCTCCTCATGCCCCGCGACGCCGACGACGCCCGGGACGTGATCCTCGAGGTCAAGGCCGGTGCCGGCGGCGAGGAATCGGCGCTGTTCGCGGCAGAGCTGGTCCGCATGTACCGCCAGTACGCCTCGTCGATGGGGTGGTCCACGCAGGTGCTGACCTCCGCGGACAGCGACCTCGGCGGCTTCAAGGACGCCGCCGTGTCGATCCGCTCGCGCGGTGCCGTGGCCCCTGCGGACGGCGTCTGGGCCCACCTGAAGTACGAGGGCGGCGTCCACCGGGTCCAGCGGGTCCCCGTGACGGAGTCCCAGGGCCGCATCCACACCTCCGCCGTCGGCGTGCTCGTGATGCCCGAGGCCGACGAGACCGACGAGGCAGGGCTGCTGGCCGAGGCGCTGGCCCCCGCCCACCTGCGGATCGACGTGTTCCGCTCCTCGGGGCCCGGCGGCCAGAGCGTCAACACGACGGATTCGGCCGTGCGGATCACCCACCTGCCCACCGGCATCGTCGTCTCGTGCCAGAACGAGAAGAGCCAGCTGCAGAACAAGGAGTCGGCGTTGCGGATCCTCCGCGCCCGGCTCCTCGAGGCCCGCCATGCCGAGCAGGAGGCCGAGGCGGCCGCGGCACGCCGTTCGCAGGTGCGCACGCTGGACCGCTCCGAGCGGATCCGCACCTACAACTTCCCCGAGAACCGGATCACCGACCACCGCACCGGGTTCAAGGCCAACCAGCTGGACCAGGTGCTCGCCGGCGAGCTGGGCCCCGTCATCGCCTCTGCCCAGGACGCCGACCGCGCGGCCGCGCTGGCCGGGGCCGGCGCATGACGTCCGGGCCCGCCGAACCGGAAGCGGACCTGCGGACCCGCCTGCGGGGCGCCCTCGCATCCACGACGGCGCGCCTCGCGGGCGTCGGCATCGAGTCCGCCAGCGTGGACGCGCGTGCGCTGATCTCCCGCGCCGCGCGCACCGAGCGGCCCCTCGTGCTCCTGGACGCGCTCCCCGAGGACTTCGACCGGGAGCTCGCCCGGCTCACGGAGCGTCGCGCCGCCCGCGAGCCCCTGCAGCTCGTGCTCGGCGAGGCGCCCTTCCGCCACCTCCTGCTGGCGGTCCGCGCGGGAGTGTTCACCCCGCGCCCGGAGACGGAGGTCGCGATCGACCTCGTGCTCGAGCACGCCCGCGGCGCGGAGGTGCGCGAGGTCCTCGACCTGTGCACGGGCGGCGGCGCCCTCGCCGCCGCCGTCCTCGACGAGCTCCCCGGGGCGCAGGTGATCGCCGTCGAGCTCGACCCCCAGGCTGCGGCCCTGGCCCGGGAGAACCTCGACCGTGCCGCGCGCCGGGACGGCGGTGGCGGGCCCGGTGGCCGTGGGTGCGTGCTCGAGGCCGATGTGACCGACGCCGGAGCGCTGGCAGGCCTGGGCCCGGTCGACGTCGTCGTCTCCAATCCTCCGTACATCCCCGCCGGCGCCGTGCCCCGGGACCCCGAGGTGACCACGTGGGATCCCGCACGTGCCCTCTACGGCGGGGGAGCGGACGGGCTGACGGTGCCTCGCGCGGTCCTCGCGCGGGCGGCGGAGCTGCTGCGCCCCGGCGGCCTGCTCGTCATGGAGCACGCCGACGTCCAGGGCGCCGCGACCCGCCGGATCGCCGAGGAGTCCGGCGCGTTCCTCGCGGTGCGCACCGCCATGGACCTCACCGGGCGCGACCGATTCCTCGTGGCACGTCGCGCCCCGCGGGTGTCCGGGGACGACCGAGCGGCCCGGAAGTGAGAAACTGAGGCCGTGAGCGTCTACGACACCCAGAGCGATGAGAACCGGGACGAGTCCCTGCAGGCGGCCCTCGACGCCGTGCGCGAGGGCAAGCTGATCGTCCTGCCCACCGACACCGTGTACGGGATCGGGGCCGACGCCTTCGACCCCGCCGCCGTGCAGTCCCTGCTGGACGCCAAGGGGCGGGGCCGCTCCGTGCCGCCGCCCGTGCTGGTCGGGGACCCCTCGGTGCTCCTGGCCCTGGCGGTGGACGTGCCCGACTACGCCGAGACCCTGGCCGAGACGTTCTGGCCCGGAGCCCTCACGCTGATCCTGCGCGCCCAGCCCACGCTCTCGTGGGACCTCGGCGAGACGCGCGGCACGGTGGCGCTGCGGATGCCCGACGATCCGGTGGCGCTGGACCTGCTGCGCCGCACCGGGCCCCTCGCCGTCTCGAGCGCCAACCGTCATGGCAAGCCCGCGGCGACGACCGTCGTGGACGCCGCCTCCCAGCTGGGCGACACGGTCGAGGTCTACCTCGACGGCGGGAAGGCCCGTCTCGGCACGTCCTCCACGATCGTGGACACGACCGTCGAGCCCGCCGAGATCCTCCGGGCGGGCGCCATCACCCGCGAGCAGATCATCGCGGCGGTGGGCGACATCTTCACCGAGCCCGAGCCCGAGCCCGAGGACGACGCCGTCGACTCCGGGGAGGAGACGCCGGAGGAGGTCGCCGCCGAGGCGGGGGACCTCGAGAACCCCGAGGACCCCGCCGCCCCGGCCGACCTCGACGCCGTCGACCCTGAGGCTCCTGCCGATGCGCCCGAGCTGGACCCCGAGGCCGCGGCGGACGCCCCGGCCGCGGATCCGGAGGCGCCGTCCGATGCCCCCGCCACGGAGTCCCCGGTGCCTGCGGCTCCCGTCGAGGTGCCGGCCAGCGAGAGCCCGGCAGCAGACACCACCACGAGTGACCCGGAGGATCCGGAGTCCACCGAGGCCGCGCATCTCGCCGAGCGTCCGGCGTCCGTCCCGGAGGCCGCCGGCGTGTCGGATGCCACGGACGCGAGCGCCCCGATGCCGTCCGTGGCGGCCACCGGTCCGTTGGCCCTGCCGAGCGAGTCGGACGCGGCGCCCAGCACGGAGGGCCGCATCGGGTGAGGGTCTACCTCTTCGTCCTGCTCGTCGCCGCCGCCGTCACGTACCTGTGCACGCCGGCGGCACGACTGCTCGCACGCCGGGCCGGGGCGATGACCGCCGTCCGCGACCGGGACGTCCACGATGCGGTGACCCCGCGACTGGGCGGGGTGGCGATGCTCGCGGGCGTCGTCGCGGCGATGCTGGTCGCCGGCCGCATCCCCTTCCTCGAGGGGCTGTTCCACGAGAGCAGGCAGGCCTGGGCCATCGTCTGCGCCGGGGCGATCGTGTGCCTCCTGGGCGCCGCCGACGACAAATGGGACCTCGACTGGATCACCAAGCTCGCCGGCCAGGCGATCGCCGCGCTCGTGCTGGCCTGGCAGGGCGTCCAGTTCACCTCGCTGCCCATCGGCGGGCAGCTCCTCCTGAGCTCTCCGATGCTGCTGGCGCTGACGGTGCTGGTGGTGCTGGTCTCGATGAACGCCGTGAACTTCGTCGACGGGCTCGACGGCCTGGCCGCCGGCGTGATGGCGATCGGGGGAGCGGCCTTCTTCGCGTACGCCTACCACCTGACCCGCAGCGCCAGCACCACCGACTACTCCTCGCTCGCGGCGCTGATCACCGCCGTGCTCATCGGGATCTGTCTCGGGTTCCTGCCCCACAACTTCACCCGGGCGCGCATCTTCATGGGGGACAGCGGCTCGATGCTGCTGGGGCTCTTGCTGGCGGCCGCGTCGATCACCGTGACCGGCAAGGTCGATCAGACCACGCTGTCCAGCCGGATCCTGTTCGCGCAGTTCCTGCCGATCCTGCTGCCCATCGGTGTCATGGCCATCCCGTTCCTCGACTTCGCGCTCGCGGTCGTGCGCCGGATCGGCGCCGGGAAGTCCCCCTTCCACGCCGATGCCATGCACCTGCACCACCGTCTGCTGGCCCTCGGCCACTCCAAGGCGTACACCGTCTGGATCATGTACACCTGGTCCCTCGTGGTGTGCATCGGTCTGCTCCTGCCGGTGTTCGTGCCCGCCCGCTACGCGATCGCCTTCGGAGCGATCGGCGTGCTCATCGGTGTGCTCATCACCTTGGACCCGGTGGGCCGGGCTCGCCGCAACCGCCCCGCCGCACGCCACCGGTCCACCGGCCCGGTGCCCGCCGGAACCCGGACCAGCCATCAGCCCCCCAGCGATCCAGGAGACGCATGAGCGCCGCCGACGAGAACCCCGACCACGCCGCGGGAGCCCCCGCGCCCCACGCCGACGCCGAGCCCGCCCCGAGCGCGCAGGCGCCGTCCGACCCCGCGACGAGGGTCCCTACGGGAGCCGCGGCCACGAGCGCGCGCCCGGAGGCGCAGGACGCGGGCGCGCCGACCCCCGAGCAGGGCGCACGGCCCGCGGCCGGGTCGCGGTACCGCGACCTCTCGAGCCCGGACGAGGACGAGCCGGAGGTCGGGTACCCCGACGTCGCGCCGGACCCCGTCGCGGCCCAGACGCACCGTCGGGGCATCGTCCGGGCCTACGTCGCCGCCGTCGTGGCGGGCATCGTCCTGGACGTCGTCGTGATCGCCGTGGCGCTCGTCGTGGGCGGCGGCGCACCGCTGGCCGCACTGCTCGGATCCGGCCTCGCCCTGATCATCTCCGTGCCCTCCCTGGTGCCGGTGCTGCTGGGCCTGGACAAGGGCATCGGGACCTTCGCCGTCGTGGTCCTGGGTGTCTGGCTCGTGAAGATGATCGTGCTGGTCGGCGGCGTGATCCTGGTGCGCGGCATCGAGGGCGTGCCGATGCCGTGGGTGGGGGTCGCGCTGCTCGCCGGAGGCCTCGCCTCGCTCATCACCGAAGCGGTCGTGCTGCTGCGGATCCGCACCGATCCGACTCCCTCCGTCGGTGCGGGGGAACTGTGAAGTTCTGGTAGGATCGACCACGGCGCACGTACCTCCGGGGAGCACTCCCGCGGTGGGTGCACCGCTCCCTCTCCCCCCTGGCGCCCCGCGCCGGATCCCGGACGGGGTGAGCGGCGCGTGGCCGATCGAGCGGCCCGTGCACCACGGCAGGATCCCTCACGGAACTGCCATGACCCAACCGGCCTCACCGCCTCGATCCACGGCGGACCGACAGACCAGGGGAGCTCGACCTGAACACCGCCGATCCCGTGCCCGTCCTCGCCGAGGGCGGCCTCGATTTCCACATCCCGAGCCTCTCGGAGTTCTTCCCGCCTCCGATCCTCTTCGCCGGAACGCCGTTCGAGTTCAACCGCGTCCAGCTGGTGCGTCTGATCATCCTCGCGGTCGTGCTGATCGTCATGTGCGTGATCGCCTCCCGGTCCAAGCTGGTGCCCGGTCGCATCCAGAGCATCGCCGAGCTCCTCATCGAGTTCGTCAACAACTCGATCATCAAGAACACGCTGGGCCTGCGCGAGGGCCGCAAGTACGCCCCCATGCTCATCACGATGTTCTTCCTGATCCTCGCGATGAACCTCGGCGGCGTGATCCCGGGCATGAACCTCGCCGGCACCTCCGTGATCGGCCTGCCGCTGCTGCTGGCGCTGTGGACGTTCGTCACCTACGTCTTCTTCGGCATCAGGAAGCACGGCTTCGCGGGATACCTCAAGCACGAGACGATGCCCCCCGGTGTCCCCAAGCCCATCTACCTGCTGCTGGTCCCGATCGAGTTCCTGCAGGTCGTGCTGATCCGCTGGGGCTCCCTGACCATCCGACTCCTGGCCAACATGGTCGCGGGCCACATCATGATGGTCGTCTTCATCGGCCTCTTCCAGGCGCTGCTGCTCTCGGGGACCTGGCTGATCGCCGTGTCGCCCTTCGCCGGCGCGTTGGCCATCGGGATCTACGGCTTCGAGATCTTCGTCGCCGCCCTCCAGGCCTTCATCTTCACGATGCTCTCCGCCGTCTACATCCAGATGGCCACCGCGGACGAGCACTGACCCTCCGTACCACCTCTGTGCAGGACCCCTGACCTGCCGGTCACAGACCGGCACAACGAAAGGAAACCCCTTGGACGCCACCCTCCTCGCCGACCTCAACGGCAACGTCGCGTCGATCGGCTACGGCCTCGCCGCGATCGGCCCCGGCATCGGCATCGGCATCATCGTGGGCAAGACCGCGGAGTCCATGGCCCGCCAGCCCGAGCTGCGCAGCCAGCTGCAGACCACCATGTTCATCGGCATCGCCTTCACCGAGATCCTGGCGCTGCTGGCCATCGTCACCGGTCTCATCTTCGGCTGAGGCATCCCTCCATGATTCTCGCCGAAGGAGAAGCGACGGTCCCGGGATACAAGCTGCTTATCCCGGCGGTTCCGGAGATCGTCTGGTCCCTGATCTTCCTCGTCATCTTCGCCGTCGTCTTCATGCGCTTCGTGCTCCCGCGGCTCAACGCCGTGCTGGACGAGCGCTCCGCGAAGATCGAGGGCGGCCTGCAGAAGGCGCAGGAGGTGCAGGAGGAGGCCGAGCGTCTGCGCTCGGACAACGAGCAGGAGCTCGCCGCCGCCCGCCAGGAGGCCGCAGGGATCCGGGAGAAGGCGCGCCAGGACGGCGCACGGATCGTCGAGGAGGCCAAGGCCCGAGCCGATGCCGAGTCCGAGCGCATCCTCGCCGCCGGTCGCCAGCACCTCAGGGCCGAGCGCCTCGCCGCGTCCACGCAGCTGCGCAGCGAGGTCGGCACGCTCGCGAGCGACCTCGCCTCGAAGATCGTGGGGGAGTCGCTCACGGATGACGAGCGCTCCAACCGTGTGATCGACCGCTTCCTGGCCGACCTCGAGTCGGCCCCGTCCACGTCCCGTTGACCCGAACGCCCCTCGAGGAGGAGCACTGATGCGAGGAACCTCTGCGGCCTCACTGCACGAGGTCGTCCGCGACGCGGAGACGTCCTTCCGCGGCTCGGCCGTGCCGCTCGAGCAGACGGCCGATGAGCTGTTCTCCGTCGCGCGCGCCATCGACGACAGCAACCAGCTGATCCGTCTGCTGTCCGACGGCGGCCGGCCCGCCGATGTCAAGCGCGCCGCGGCCCAGGAGCTGTTCGGCTCCCGCGTCAGCGCACCGGTGCTCGCCATCGTGCTCGACGTCGTCGCGCACCGCTGGTCCCAGCAGGTCGACATCATCGATGCCCTCGAGCGGCTGGGCTTCGTGGCCCTGCTGACGCGGGCGGAGAACGAGGGGCATCTCGAACGCGTCGAGGAGGAGCTGTTCCAGCTCTCCCGGCTCATCGAGACCACCCCCGCGCTGTCCACGGTCCTCGACGACGCCCGTGAGCGTCCTCTCGAGCGCGCCGCGATCATCAATCGGCTGCTCGTCGGGAAGGTCGACCCTGTCACCCTGCGCCTGGCGCGCCAGGCCGTCACCCGCTCCGAGGACGTCCGACCCGCGCGTCGGGTGCTGGACCTCGCCGAGTTCGCCTCCGAGCGGCGCCGGCGCCTGCTGGCCGTCGTCTCGACGGCCCGGCCCCTGAGCCCGGCCCAGACGGAGCGCCTCAGCGCCGTCCTGACCCGGATCTACGGCCGCGCCGTGCAGATCAACAGCGAGATCACCCCGGACGTCGTGGGCGGTCTGCGCATCCAGGTCGGCGACGACCTCTTCGATGCGACCGTCCTCGCGCGCCTGGCCAAGGCCCGCGAGCGCGTCGCCTCCTGACGCCCCGCGTCGGACCTCCCGCACCACCTGACCACCCACCCCGGGGATCCCCCCGGCACCTCGATAGGAAGCGAAGCACCGCGATGGCCGAGCTCACCATTTCCCCGGACGAGATCCGGCACGCCCTGGACACGGCGGTGTCCACCTACCAGACCGGCGCCCCCGACCGCGAGGAGGTCGGCCGCGTCAGCGAGGCCGCTGACGGCATCGCCCGCGTCGAGGGACTCCCCGACATCATGGCCAACGAGCTCGTGCGCTTCGAGGACGGGACCCTGGGCCTGGCCCTGAACCTCGACCTCCGCGAGGTCGGCTGCGTCGTGCTCGGCGACTTCTCCGGGATCGAGGAGGGCCAGGAGGTCCGCCGCACCGGAGAGGTCCTCTCCGTGCCCGTGGGTGACGCGTTCCTGGGTCGCGTGGTCGACCCCACCGGCGCGCCCATCGACGGCCTCGGCGAGATCGAGGCCACCGGCCGTCGCGCCCTCGAGCTCCAGGCCCCCACCGTCATGCAGCGCAAGAGCGTCAAGGAGCCCCTGCAGACGGGCCTCAAGGCCATCGACGCGATGATCCCGATCGGCCGCGGACAGCGCCAGCTCATCATCGGCGACCGCCAGACCGGCAAGACCACCATCGCCCTGGACACGATCCTGAACCAGAAGGCCAACTGGGATTCCGGCGATCCGACGAAGCAGGTCCGCTGCATCTACGTCGCGATCGGCCAGAAGGGCTCGACCATCGCCTCGGTGCGCGGAGCGCTCGAGGCCGGCGGCGCCCTGGACTACACGACCATCGTCGCGGCCCCCGCCTCGGACCCGGCCGGCTTCAAGTACATCGCCCCCTACGCGGGCTCGGCCATCGGCCAGCACTGGATGTACGAGGGCAAGCACGTCCTCATCGTCTTCGACGACCTCTCCAAGCAGGCCGAGGCCTACCGCGCCGTGTCCCTGCTGCTGCGTCGCCCGCCGGGCCGTGAGGCCTACCCCGGCGACGTCTTCTACCTGCACTCCCGCCTGCTCGAGCGCTGCGCCAAGCTCTCGGACGAGATGGGCGGCGGCTCGATGACGGGTCTGCCGATCATCGAGACCAAGGCCAACGACATCGGTGCGTTCATCCCCACCAACGTCATCTCGATCACCGACGGCCAGTGCTTCCTGCAGTCCGACCTCTTCAACGCCGACCAGCGACCCGCGGTCGACGTGGGCGTCTCGGTCTCCCGCGTCGGCGGCAGCGCCCAGATCAAGGCCATGAAGTCGGTCTCGGGCACGCTGAAGATCTCCCTGGCCCAGTACCGCGACCTGGAGTCCTTCGCGATGTTCGCCTCGGACCTCGACGCGGCCTCGCGTCAGCAGCTCAACCGCGGCGCCCGCCTGATGGAGCTGCTGCGTCAGCGCAACGGCCACCCCATGCCCGTCGAGGAGCAGGTCGTCGTGATCTGGGGCGGCACCAAGGGCAAGTTCGACGACATCGAGGTCGAGGACGTCCGCGACTTCCAGGACGTGCTGCTCGAGCACCTGCGCCACAACGGCGACGTGCTCTCGGCGATCCGGGAGACCGGCAAGTTCGAGTCCGCGACCGAGGAGGAGCTCTCGCGGATCCTCGCGGACGTCAAGCGCGACTACCTCGCCGGCAAGGGCGCAGAAGGCGCCGTGAACGACGAGGGCCGCCGCCTCGAGGACGGGCGCATCGAGCAGGAGAACATCGTCCGCAGCTGATCGCCACGCGGCGGCCCGCTCGGGCCGCCGCCGATCACCACCGCCGACGACGAGGGAGAGACATGGGAGCTCAGCAGAGGGAGTACAAGAAGCGGATCCGCTCCGCCAAGGGCATGCAGAAGATCTTCAAGGCCCAGGAGATGATCGCCGCCGCGCGCATCGCCAAGGCACATGCCCGGGTGACGGCCACGACGCCCTACGCCGACGCGATCACGCAGGCCATCGGAGCCGTCGCGACGCACAGCCACGATGCCGAGCACCCGTTCCTGGCCCAGGACCGCACCCGCACCGGTCGGGTGGGCGTCCTGCTCATCACCGGCGACCGCGGAATGGCGGGCTCGTACTCGTCCAACGCGATCCGCGAGGGCGAGCAGCTCGCGAACAGCCTGCGCGACGAGGGCAAGACGGTCGAGATGTACGTGGTCGGCCGCAAGGGCGACTCGTACTACCGGTTCCGCAACCGGCCCCCGGCGCAGTCCTGGACGCCGTACAAGGAGCAGGAGATCCCCGAGCTCGGCCGCGACATCGCGGACACGCTCAACGAGAAGCTCCTGTCCGAGGATGACGCCGTGCACCTCGACGAGCTGTACGTCGTCGGCACCCGGTTCCACAACCGCTTCCAGCAGAACACCCGCGTCTCGCGGCTGGTCCCGCTGGCCATGGTCAGCGGCGACGAGACGGTCCAGGGGACGTTCCCGCTGTACGAGTTCATCCCCGACGCCGAGACGGTGCTCGCGGACCTCATCCCGCGGTACGTCGAGTCGCGGATCATCAACACGCTCCTGCAGTCGATCGCCTCGGAGCACGCGGCGCGTCAGCGGGCCATGAAGACGGCCACCGACAACGCCGACACCCAGATCACCAAGTTCACCCGCCTCGCCAACTCCGCCCGTCAGGCCGAGATCACCCAGGAGATCACGGAGATCGTCGGCGGGTCCGACGCCCTGGCAGGGTCGGGACGCCACGACCGCTGACATCCCCGGGAGGTCGGCCGTCGTCCGCGCCCCCCACGAACCGTGAAGAGAGAGCACCCATGAGCACCATCGCCACCGAGAACCCGGAGACCGCCCAGTCCGGTGCGGGCACCGGTCGCGTCGCCCGCGTCACCGGCGCCGTCGTGGACATCGAGTTCCCCGCCGGCCAGATCCCGCGGATCAACAACGCGCTGACCTCCGAGATCGACCTCACCGGCGACGGCGAGCACCCGTTCACCCTGTACCTCGAGGTCGCCCAGCACCTCGGCGACGGCATGGTGCGCGCGATCGCCCTCAAGCCCACCGACGGCCTCGTCCGCGGCCAGGCCGTCACCGACCTCGGCGAGGCCATCTCCGTGCCCGTCGGCCAGGAGACCCTCGGCCACGTCTTCGACACCGTGGGCAACGTCCTGAACCTCGAGGAGGGCGAGCAGCTCGTCGTCTCCGAGCGCTGGCCGATCCACCGCAAGGCGCCCAACTTCGATCAGCTGGAGTCCAAGACCCAGATGTTCGAGACCGGCATCAAGTCGATCGACCTGCTCACCCCCTACGTGCAGGGCGGCAAGATCGGCCTGTTCGGCGGCGCGGGCGTGGGCAAGACGGTCCTCATCCAGGAGATGATCTACCGCGTGGCCAACAACCACGACGGCGTCTCCGTGTTCGCCGGCGTCGGGGAGCGCACCCGTGAGGGCTGGGACCTCATCGAGGAGATGACGGAATCCGGCGTCATCGAGAAGACGGCCCTCGTCTTCGGCCAGATGGACGAGCCGCCGGGCACGCGTCTGCGCGTGGCCCTCTCGGCGCTCACGATGGCGGAGTACTTCCGCGATGTGGCAGGCCAGGACGTGCTGCTGTTCATCGACAACATCTTCCGCTTCACCCAGGCCGGCTCGGAGGTCTCGACCCTGCTGGGCCGCATGCCCTCGGCCGTGGGCTACCAGCCCAACCTGGCCGACGAGATGGGCGCCCTGCAGGAGCGGATCACCTCGACGCGCGGGCACTCGATCACCTCGATGCAGGCCGTCTACGTCCCCGCCGACGACTACACCGACCCGGCGCCGGCGGCGACGTTCGCGCACCTCGACGCCACCACGGAGCTCTCCCGCGAGATCGCCTCGCGAGGCCTCTACCCGGCCATCGACCCGCTCGCCTCGAGCTCGCGGATCCTGGACCCGGCGTACGTGGGTCAGGAGCACTACGACGTCGCCGTGCGCGTCAAGCAGCTGCTCCAGCGCAACAAGGAGCTGCAGGACATCATCGCGATGCTCGGCGTCGACGAGCTGTCCGAGGAGGACAAGGTCACCGTGTCGCGGGCGCGCCGCATCCAGCAGTTCCTCTCGCAGAACACGCACATGGCCAAGCAGTTCACCGGGGTCGACGGCTCGGACGTGGCGCTGCGCGACACCATCGAGGGCTTCCGCGGGATCGCCGACGGCGAGTTCGACCACATCACCGAGCAGGCGTTCTTCAACGTCGGCGGCATCGACATGGTGCTGGAGAACTGGCACCGCATCCAGAAGGAGCTCGGGGAGTGAGCAGCCTCGACGTGACCTTCGTGACGCCGGAGAGCACGGTGTGGAACGGTCAGGCCGCCCAGGTCGTCGTGCCCGCCGCGGACGGCTCGCTGGGCATCCTGCCCAAGATGCAGCCGGTCCTGGCGATCCTCGGTGAGGGCGACGTGCGCGTCATCGGCGCCTCGGGCGAGGTGGACGTGTTCCGCATCGACGGCGGCTTCTGCTCCGTCGACGAGGACACGGTCACGATCGGGGTGGACCGCCTCGAGTCCGACGGCGCCTTCCAGCGCTGACGAGTAGCCTCAGCCCATGCAGCACGTGAGCGTCCCGGTCATCCTGGTGGTGATCGGGGCGCTCGTCGTCGTCCTGGCGGTGCTGTACACGACGCGTCAGTTCGTCGTGGCCCGCCGGCTCGGAGGGTTCGAGTGCTCCCTGTGGCGCCGCGGCGTCGTCGGCCGCGATGCCTGGCAGCTGGGGCTCATGCGCTACGGGCTGGACAGCCTGCGCTGGTACCGGGCGTTCTCCCTGCGGATCCGTCCCGAGGTCACGGTCCGGCGACGGGACATCGTGGATCTCGAACGTCGTACGGTCCCCGCCACGGTCGACGGGCTCGAGGACTACGAGCTGATCGACCTGCGCACCACCGACGGTGCGCGCACGCGTCTCCTGGTGGGACGCTCCTCCGCGGCGGGCCTGCTGGCCTGGCTGGAGGCGGCCCCGGCGGGGTCGGTCGTCCGCGGCATCGACTGAGACGGTCGCGCGGGGCAGTCCCGCGACATCGATCCGATCAGGCCTCCGGCGGCACCTCGGCCACGTCACGGCCCCCGCGCAGCACGCGGAGCGGATGCAGCGAGCGATCGGTCAGCAGCACGTCGGCGCGGAGCCCCGCGGTGAGGGCGCCGAGCTCGTCCTGCAGGCCCAGCACGCGGGCCGGGACCGCCGAGGCGGCGTGCACGGCCACGGCGAGGTCCACCCCGGCCTGCTCCACGGTGAAGCGCACCACGTCGACGAGATGTGCGGTGCCCCCGGCGATCGCGCCGCCGTCGGTCAGGGTCGCCACGCCGTCGGCGACGGTGACGTCGAGCGCCCCCAGGCGGTAGCGGCCGTCCGGCATGCCCGCGGCCGCCATGGCATCGGTGACCAGGACCGCGTGGCCGGGCCCGGCGATGTCCAGGACGTAGCGGACGGTCTCGGCGGCTGTGTGGACCCCGTCCCCGATCACCTCGACCACCATCTCGCCGCGGGAGGCGGCATCCAGGCACGCCAGCGCGGGCCCGGGGTCGCGGTGGTGGATCGGTCGCATGCCGTTGAACAGATGGGTCGCCGTCGGCACCGACGAGCGGGAGGGGAAGGCGCCCAGCGCCGCGAGGGCACGGGCGATCCCGTGCTCCGTCGTCGCGGCGCTCGCATCGGTGTGCCCGAACGAGGGCACCGCACCTCCGCGGGCGAGGGCCTCGAGGACGGCATCGGCCCCCGGCGTCTCCGGGGCCACGGTCATCGTCGCGATGGTCCCGCCCGACAGCGCGCACAGCTCGGTGACCAGCGAGGCGTCCCCGTCGATGATGTGCGCGGGGTTCTGGGCCCCGCGTCGTGCCGAGGAGATGAACGGGCCCTCGAGGTGCAGCGCCGCGATCTCCCCGGCCCGGACCAGCTCCGCGAGCATGCGGACGCGGGCGCGCAGCGTCTCGGGGGAGGCCGTGACGAGAGAGGAGACGAGGGAGGTGGTGCCGTGACGGCGGTGCTCGAGGACCGCCGTCATCGCGTCCTGGGGGTCGTCGCAGTCCGGGAAGGACACCCCGCCGCCGCCGTGGTTGTGGAGGTCCACGAGCCCGGGCAGGATCAGCCCGTCGTGCTCGACCACGGGCGCGCCGGGGGCCTCGGGCGCCGACGCCGCCGCGCCGCTCCAGATGATCCGATCGCCCCGGAGATGGACCTCGGCGGCCGGCACGACGCCGTGGGGGAGGACCGCGGTGCCACGGAGCACGAGGTCCGAGGTGGAGGACGTCTGAGGGATGTGCATGCTGGACCTCCGGTCGGCCCGCGCCCGGAGGCGCGGAGCCTGGATCGTCGTGGATCTCGGGATGGTGCGGGCAGGTCGAGGGCGCGGCGGACGCTGGAGGCGCGCGCTCAGAACAGTCGGGAGTCGGAGTCGTCGATCCCGCGCAGCGCGTCGTAGTCGAGGGTCACGCAGGCGATGCCGCGATCGGCCGCGAGCACCTTGGCCTGGGGCTTGATCGCCTGCGCCGCGAAGATGCCGCGCACGGGTGCCAGCAGCGGGTCACGGTTGAGGAGCTCCAGGTAGCGGGTCAGCTGCTCGACGCCGTCGATCTCGCCCCGGCGCTTGATCTCGATCGCGACGCTCGCGCCGTCGGCGTCCCGCGCCAGGATGTCGACCGGGCCGATCGCGGTGCCGTACTCGCGGCGCACCAGGCTCCACCCGGTGCCGAGCGTCTCGATGTTCGCAGCCAGGAGCTCCTGCAGGTGCGCCTCGACGCCGTCCTTGCGCAGCCCCGGGTCCACGCCGAGGGGATGCTGGGAGTCCTCGAGCACCTCGTGCAGCCGCACGCGCAGACGATCACCCGTCTTGTCGTGGGTGACGTCCCACTGCTCGGTCCAGGGCTCCTCGGCGTCCCGGGACGCCTCCTCGGCGGTGCGCTCGGTCGTGCGGACGGTGCACGGAGGACTCATCCAGTTCAGCGGCTTGTAGCTGCCGCCGTCGGAGTGGACGAGGACGCTCCCATCGGCCTTGAGGATCAGCAGGCGGGGAGCTAAGGGCAGGTGTGCGGTGAGCCGACCTGTGTAGTCGACGGCACAGCGGGCAACGACGAGACGCACGCCGACAGGCTACGTCATGCCCGCGGACGTCCCGCCGGGACGTCCGCCCCTGCGGTCCGGGACGCCGCCTGTCGCAGATGTCCGATCCTGCTGGGGTGCACAAGGTCACGGGCCCCGCGACGTGCAGGAACCTCCCGAGTAAGGTGGGTCCGTTCCCGTCCAGAAGGAGTAGGACCCGTGCGCAGACTTCTCGCCGTCGCACTCGTCGTCATCGGCCTCGGTGGCATCGGACTCGGCATCCTCGGTGCGACCGTGTGGGCGCCCGCGACCGAGCGCTCGGCCACCGTGACCCTCGAGGACCCCGGCGCCGCCGTGGTGATCGACCCCGGCGTTCTCTACGTCGGCGGCCACGAGGGCACCCTGACCGTCACCGGAGCCTCGGACGTGAGCCTCGTGCCCGCCACGCCCGGGGACATCGAGGCCTACCTCGGGACGGCGCACTACACCCGGGTCACGGGCGTCCCGGACTGGAGCACCCTGGCCACCGAGGACGTCCAGCCCACCGGCGACCCCACCGTCCCGGCGCCCACGGGCGCGGACCTGTGGCCCACCGTCATGACCTCGGCGAGCCCCTCGAAGACCCCGATCGCGGACCTCTGGGAGCTCGACGGCGGGGCGGACCCCGCTCAGCCCTATCGCGCGCTGCTCGTCATGACCGACGGGACGCAGCCGGGGGCACAGACCATCACGGTCACCTGGCCCGTCGAGGCGACCAACGCGTGGGTGCCCTACGCGACCGCGATCGGCGCGCTCCTGGCCGTCCTCGGCCTGATCCTCTTCGTCCTGGACTTCTCGAGCCGGCGGGCACGCCGCCGCCAGGCCGCCGAGGAGCTCGAGGAGGAGGCCGCGGCACGGGAGGCGGCCGTCGCACCGCCCGTCTCCGGCCGTCGCCGCCGTGAGCTCACGGCCGAGGAGAGCGCCGCCGCGGCCGTCGCCGCGACCGAGCCCGCGGAGCCGTCCACCGCCACGGGTCGCCATCGGGCCCTGACCGACGCGGACATCGCCGAGCACGCGCGACCCGCCGCCGACGTGTCCGGCGGCACGACGGTCGGCGCGGACACCACGGGGCCGATCGCCCCGATCACGGATGACCACACACGGCCGATCACCCCGATCGCGGACGACGCGACCCGGCCCCTCACCCGGATCCCCGACGACGCCACACGGCCGATCCCTGCCGTCGCCGACGATCCGGAGGCCCCGGGCGCTGAGGACCGCACGGAGCCGATCGCCCGCATCGAGGACGAGGCGCCGCGCCCGCCCCGCACCACCGACGACCACGACCCGGAGGAGCACCCGCACCGATGAGCCCCGTCGACCCGAACTCCGACGCCCGCCGCGTCCCCGCCGGCTCGCCCCTGGGCCGCCGGACCCTGCTGCTGGGCGGGGGAACCGCCGCCGCGGCGGCGCTGCTCGCCGCGTGCTCGGAGGAGCAGGCGCCGCCCGCGGTCCCCTCCGGCCCCAGCGCCACCGCGTCGCCGCCCGTGGTGGACTCCGGGCAGCTCGCGGATGTCGTCACCGACATCGTCGGCCTGCTCGACAAGGCCGATGCCGACCGCAACGCGCAGGAGCTGGCACCCCGCATCATCGGCTCCGCCGCCGAGTTCCGCACCCGTGCGTACGAGATCATCGCCGCCGTGCCCGAGTTCGCCGAGACCCTCGACAAGCCCTCGGCCACGGCGCTCGTGGTGCTGCCCTCGACCACCGACGCCTTCCCCCGGGACGCGATCGCCCTGGTGACCGACCAGAACTCCCAGGGCATCCACTACTTCATGGGCCTGCAGCAGGCCGATGCCCGCTCGCCGTACACGACGTGGGGCTGGGCCCGTCAGGCCGCCGACATCGAGCTGCCCCTGATCGAGGCGGACACCACCGGCGCCGCGGCGGTCGCGGTCGACGCCGACGATCTGCTCATGACCCCGAAGGACGCCTTCGCGCTCTACGCGGACGTGCTCTCCCGGGGCGACGACGCCGATCCGGAGGACCGCATCGCCCCGGACCCGTACCAGACGGAGATCCACACCAGCATCCAGGGCGAGCGCACGTCGCTGAACCAGAACGTCCCCGTCGACTCGCTCGCGACCATCCACGAGGCGTACACCGTGCAGGACGGGGAGTACCTGGGCCTGCGCACCGCGGACGGCGGTGCGGTCGTGCTGGGATCCCTCCGCTCGAGCCGTGTCCTGCGGACCGTCAACGGGGCGACCGTGACGATCGGCGACACCACCGCCGACGGCAAGCCGCTCACCGAGGTCCGCCTCGCGGGCAAGACCACCTTCACCACGGAGTTCATCCGCGACTACGGTGAGATCGTCGCGCTGTACATCCCGCTCGCCGAGGCCGGCGGCCGGATTCAGCCGATCGGCGTCACCCGCTCCCTGCTGGGCGCCCGTGGGACCTGATCCCCGCCGTGTCCACGCGGGGGCCGGATGTCCCCAGTCCCGCCCCGATCATCGCCCGCACCCCGAGAGGACCGAGCTCATGTCCGACCCCTACGGCGTCATCGACCTGGCGTCCCTGAAGCACGATCCCGCGCGGGACGACGCCCCGCGGGGCACCCATGAGGTGACCGTCACCGAGCAGGAGCTCGAGGACGTCATCGCCGCGTCCAGCACCGTCGCGACGCTCCTGGTGGTCTCGAGCTCCCGGGTCCCCGAGGGGCCGCAGTTCCTCGCGACGCTGCGCCGGCTCGTCGACGCCCAGGCCGGTGCGCTGCGCCTGGCCACCGTCGACGCCGACACCCAGCCCCGCGTCGCCGGGGCGCTGCGGGTCCAGAACCTGCCCACCGTGCTCCTGCTCGTCAAGGGCCAGCTGCAGCCGCTGTTCGAGGGGATCGTCCCGGACGCGGAGCTGGGGCCCGTCATCGACCAGGTCGTGCAGCTCGCCCGCCAGCAGGGCCTGGGCACCGACGGCGTCGACGACCCGGCGGACGGGGAGGCTCCCGAGGAGGAACCGCTCTCGCCGCTGCAGCAGGAGGCGTACGACGCGATCGAGCGCGGGGACCTGCCCGGTGCGGTCTCGGCGTACGAGAAGCTCCTGGCCGAGAACCCCGCCGACGACGAGGCACGGGCCGGCATGGCCACCGTCCAGCTCATGAGCCGGACCCAGGACGCGGACCTCGATGCCGCGCGGGCGGCGGCCGCCGAGCGTCCGGCCGATCTGGACGCCCAGCTCCTGGTGGCCGACCTCGACGTGCTCGGCGGTCATGTCGACGACGCGTTCGCGCGCCTGCTGGCGCTGCTGCGCGGCGCCGATGCCGAGACCCGGGACAGCGTGCGATCGCGCCTGCTGGACCTCTTCGAGGTCGTCGGCGCCCACGACCCGCGGGTGGCGGCGGCGCGCCGACGGATGGCGAACCTGCTGTTCTGACGGCAGCTCCCCCGAGCATGCAGGAGGGGCACGGACGCATCGGCGTCCGTGCCCCTCCTGCATCCGGGACGGTCGCGCCACGGCGGTGGACCGCGGCGCGACCGACCTCCTGGTCTCAGGCCTCGTGCGCTCCCCGAGCGGTCGTGCGCTCGGGCGCCAGCACGATCGCCCCGAGCGGCGGGAGGGAGAGCCGCACCGAGTGCTCGCGGCCGTGCATCGGCACCTTCTCGGCATCGACCCGCCCGAGATTGCCGACGTTCGAGCCGCCGTAGGCGGGGGAGTCGGAGTTGAGCACCTCGATCCAGGTCCCGCCCTCGGGCAGCGGCACCCGGTAGCCGTGCCACGGCTGAGGGGAGAAGTTGATGATCACGGCCACCGGATCTCCCGCGCGGTCCTGGCGCAGGAAGGCGATCGTGTCGTGGCCGGCGTCGTCACCGATCAGCCAGGCGAAGCCCGAGGGATCCTGATCCAGCTCGAAGAGCGCCGGGTGCGAGCGCTGCAGGACGTTGAGGTCGCGCACGTAGGTCTGGACCCCCTGGTGCAGGGGGTACTCCAGCAGCCACCACGGCAGCCCCGTCTCCTCGGACCACTCGGTGCCCTGGGCGAACTCGGTGCCCATGAAGATGAGCTGCTTGCCGGGGTGGGTCCACTGCAGGGCGAGGTAGGCGCGCAGCGTGGCCGCCTGCTGCCAGTCGTCCCCGGGCGCCTTGCGCAGCAGGGACTTCTTGCCGTGGACGACCTCGTCGTGGCTGATCGGGAGGACGAAGTTCTCGGAGTACTGGTAGACCATCGAGAAGGTCAGCTCGCCGTGGTGGTACTGGCGGTGCAGGGGGTCCTCGGAGATGTACTCGAGGGTGTCGTGCATCCAGCCCATGTTCCACTTGAACCCGAAGCCGAGCCCGCCCTGATCGGTGGGTCGCGTGACGCCGGGGAAGGACGTCGACTCCTCGGCGATCATCGTGATGCCGGGTGCCCGCTTGTACGCGGTGGCGTTGACCTCCTGGAGGAAGGCGATCGCCTCGAGGTTCTCCCGGCCCCCGAACTCGTTGGGGATCCACTGGCCCTCCTCCCTCGAGTAGTCGAGGTAGAGCATCGAGGCGACCGCGTCGACCCGCAGGCCGTCGACGTGGAACTCCTCGATCCAGTAGACCGCGTTGGCCACGAGGAAGTTGCGCACCTCGTGGCGGCCCAGGTCGAAGATGTACGTGCCCCAGTCGGGGTGCTCGCCGCGGCGGGGATCGGCGTGCTCGTACAGGGGCGCGCCGTCGAAGCGCCCGAGGGCGAAGGCGTCCTTGGGGAAGTGCGCGGGCACCCAGTCGACGATCACGCCGATGTCGGCGCGGTGCAGGGTGTCGATGAGGTGGCGCAGCTCGTCGGGGCTCCCCAGGCGCGAGGTCGGCGCGTAGTACCCCGAGACCTGGTAGCCCCAGGAGCCGCCGAAGGGGTGCTCGGCCACCGGCATGAACTCGACGTGGGTGAACCCGAGCTCGGAGACGTAGGCGACCAGCTCGTCGGCCAGCTGCACGTAATCCAGGCCGGGACGCCAGCTCGCGAGGTGCACCTCGTAGATCGACAGGGGGGAGGTCACCGCGTCCCGCTGGGCGCGATCGGCCAGCCAGACGTCGTCGCCCCAGGTGTAGTCCGAGGTCGTGACGACGGATCCGGTCGCAGGCGGCACCTCCGCGAGCCGCGCGAGCGGATCGGCCTTGTCCCGCCAGACGCCGTCGGCGCCGAGGATCCGGTACTTGTAGACCGCGCCGTCGCCGACGCCGGGCACGAAGATCTCCCAGACGCCGGAGGCGCCGAGGCTGCGCATCGCGGTGCTCCGGCCGTCCCAGCCGTCGAAGCCGCCGACCACCTGCACGGCGTGGGCATCGGGCGCCCAGACCGCGAAGCTGGTGCCGTCGACCCCGTCGACGGTCCGCACGTGGGAACCCAGGGCCTTCCACAGCTCCTCGTGGCGACCCTCCCGGATCAGGTGCAGGTCCAGCTCACCGAGGGTGGGCCAGAAGCGGTACGGGTCCTCGAGCTCGACGGGCGTCGCGCCCTCGGTCCAGGTGACCCGCACCCGGTACGCGGGCAGCGCGTCGCCCGGCACCGTCGCGACCCAGATGCCGTTGTACTCGTGGGCCGCGGGCACGGCGGCGCCGTCCGGGAGCACGATGTCGACGGCCCGGGCCAGGGGCTTGAGGGTGCGCACGGTGACGGCGCCGCGGTAGGCGTGGGCCCCGAGGACGGTGTGGGGATCGTGGTAGGAGCCGGTGGCGACCGCGCCCAGCTCGTGCTCGCTCAGGGGCAGGCGGGCGGGCGACACGTCGGGGGCGGGGGTGGTGCCGGGATCAGACATGGAGGCTCTCCTCGGGATGGACGATGCGCAGGACGTGGGCAGGGCGCGAGGCGGGATCCAGGATGACCACGGGGTGGGCGTCCCAGGTCCATCGCTCACCCGTCAGGAGATCCTCGACCTCGAAGGACTCCGTGCCGGGGGCGAGGCCCAGGGCCTCGAGATCGAGGTCGAGCGTGGCGCCGGCCCCGCGGTCGTGGGCGGTCACCGAGGCGACCAGGACGGTGTCGGGACGCCCCGTGCCGGTCGCCGCGGCGTCCAGGTGCTTGGAGAAGACCAGCACCTGGTCGTCATCGGCCTCGTGGAACGAGATGTCGGTGAGCTGCTGCAGCGCCGGGTGATCGCGACGGATCTCGTTCAGACGGGTCAGCAGGGGCTCGAGGGAGGTGCCGGCCCGGACCGCGCCCGCGTAGTCCCGGGGGTGGTACTCGTACTTCTCGTTGTCGATCTGCTCCTCGGCGCCCGGCCGCGGCACGTCCTCGACGAGCTCGTAGCCGGAGTAGATGCCCCAGGTGGGAACGAGGGTGGCGGCGAGGATCGCCCGCAGGCGGAAGGCGCTGCGGCCGCCGGAGCTCATGAAGGGCGTGAGGATGTCGTGCGTCGTGGGCCAGAAGCTCGGGCGCATGTACGGCGCGGACTCGACGAGCTCCTCGAGGTACTCGCGCAGCTCCTCGGCGGTGTGGCGCCACGTGTAGTACGTGTACGACTGGTGGAAGCCGACCTTGCCCAGGGTGTGCATCATCGTGGGGCGGGTGAACGCCTCGGCGAGGAACACGACCTCGGGATGGGTGCGGGAGAACTCCGCGAGCAGCTGCTCCCAGAAGCGGACCGGCTTGGTGTGGGGGTTGTCGACGCGGAACAGGGTGACGCCGTGGCGCACCCAGTGCTCGAGCACGTCTCGCACCGCCCGGTAGAGGCCCGCGTAGTCGGTGTCGAAGCTCAGGGGGTAGATGTCCTGGTACTTCTTGGGCGGGTTCTCGGCGTAGGCGATGGTGCCGTCGGCGCGGACCTCGAACCACTCGGGGTGCTCGGCGACCCACGGATGGTCGGGCGAGCACTGCAGCGCGACGTCGAGCGCCACCTCGAGACCGAGGTCATGGGCGTGGGCGACGAAGGCGTCGAAGTCCGTGATCGTGCCGAGGTCCGGATGGATCGCGTCATGGCCCCCGGCGGCGGAGCCGATCGCGTAGGGGGAGCCGGGGTCCCCGGGCCGCACGTCCAGGGTGTTGTTGCGGCCCTTGCGGAAGGTCGTGCCGATGGGGCTGATGGGCGTCAGGTAGGCGACGTCGAAGCCCATGGCGGCGATCCGGTCGAGCCCCTCGGCGGCGGTGCGCAGGGTGCCGGAGATCCAGCCCCCGTGCTCGGGATCGAAGCGCGCGCCCTCCGAGCGCGGGAAGAACTCGTACCAGGAGCCGTACAGGGCGCGCGGGCGCTGGACGACGAGGGCATGGGGCCCGGAGACCGTGACCCCGTCCCGCAGCGGGCGCCGGGTGAGCGCCTCGCGCAGGTCCTCGGCGATCGCCGGGGCCAGGCGTGCCTCCGGCGACAGCGCGTGATTGCGCAGCGCATCGATCGCGGCGCGGACCCGGGGGCCGTCCTGCGCGGGCCGGGTGCCGGCGGCGATCTCGTCGAGCACCCGGGAGAGCACCTGGACGCCCTCGACGAGCACGAGGTCCACGTCGATGCCGGCGGGAACCTTGATCTCGGCCACGTGGGCCCAGGTCGCGTACGGGGCGGAGAAGGCCTCGATCCGGAAGGACCAGGCGCCCTCGGCGTCGGGGCGCACGGACCCCTCCCACAGATCGAGGCCGGGGTTGGTCGAGCGCAGCGGCTCGCGACCGCGCTCGGTCCCTGCGGGGTCCAGCAGGACGACCTGGACGCCCATCGCGTCGTGGCCCTCGCGGAAGGCGTTGACGCGCACGGGGACGGTCTCGCCCACGGTGGCGCGGGCGGGGAAGCGGCCGCCGTCGACCACGGGCTCGACGGCCATGATCGGGATCCGGCCGACGCCTCCGGAGAGCGAGAGCGCCTCCCCGGTCCTCTCGGCGACGACGGGTGCGGCGGGTCGGGACGGGGTCGCGCTCACGGACATCAGGTCTCCTGACTGGACGGGAGGTTCGGCGTCCTCAGCGTAGAGGATCGACCGGTCCCGGCGCGCGGCCCGTCGGCCCCGATCGCCGGGGGCAGCTCGAGCACGAGGACGGTGCGGGCGGGTGCCTCGACGGCCGCGGCGGACGCCGGATCCGGGGCGGTGGCCAGGATCGGTGCCTCGGCCTCGGCCGGTGCCGAGGAGAAGAGAACGGTGGGGGCGCCGGTGGTCCAGGGGGCGCCGGGCAGGCGCACCGTGACGGGGGCGTCGGCACCGTTGACGACCAGGAGCAGGTGCTCGGCTCCGGGATCCCCGGGGCGCAGCATCTGCAGGGTGTGCCGTCGCGGATCGAACCAGTCCTCGTGGCGCAGGGGCTCGCCCTCCGCGCCGAACCACGCGACCTGGTCGCTGGCCGGGGCCGACGGGTCCGCATCGCGCAGGAAGGTGCCCGGGCGCAGCCGCGGCAGACGATGGCGCAGGGCCAGCAGGTCCCGCGTCGTGGCCAGCAGCGCCTCCTGCTCCTCGTCGAGGTCCCAGTGGACCCAGGAGATCTCGTTGTCCTGGCAGTAGGCGTTGTTGTTGCCGCGCTGGGTGCGGCCGAACTCGTCGCCCGCGGTGAGCATCGGGGTGCCCGCGGCCAGCAGCAGCGTCGAGAGGATCCCGCGGGCGGTGCGCAGGCGCTCGGCGCGGATCCCGGGAGCGGCCGGGTCCGCGTCGGAGACCTCGCCCTCATGGCCGTGGTTCCACGAGCGGTTGTCGTCCGTGCCGTCGCGGTTGTGCTCGCCGTTGGCCTCGTTGTGCTTGACGTCGTAGGTGGTGAGGTCCCGCAGGGTGAAGCCGTCGTGCGCCGTGACGTAGTTGATGCCGGCCCACGGCGCGCGGAGGTGGCGTCCGGGGGAGATGTCCTGGGGGTCGTGGCGGGTGAGCAGGTCGGCGCTGCCCGCGAGGCGGGTGGCCACGTTGCGCACGCCGCCCACGTCGAGGCTCCCGGTGCGGGCGCGGCGCGCGGGATCGGCCAGCCAGAAGCTGCGGACGTCGTCGCGGAAGGCGTCGTTCCACTCGGCGAAGGGGGGCGGGAAGGATCCCGTCTGCCAGCCGTAGCCGCCGACGTCCCAGGGCTCGGCGATGAGCTTGACGTGACGCAGCACGGGGTCGGTGGTCATCGCGCGCAGGAGCGGATGGTCGGGGCGGAAGCCGCGGTCGTCGCGCCCGAGCGTCGCCGCGAGGTCGAAGCGGAACCCGTCGACGTGATAGGTCGTGACCCAGTGCCGCAGGGAGTCCAGCACGAGGTCCATGACGTGGACCGACCGCATGTCCAGCGTCGCCCCGGTCCCCGTGAAGTCCTCGTAGTCGCCCTGGTCCATCCAGTAGAACTCCCGGGCGTCGAGCCCCCGCAGCGAGAGGGAGGGGCCGTCGGCGCCGCCCTCGGCGGTGTGGTTGTAGACCACGTCCAGGATCACCTCGAGGCCCGCGGCGTGCAGGCCGCGCACCATCGAGCGCACCTCGTCGACGACGGCCTGGGGTCCCGCCTGCTGGGCGGCGTCCGTCGCCAGCGCCGGGTCCGGGGCGAAGAACGACAGGGTCGAGTACCCCCAGTAATTGGTCAGGCCCATCCGCGCCAGATGGGCCTCGTCCATCGCCGCGTGGATCGGCAGGAGCTCGACGCTCGTGATCCCGAGGTCGCGCAGGTACGAGGTCACCGCCGGATGCTCCAGGCCCGCGTAGGTCCCGCACAGCGCCGCGGGCACCTCCGGGTGCAGCGCCGTGAGCCCCCGCACGTGCGCCTCGTACAGCACGGTGTCCGGCCACGGGACGCGCGGGGGGACATCGCCCTCCCACGCGAAGCGGTCGTCGGCGACGACGGACCACACCGCCACGTCCGCGTCGTCGTCCCGGTCGATCCGCAGCGGGCCGTCGTGGGCCGGACGCAGCAGCGCGTCCACCTCGTGGGCGAACATCGCCGAGTGCAGCGAGGAGGCGTGCGAGACGGCGCCGGCCCGCGGGTCCAGCAGCAGCCGGGCAGGGTTGGCGACCTTGCCCGCCACCGGGTCCCAGGGCCCCTCGACGCGCAGGCCGTAGCGGGTGCCGGGGGTCATGTCGCGCACCTCGTCCCACCACATGCCGCCGGAGAAGCGGCGCAGCCGCACCCGCTGCTCGGCGCCGCCGCGCAGGATGCACAGGTCCACCGCGTGGGCGCGCGGCGCCACCACGCCGAACGTCCCCCGACCGCTCGCGTCGACGTGGAGCCCCGGGGACGCCGGGGCGTCCACGCGGAGGCGGGAGGGGGAGGGGAGGGGGAGGTCTGGCACCGACACATCGTGCCACCGTCGCGGGGCAGGGCGTCACCCGGGCCCGCCCGTGGCCGTGGGATCGGCCCGTCCGGCACGCCGCCCGGTGCCCTGGGCCGCCATCGCCAGGCACCGGAGGCTAGGATCGTCGGGCGGACGTCCGGCACCGTGCCCGGGGCCCGCGCATTCCACAGGGCCCAGCGGTCCACCGGCACGGCCCCGCGCCGTGCCTCCGCACACGAGACGCCGAACCACGGGAGCAGGGGCACACATGAGTCAGCCGAGCCAGGCGCGCCGCAACGAGTCCGGCGGTGCAGGGGAGCGGTTCACACCGTCTGCCCCTGCGCTGGCCCCCCAGGACCTCGAGCGCTCCCGCGCCGTGGTCGGCGCGATCACCCAGGTCTTCGGCTCGCGGGTCGTCGGCCAGGAGAACCTGCGGCTGACCCTGCTGGCATCGCTCGCCGCCGGCGGCCACGTGCTGCTCGAGTCGGTCCCGGGTCTGGCCAAGACGACGGCCGCCTCGGCGCTGGCCTCGGCGATCGGTGGCAGCTTCCACCGGATCCAGTGCACCCCGGACCTGATGCCCAACGACATCATCGGCACGCAGATCTTCAACTACGGCTCCGGCACGTTCACCACGCAGCTGGGCCCCGTGCACGCCAACATCGTCCTCCTGGACGAGATCAACCGCTCGAGCGCCAAGACGCAGTCGGCGATGCTCGAGGCGATGCAGGAGCGGCAGACGTCCATCGGCGGCGAGGTGCACCCCCTGCCGGATCCCTTCATGGTGCTCGCGACGCAGAACCCCATCGAGGAGGAGGGCACCTACGTCCTCCCCGAGGCGCAGATGGACCGCTTCCTCATCAAGGAGATCCTGACCTACCCGCGCCCGGCCGAGGAGCACGAGATCCTCGACCGCTCGACCGCCGGTCGCCTCGCGGCGCCCAAGACCGCCCCGCAGGCCTCCGTGTCGCTGGACGACGTGCGCTTCCTCCAGGACGCCGTCGACCGCGTGTACGTCGATCCCGCCGTCAAGCGCTACATCGTCGACCTCGTCTTCACCACCCGTGGCTCTGGACCCCGGCCCGTCCCCCACCTCACCCAGTCCGTGCGGGTCGGAGCGAGCCCCCGCGGCTCCCTCGCGCTCATGCGGATCGGCCAGGCGCACGCCCTCATCCAGGGCCGCGACTACGTGACCCCCGACGACGTCCGCGCCATGCGCTACGGGGTGCTGCGCCACCGCCTGGTCCTGACCTTCGACGCGCTGGCCGGCGGCGTCGAGCCCGAGACGATCATCGACGCGGTCTTCCGCGCCGTGCCCATGCCCTGAGCGGCGTCCCCATGGCCACCTCGCTCATGACCCGGGTCAAGGCCCAGGTCGACCTGCACACCTCGCGCCGCGCGCGAGGTCTCATCCAGGGGCGCGGCCGGTCGATGTTCAAGGGCAGCGGCGAGGACTTCGACGACCTGAAGTTCTACCAGCCCGGGGACCGCATCTCCGACATCGACTGGAAGGCGACCGCGCGGTCCGGCGAACCGCTGATCCGCCAGTTCAACGAGGAGAGGGTGCGGCACCTCTCCATCGTCGCGGACACCTCCGACGCGATGGCGGCGACCGCCGCCGACGGCACCTCCAAGCGGGACGCGATGGTGCTGGCCGCCGGCCTGGTGTGCTTCCTGGCCCAGGGCAACGGCGATCTCGTCTCCCTCGTCGCCGGCGGCGAGCGGCGACCGCTGCAGCTGCCCTCGCGCTCCTCGGACGGCCACCTCGAGCTCCTCCTGCGCACGATCCAGCAGTCGGCCGTGATCGGCGCCCCGGCACCGGACTCGGCGTGGCTCCTCGAGCGCGCGTTCCGGGTCACGATGCGCCCGACCCTCATGACGATCGTGACCGACGAGGCCCACCCCACCCCGGACGACCACTCCCTGCTGCGACGCCTGACCACACGGCACGACCTGCTGGTCATCCGGATCGCCGACGCCGATCCCCTGCTGCCCGGCGACCTGGACCACGACGTCGTCGACGTCAACGCCCCGCGCGAGGTCTCGTCGATGTCCCGCACCTCCGCGAAGGTCCGGCGCGACGTCGAGGCCTACCGGGCCGCGCGCCGGGACGCCGTCACCCAGATGCTCGACAGCCTCCACATCACCCACGTGCTCACCCAGGGGGCCACCACCGTCGTGGACGACATGATCTCGACCCTGCGCCGGAGGGAGTACCGCCGTGCTCGTCGCTGAGGGACCCCAGATCATCGACCCGCCGCAGTACTCGATCGCCTGGCTGATCCTGGCCGTGCTGTGCGTGATCGTCATCGTCGTGCTCGTCGTGGCGACCCTGCGGATCACGCGCGGGGTGGTCGAGCGCTCGGCGTACACGGGGCGCCCCACGGACGTCGAGGGCCTCAAGGCCGAGTTCCTGCGGGCGACCAACACCGTGGGCTCGCGCTTCGACGCCGGAGATCTCGACGCCCGCGACGCCCATCGCGAGCTCACCGCGGTGATGCGGCGGTTCGTCCGGCGCACCACCGGCCACGACGTCACGAGCCAGGACGTCACGACGCTCCTGGCCGACGACCGCACGCGGGACGTGGGCCGGCTCATCGCCGACCTGTACGAGCCCGAGTTCGCCCGGGAGAGCGATCGTGCGCTCGAGACCTCGCTGCAGCGGGCCCGGGAGGTGATCCGCACATGGTCATGATCCTGTGGTGGGTCACCCTCGTGCTCCTCGTCGCCGGGATCGCGGTCTGGGGCATCTCGTTCTGGAACCGACGCTCCGTGCGCCGCAGCCCCGTCGTCGTCGCCAACTCCGAGTTCCTGGACCGCATCCCCAGCTTCTCGCGCACGCAGGGGCTGGCCCGCCTCCTGCGGGTGCTGCTCGTGGTCGTCGCGGTGCTGGGTCTCGTCGGCTCCTCGGTCCTCGCGGGCCGGGTCGCGACCGAACGGATCCAGACACCCACGTTCGCGACCCGCGACATCGTGCTGTGCCTGGACGTGTCCGGGTCGATGTACGAGTACGACACGGAGATCCTCAAGACCTTCGCCGAGCTCACCGACTCCTTCGAGGGCGAGCGCGTGGCGCTGTCGATCTTCAACTCGACGTCCCGCACGGTCTTCCCGCTGACCAACGACTACGACCTGGTCAAGCGGGAGCTCGCCGCGGGCTCCGAGGCGATCGACTTCGACGAGCAGGGATACCGCGCCGGGTCACGCGACTACTCCGACGACAAGGTGCGCCAGTACGTCGACTTCATCCAGGGCACCCGCGGCGTCGACGACCAGGCCTCGATCGTGCCCGACGGGGTCGCCGCGTGCGGCCAGCTCTTCGATCAGGGGGCCGAGGACCGCAGCCGCTCGGTGATCCTGGCGACCGACAACGAGGTCAACGGCGAGCCGATCTTCTCCCTCGACGAGGCGGCCGCCTCCCTCGAGCGGCGGGACGCCACCTTGTACACGTTCTATCCCGGGGCGTACGAGTGCGCCCGCACCTGCGCCGACGAGCTCGAGAAGGTCACGGCCGACCACGGCGGGCACTTCTACTCCTCGAGCGACCCGGATGCCATCCCGAGCATCCTCGCGAGCATCCAGCGCGAGCAGGCCCAGGAGATGGGCGCGACGCCGACCGTCCTGCGGACCGACCAGCCCCTCGTCGCCTTCCTGCTCACCTTCGCCGCGCTCGTGGGGATCGTGCTCGTCGGCTGGAGGTCCCGCTGATGTACGCCGCGTTCCTGATCCCCTGGTGGGCCATCGTGCTGCTGCTGGGACCCCTCGTCGCGCTGTGCGCCGTGCTCCTCGTACGGCGCGGCGGCGAACGGCTCACCTGGCTGCGGCGCCTGGCGATGGTGCTGCTGCTGGTCGTGGTCGCGATCCGACCGGCGACGCCGCTCGAAGCCGACCAGACCCAGCGCATGAACGCCAACGTCTTCTTCGTGGTCGACCGCACCGGGTCGATGAACGCCGAGGACTACGACGGCGAGCAGCCGCGCCTGGAGGGCGTGAAGTCGGACATGCGCCAGATCATGGCGATGACCGAGGGGTCCCGCTACGGGATCATCGGCTTCGACTCGACGGCCGCCGAGCAGCTGCCGCTGACCACCGACGCCGGGGCCGCGAACGCCTGGATCGACACCCTGACCACCGAGTCCACCGCCACCTCGCGCGGCTCGAACGTCGACCGACCGCTGGACGCGCTGACCCGGGCGGTCTCCGAGGCCAAGCGGGAGGACCCGGAGTCCTCAGTGCTCGTGTACGTCCTGTCCGACGGCGAGAACACCGACGGGGTGCAGTCCCAGACCTTCAGCGGGGCCTCGCAGTTCATCGACGGCGGGGCCGTGCTCGGCTTCGGCACCACCGCGGGCGGGCCGATGAAGGTCACCGGCGGCACCGACGACGGCGCGTACATCACCGACTCCTCGGGCGCGCAGGGCCTGTCGCACATCGACGAGCCCACGCTCGAGGGCATCGCGAACCAGCTGGGCGTCCAGTACCTCCACCGCACCGCTCCCGGCGGGGACCTCACGTCCACGATGAACGGGATCACCCTGCGGTCGATCCCGACGTCCAGCACGTCCCGGACCCCGTCGTTCACCGACTGGTACTGGATCGCGGCGATCCCGCTGGGCATCCTGTTCGTGTGGGAGCTCGGCGCGGTGACCTACCGCTTGCCCCGCAAGGTCGAGCGCGACGACTTCACCCGGCCCGACCGCAGCACGACGATCGAGGAGGAGACGAGATGACCACCACCCTCCCGCCCGCACCGCAGGCGCCGACCCCCACGGGTCCCACCTCCGACGCGCTCGTCCAGGACGAGCCGCGCCGCGGTCGCGACTTCGGCATCGACCGCAGGAGGCTCCGCCGCCTGCGGCTGATCGTCTTCGCGATCCTCGCCCTGCCGATCCTCGCCCTGTGCCTGCTCGTGGTGCGCTTCGTGTCCATGCCGCTGACGCAGGCGTGGCACGACGACGCCTATGCCGACAAGGACTTCACCACCGCGAGCGAGCGCCTGGGACCCGTCGAGTCCATCAACTGGTTCGAGCCCTACCTCCCCCACCTCACCCACGGCACCGACCTGCTGCAGGCGGGCGACGACGCCGGCGCCGAGAAGGAGCTGCGCGTCGCGCTGGAGACCTGGCAGGGCTCCAGCGACCTCAACCAGCCCGCGCACGCCGAGTGCAAGATCCTCAACAACCTCGCCATCTCCATCGAACGTCAGGCCGATCGGATCGCGGATCCCGCCGCCCGCGGCGACCGCCTGTTCGAGGCCGAGACGCTCCTGGCACCGTGCGCCGGCGGCGGTGGCGGCGGAGAGGGCGACGGCCAGGGCGGCGGGGGCCAGGGCGAGGAGCAGGGCGAGGGCCAGGGCAACGGCAACGAGGACGAGGGCACGACCGGCGGCAACGGCGAACGGATCCAGGACAAGCGCGAGGAGGCCGACCGCGAGGCCGGCAAGGATCCCTCCGCGCGCGGCACCGATCCGGGCCCGGAGGAGCAGCAGAACCCCTCGCAGGACCCCAGCAACTCCCCGCAGCACGAGGACCCCTCCGGGAGCGGGCCCACGCAGGAGGCCCCCACCGAGGGCGACAGCGAGGAGCAGAAGAAGCAGGAGGAGCTCGAGGAGCGCAACGAGTCCGCCAATCAGGGCGGCGACGGCGACAACTCCACGGGCGGAGCGCCGCAGAACCCCGACAAGCCGTGGTGACCGCGCCACCGGACCGGGCCTACCTCGATCACGCCGCGACCGCGCCGCTGCGCCCGGCGGCCCGTGACGCCTTCCTCGCGGCCTCGGACACCCTCGGCAACCCGTCCTCGACCCACACCGCGGGCCGGCGTGCCCGCGCCGTGCTGGATGACGCGGTCGAGTCGATCGCCGCGGACCTGGGCGTCCCGACCGGGTGGATCGTCCTGACCTCCGGCGGCACCGAGGCCGACGACCTCGCCCTGCGCGGCGGCGCCCGGGGCGTCCGCGATCGGGAGCCCCAGCGCGATCGGGTCCTCGTGTGCGCGACCGATCATCCTGCGGTGCTCGAGACCGCGGCCGCCCTCGACCCGATCGCCCAGGGCGCTCTCGCCCCGGTGGACCGCAACGGGATCCTCGACTCCGAGGCGCTGGATGCGCTGCTGGCCCCGGGCACGACGAGCATCCTCAGCGCGGCGCTCGTCAACAACGAGACCGGCGTCGTCCAGGACCTCGCGGACCTCGCGGACCGTGCGCACCGTCATGGCGCCCTGATCCACAGCGACGCCGTCCAGGGGATCGGCCACACGGCCCTCCCGGACCTCCGCGCGCTCGACCTCGTCAGCCTCTCGGGCCACAAGCTCGGCGCGCCGGTGGGGATCGGCGTGCTCGTGGCCCGTCACGGGCTGCCGCTGGCCCCCGTCACGCATGGCGGCGGGCAGGGCCGTGGCATCCGCTCGGGGACCCTCCCGGCGGCGCTCGCCGCGGCCCTCGCGGCCGCCCTGCACGAGACGGTCTCGGCGGCCGCGACGGAGCGGCCGCGTCTGCGGGGCCTCTCCGCGCGGCTGCGGGCGGGCGTGCTCGCGAGCGATCCCGGGGTCCGGGCGACGGTCGACGCCCGGACGGCGACCGCTGATCACATCGTCCACGTGCTCGTCCCCGGCACGGAGGCGGAGACGCTGCTGTTCCTGCTGGACCAGGCGGGTGTCGACGCCTCGGCGGGATCGGCGTGCACCGCCGGGGTGACGCAGGACAGCCGGGTGCTCGCCGCGATGGGGGTCCCCGCCGAGGACGCCCGCGGCGCGCTGCGCCTGTCCCTGGGGTGGACCAGCACGGAGGGAGACGTCGCGCGCGTGCTCGATGTGCTCCCCGAGGTCGTGGCCCGGGCGCGCGCGGTCGACGCCGGGACCCGCTCCCGGCGTGCGCAGCGGGCGGGGGCGGTCGCATGAAGGTGCTGGCCGCCATGAGCGGCGGCGTGGACTCCGCCGTCGCCGCCGCGCGCGCCGTGGACGCCGGCCACGAGGTCGTGGGCGTGCACATGGCGCTGTCGCGCTCCCGTGCCCAGAGCCGCACGGGCTCCCGGGGCTGCTGCACCGTCGAGGACGCCTCGGACGCCCGCCGCGCGGCCGACCGCATCGGCATCCCGTACTACGTGTGGGACCTGTCCGAGGACTTCCACGACCTCGTCGTCGAGGACTTCCTCTCCGAGTACGCCGCGGGCCGCACCCCCAACCCCTGCGTGCGCTGCAACGAGCGCATCAAGTTCGCCTCCCTCATGGACCGGGCGCGCCTGCTGGGCTTCGATGCGGTGTGCACCGGGCATTACGCGCGCGTGGGCACCGACGGGCCCGACGGCGGGGCCTCCCTGCACCGCTCCCGCAACGACGCCAAGGACCAGAGCTACGTGCTCGCCGTGATGGGGCCCGAGGCCGCCGCGCGGGCGCTCTTCCCCCTCGGCGAGTTCGCCGACAAGCAGGCCGTGCGCGACGAGGCCCGAGCGCGCGGCCTGGGCGTCTCGACCAAGCCCGACAGCTACGACATCTGCTTCGTGGCCGACGGCGACACCCGCGGGTTCCTCGAGCGGCACCTGGGCTCGGCGCCCGGGGAGATCGTCGACGCCGACGGGACGGTGCTCGGCGAGCACGCCGGGACCCACGGCTTCACCATCGGCCAGCGCAAGGGCCTGGGGCTCTCCCGGCCCGCGCCCGACGGTGCGCCGCGGTACGTCCTCGACGTCGATCCCGGCGCCCGGCAGGTGGTCGTCGGCGCCGCCGAGCTGCTGTCGACCCGGGTCCTCGTGGCCCGTGACGTCGTCTCCTTCGAGGCCGTGGAGGCCGGACGCACCGTCGGCGCCCAGATCCGGGCCCATGGCGAGGCGGTCCCGGGCCGTGTCCGCGCCGTCCCCGGGCGCGGCACGGGCGACCTCCTGGAGGTCGAGCTCGAGCGCCCGATCCGCGGGGTGGCCCCCGGACAGACCCTGGTCCTCTACGACGGGGACCGGGTCCTGGCCGCCGCGACCCTCGAGAGGCGCGCATGAGCACGACGCTGCTGAGCATCACGGGGGACGGCACGTTCCGCGCGTCGCGGCCCGGCCCGGCACAGGGCCCCGCCGACGACGCCGAGGGGCAGCGGCTGCAGGCCCTCGAGCGGTTGCGATCGCTGTTGGGCGACGACCTCGAGGACGGGATCGCCACCGGTCTCTACCTCCCCAGCGCGCTGGGCACCGAGCCCGCCGACCACCTGCTGCCGGCCTCGCTCTCCCTGCTCGCCGGGACCACCGGTGACCTCGTCTCCTACGGCTGGCGGGTGGGGCCGGGCGCGAGCCGGGCGTGGCTGCGCGCCCGGGAGCTGCGCGAGCGCACCGTCGAGGACGCGCGCTTCGCGCTGCTCGGGTACGACGGCCCGCTCCGGCTGACGGTGCTGGGACCGGCGACCCTCTCGGCCGCCTCGTTCGTGGCGAACGGGGAGCGCACGCTCGCCGATGCCGGGGCCCGCCGGGACCTGCCCGTGCTGCTGGGCGAAGGCCTCGCCGCGTACGCCGCGGCCGTCCGCGAGAGGGTCCCCGGTGCACGTCCGGGGGTGCTCGTGCGCGAGGACGCCCTCGGCGCCGTCGTCGGCGGGCGGATTCCCACGCCCTCGGGGCGCGACCGGTACCGGGCCCTCGCCCTGCCCGAGCTCGGGGAGCTGCAGGCCACCCTGCTCGAGGCGCTCGCCGCATCCGGCGGGATCGCCCGGGAGGACGTGACCTTCGCGGTCGGCGGACGCGACGGGACCCTGGGGACGGCGCTCACGGCAGGCGCGGCACGGATCGCCGTCGCGCCGTCCGCGCTCGGTGACCTCTCCGATGCCGCGGGCCGCCGCGCCTGGGAGTCCCTGGCGCAGGCGCGCGAGGGCGGCACGGCGATCGAGCTGGTCCTGGACGCGTCGAGGCCGGATCGTGACCTGGACCGCGTCACCTCCATCTGGGGCCGGATCGGCTACGCCCCCGCCGATCTCGCGGGGCTCACCTGGCAGGCTCATGCGGTCTCCGCAGGGTCCGCCCGGCGCGACCCCTCGGCCCCGCCACCTGCGGATTCACTGCTCACGGAGGCGGCGATCGCGAGCCTGCTGCGACGCGCGCCGGGCTGGGTCGAGGCGTTGACCGCCTGATCCGCTCGGGGAACCTGCAGGGTTCCGCCGACGTGAGCCGGGTCGCGGCAGGCGTGAACATCGTGTGTTCGTCCGTGACGCCGCCGCGCGGCCGTCGTACCGTGGAGTGACGGCGGAGGTCCTCGGACCCACGTCGTCGCGGCCATCGATGGGGCTGTCTGCGCAGCAACGAACCCCCACGAAGGAGCCCCATCATGGAACGCACCGAACTCGACCGATACTTCGCCGAGCAGCTCGCCGCCGGACACCACCCCGTCGCGGCCATCGAGATCTCCGCTCCGCTGCCCGCCGTCCGCGACGCCGTGTACGCCGGCATGTCCCGCCTCGCGGGCAGCTACGCACACCGCCACGAGAACGGCGCGCTGGACTTCTCCCACCAGCCCGTCTCGGGCGTCCAGGTGCTGTCCGTCGGGCGCCACAGCGTGGCCGACATCAAGGCCGCCGTCCGCTCCTCGCGGGCGCTGCGCGCCGGCGTGGTCGTCATCGACGATCTCTCCGAGCCCGAGCTGACGCGCTTCCTGGACCACTTCGTCCAGGCGCCCATGTTCGTCTGAGCAGGGCCCTGCACAGGCTATGGGGCGTCCGGTGACGTGAGCACCGGATCGCCGTCCCGACCTCGGGCGCGCTCCCCTCGCGGGGAGCGCGCCCGAGGTGCGTCCGGGGCCGGGCCGATCAGAGCTCGCGGAGCATCGTGACCCGTGCGCCGTGCCGGAAGAGGTCCGCCTGCTCCTCGGCCTCGACGAGGGCGCGATGCAGGGGCGTGTCGGGATCCGGCATGATCCGGAACCCTCGCCGTGCGTACAGCGGGGCGTTGAACGGGATGTCGGCATAGGTGCGCAGGGTGATGCTGCGGTGCCCCAGTGCGCGCGCCGTGTCGCACGCCGCCTCGATCAGCGCCGTCCCCACACCCTGCCCGTGATGCGACGGCAGCACGGCCAGCTGTTCGAGATGAGCCTCCGGGCCCCGGACGAGGACGTGCGCGAACCCGACGACGGCCGTCCCGTCGACCGCCGCGAGCACGAAGCCCGGCTCGGTCGCCCGCTGCTCGCCGGTGGGGGCGCGCTCGTCGCCGAAGGGGCGGGGACCCAGCAGCGGCTCGAAGGTGCGATCGGCCGCCTCCTCGATCTCCTGCAGCGCCGCGAGGTCCGCGGGGCTCGCCGGGCGCACGGTCGCAGCGGAGGGAGCGGAGGGCACAGAGGGCATGGGGGACTCGGAGGGCTCGGGGGACGGCACCCGGGAAGTCTGGCACGCCCTGCTTCGTCGCACCGGTGGGAGATGATGTCCGGGTGACCGACCACGACCGCCCCCAGCCCGATCCCGACGCCCCGGCCGACGACGAGGCACCGGCGTCGTCGCGTCCCGCCGCGGCCCGGACCGACGATGCCACCGGCTCCGCGCAGGAGCGGATCGCTGAGCTCACCGCACGGATCGAGCAGGCCCGCGCCGAGTACTACGAGCAGGACGCGCCCACGCTCACCGACGGCGAGTACGACCTCCTCGAGAACGAGCTGCGCGACCTCGAGGCCCGCAACCCCCAGCTGGCCCGTGCCGATTCGCCCACCCGCACGGTCGGCGGCGGGGTCTCGGCAGGCTTCGCCCCGGTCGAGCACCTCGAGCGGATGCTCAGCCTGGACAACGCCTTCAGCCTCGAGGAGGTGGACGCGTGGGCCGCCCGCGTGCACGCCGGTCTCGGCGAGGGCGCCGAGGTCGCATGGCTCACCGAGCTGAAGATCGACGGGCTCGCGATCGACCTCGTCTACGAGCAGGGCCGCCTGGTGCGCGGCGTGACCCGGGGCGACGGCCGGGTGGGGGAGGACGTCACCGCCAACGTGCGCACCATCGCCAACGTCCCCGAACGCCTGGACACGGAGGATCCGCCCGCGGTGCTCGAGGTGCGCGGCGAGGTGTTCTACCCCTCCGCGGCCTTCGAGGAGCTCAACGCCCAGCGGCGGGAGGCCGGGCTCGCGGAGTTCGCGAACCCGCGCAACACCGCGGCAGGCTCCCTGCGGCAGAAGGATCCCGCGATCACCGCCTCGCGCGCCCTGCAGGTGTACGTCCACGGGATCGGCGCGCACGAGGGCGTGACCCTGGCCTCGCAGTCCGAGGTCTACGCGCAGCTCGCCGCCTGGGGGCTGCCCACGTCCCCCCATACGCGGGTGCTGCACGACCTCGCGGGCGTCCGCGCCTTCATCACCGATCGTGGCGAGCACCGCCACGACGTCGAGCACGAGATCGACGGGATCGTCATCAAGGTCGATGCCTTCGCCCAGCAGCGCCGGCTCGGCTCGACCTCCCGCGCCCCGCGCTGGGCGATCGCCTTCAAGTACCCGCCCGAGGAGGTCACCACCGAGCTCCTGGACATCCAGGTCCACGTGGGGCGCACCGGACGGGTCACGCCCTTCGGCGTTCTCGAACCGGTCAGGGTCGCGGGGTCCACCGTCGAGTTCGCGACGCTGCACAACCAGTTCGACGTCGAGCGCAAGGGCGTGCTGATCGGCGACACGATCATCCTGCGCAAGGCGGGGGACGTCATCCCGGAGATCCTGGGCCCGGTCGAGGCGCTCCGCGACGGGACCCAGCGCCCCTTCGTGATGCCCGAGCTGTGCCCGGCCTGCGGCACCCCCATCCGCCCCGAGAAGGAGGGCGACAAGGACTGGCGCTGCCCCAATCAGCGCTCCTGCCCGGCCCAGGTGACCGGGCGGATCGCGCACGCCGCCGGTCGCGGGGCCTTCGACATCGAGTCCCTCGGCGAGGAGAGCGCGGTCGCGCTGACCGACCCGGATCTGCGCCGCCCCGAGGCGCTCGCCGCGCTGCGGGCGGGCCATAGCCTCTACCTGCCGCTGCGGGAGGCGGCCGATGCCCGGCTCGCGCAGTTCGTCGTGCTCAAGAACGGGGAGGAGGTCGAAGGGACCGACGGGGTGCCGCTGCTGCGGATCACCGACGAGGCCGATCCCCTGCTCCCCGCGCTCCAGGAGCCCGTCGTCACCACGGGCACCAACCTGTTCGACCTCACCGCGGACGAGTTGCGGGACGTCATCGTCTACCAGCCGGAGAAGCGCGATGGCGAGGCCACGGGCGACTGGCGCATCCAGCCCGCCTTCTGGTCCCGCGGGACGATCCGGCACTACAAGCGCGAGGAGAGCTGGCGGCGCACCAAGGCGCCCTCGCCGCTGAAGACGACGGAGGTGCTCGTCGACGAGCTCGCCAAGGCCCGGGAGCAGCCGCTGTGGCGTGTGCTCGTGGCCCTGTCGATCCGCCATGTCGGGCCCACCGCCGCGCGGTCCCTGGCCACCGCCTACGGGTCGATGGACGCGATCCGCGAGGCCGACGTCGAGACCCTCGCGGGCACCGACGGCGTGGGCCCCGTGATCGCCGAGGCGGTCCGCGACTGGTTCGCGGTCGACTGGCACGAGGAGATCGTCCGCGGCTGGGAGGCCTCCGGCGTCCGCATGGCCGACGACGTCGCCGAGGGCTTCGTCCGCACGCTCGAAGGCCTGACGGTGGTGGTCACAGGTGGTCTCGACGGCTTCACCCGGGACGGTGCGAAGGAGGCGATCATCTCCCGTGGCGGCAAGGCCGCGGGATCGGTCTCCAAGAAGACGGACTTCGTCGTGATCGGGGAGAACGCCGGCTCCAAGGCGGACAAGGCCCGCGACCTGGGCCTGAGGATCCTCGACGAGGCCGGCTTCGCGGAGCTGCTCGCCGGGGGTGCCGAGGCCGTGGCGCTCTCCGGGACCGAGGGCGAGGCCGATGACGACACCGTCGGTCCGGAGGAGGAACCCGAGGGGTCGGCGCCGGAGCACTAGGCCACGGACATCGGCCGATCACCTCGCGGGCACCTCGGGGGCCGGGCCACTCTCGCTGTCGAGGCGGGCCGTGAGTGCTCGAGCTGCTCGGACGGCGGCCGACGTGCCTCCGCGCGCGGCGAGCGAACGGACCCCGGGCAGCGTCGCGCGCCCGGCCGCGAGGGCGGATGCGAGGAGTTCGTCGAGGGCCACGACGGCCTCCGCGATGCCCGGTGGGACCCTCCTGGCCGTGGCTCCGTACCCGGCGATGTCATCCAGGAGCGGCCATGCCACGGGCGCCAGGCCGTCGGAGGACAGATCCCGCAGAACCCGGGCCAGAGACGCGAGACGGGCGGGCGTCGTCTCCCACCCCAGATACCGCAACGACGCGACACCGGGTCGCAGGAGCCCGCGGTCCCAGGCATCGAGCACAGCACCCCAGGCAGCCTCCTCGTCCTGGGACGCCGGATCACGCAGTGCGCCGATCATCGCCATGGCGCCGGCCGGACCGAACGGTTCGGCGCGTCGCGCCAGCTGCGTCATGACGGAGGCCCGACCCCAGAAGTCCTCGGAGCCCAGGCGGAATGTCGGCACCTCGACCCACCACGGACTCGGATCGTCGGGGTCCACCAATCCTGCATGACGCAGTGTCCGAGGTCGCAGCCCCGCCGCGGTGGTCGCGCCTGGCTGGACGCCGATGCGCCAGAATCCCCGCCCCCCGTCCTCGAGGGGAGGCTCGATGAGCGGCTCGTCGGCGATCGCCGCCGCGAGCGCCCCGGCCGTGAGGTCTGGCACCTTGTCGGCACCGCAGATGACGGGGACGTCGAGCTCCCGCAGGCGGACGGCCAGGTCGTGGTCCGGTGCGCGGAGGTCGAGTCGCCGCAGGGCCAGGTGGAGGTCGCTGCGCAGCACGACCCCTCCAGCTCGCTGCAGGCTCTCGAGCCGGGCCACGAGGTCCTCGGGATCCAGGCGATGATCGACCCACGTGGGGGTCGAGACCAGCTCGGTGACCTGGTCCAGATGCTCTGCCAGCTCTCCGACCCGGTCGTGCCGTGGCGTGTACGGGGTGCTGTGCAGCGCAGGGACCAGGTCGAGGCCGTGCACGGGGGTCTCCTCATGGATCCCGGCCAGCTCCTGCAGCACCGCGGCACGGGCCGTGGCATCAGCCCGGACGAGGCCTGCGAGGAACCGCTCCGACGTCGGATTGGCCGTCCACGGACCATCGGCCTGCAGCTCCTGGGCGAGCTCGAGGATCCCGGAGGCGGAGGTCGGAGGCGCCTCCAGACGGGGGACCGTCCACACCGCGGGCGTCGGAGGCCACGGGACGAGGACCTCGTCCGGGCGCTCCTGCACCGGGGGAGGAGATCCCGGGAGCGCCCACGCCTCGCGGATCAGCCGGACCTCCGTCTCCGACAGACGGGCGGCGTCCAGCTCCGCGAGGGCGAGCGCGCACGCGTCCAGGATGTCGGCGGGGGGGACGGGCCGCGCGGCCATCGCGCGGAGGAGTCGGGAGCGGGCCCCGTCCGTGCGGCACACCTGGGCGACGGCCAGGAGATCCGGCAGATGCCGCTGGGGTCCCGCCGCCAGGGGGACGGCCAGCAGGCTCACGAGCTGCCCCGTGCCGTCCATGAGCACCGGGATCAGGACGTCGGCGTGCTCGGCGAGCTCATCCGTGGTCACGGCGAGGTCCTGGATCAGGAGACGGGACCAGCCGAGGCGGTCGCCGGGTCGTCGTGCCCGGTCGATGCCGATGAAACAGATCCGCACGAGGTCGTCACGGCGCAACAGGTCCGCATCGAGCAGAAGCCGCAGCGCAGGGATCAGGGGACCGGTCGCGGGTACGCGCTCGCGGGCGCAGAGCTCCGCGTGCTCGACGGCACGGCGCGTCAGGACCTCCCGCCGGACGGGCACCTCGGCACGAGCGGTGTCCCAGAGCCAGCGGTCATCGCCGAAGGCAGCGCACACCAGGGCGATCCAATCCTTGAGGTACTCGCGTGCCGCGGGGACGGGGACGTCGAGCTCGTCGACGAGCACGCAGCACAGCTCGGCGCACCACGACGGCTCGTGCTCGAATTCACGACGGGTGGTCCGCACCAGCTCGGTCAGGACGTCCTCCGCGAAACCCGGGCCATGGGCATGGAGGAGCGCGATGCGCGTGCTCATCGGGAGCTCTCTGAGGTACCCGATCAGCTCCGCCGTGCGCGGCACGCCGACACCTGCCCGGATCGCCGCGAGGGCCACGGCGTCCTCGTCGATGCCCTCGAAGACGGCACGGGTCGTCGTCGCTCCCTCTCCGAGCTCGACCCATTCCCACCAGGAACCCCGCTCCAAGCCGTCCACGAGGATCCTGCGCTGGGCGGCGGCGCCGAGGTCGCGCGCCACGAGCTCTGCCAGGGGACGGCCGTGCCAGCCCAGCTCCTCGAGCACGGCGATCGCCGTGCTCAGGGCGGCGGATCGTGTCGTCATCGGCCGCGCTCGCCGATGCCGACCGCCAGCACGTGGACGCACGGGCCGTGGGACGCGCCGTAGCGTCGGGACCAGGCGCATGAGCAGACGGTGCCGCGGACCGTGTACGGACCCTGGGCATCGCCCGCGTCGACCTTTCGCGCCTCCCCGTCCGCCGTGACGGCGCCACCGTCGGCGAGCCGACGCGCGGCGGCCGCGCGTCCGGTCGCGAGGGCGTCCTCGCCGGTGTCGGCGGGGAGCTCCCGGTGGAAGTGCGCGCCGTCGTGGTTGTCCCAGCCGATCCGTCCCCGCCCCCGCGAGGACCCGGAGGCCGTCCCGGACACGGGCCTCCTCGAGTCCCGTGGACCCGGTGAGCCGCACGGGATCCACGACGGGCTCGAAGGCGAGGACCACGGCCAGGAGGTCGGCGTCCCGGACGGCGCGCGGGTCGGTGAGCGCCGCGAGGATCCGGGGGTCCCGGCCGCCGCCGCTCCACCGCTGCTCGGCCAGGGTCAGGGTGAAACGCGCCCCCGGCAGCTCCAGCTCCACCGCGACGGGGCCGGGAGCGCCGCCCGGCATCGCGTGGACCGTCATCGAGCGGATGTGCAGGAGCAGCCGGGTCAGTGCGGCGAGGCGACCGGGGAAGTGCACCACCACCCCTCCGGCGGTGGGTCGGCGCGTCTCGCCGAGCTCGCCGCCGGCGCGCTGGACCCAGCGCACCCGATCGGCGCGACGCATCGCGGAGGTGAGCTCCCTGCGGGCGGCGACCGCGCCGACGAGCAGCACAGGACGCAGGGACTCCTGGGCCATCGTGAGGGTCCCTAGGGCAGGGACCCACGACGGGGGCATCTCCACGCGACGCTCGATGAACGCGCCGTCACCGGTGACGACCCGGAGCTCCTCGGCGGCGACGTCCAGATGGAGCAGTCCGTCCCCGCGCACCGCCAGCAGTCCAGTCCGAAGGGCGTCGCCGATGTCGACGTTCGTGGTGCCGAAGCCGATCTCGCCGCCGTCGACCCCGAAGGCCAGCAGGTCCAGGCGTGCATGGACGCTGCCGCACGCGGAGAAGGTCTCGATCCGCAGCCGATCGCCCTGTGCGGTGAGCACCGGGTCCTTGAGAGCCGAGGGCGTGCGGGTCGTGTAGCGGGTCGCGGTGATGTCGGCGAGGACCAGGAGCGCCCGTGCGAGCACCTCCGGTCGGGTGCTGACGCCGTGGAAGAAGCTGGGGAGCGCCACGGGTCCTCGCGGTGTGAGCGCAGGGGCGATGTCCAGGGACAGCCCGGTGCCGGTCACCCGTGATCCGGAGGCGAAGCCGCGGAGGGTCATGCGCGCACCGTAGTAGGCCCGGGTCGAGGCGTTGACCACGACCCGACGGTGCGCAGCAGTGGCGTCACGAGAGGCCGCGATGGTGTGCCCAGCGCGCCGATGCCGCGGAGGCGGCGCCGCTGATCAGCGCATCGAGCTCGGGCGTCCGGGGGACCGCGAAGGACACGTAGCCGCCGCGGCCGCCGGCGACGGGGCGTCCGTAGGCCTTGCTCGCGAGGGAATCGTCGGGAAGCAGGCGCACCGTGATGCTGGTGAGGCGGAACGTCTCCCCGCGGCGTTCGTCGGTCCACTGGAGATCCTCCGGCACGGAGACGTTCACCGCGAGGGCGCTGAGCCGGACGGCCTCGTCCGCCACGCAACCGCCCGGGGCGCCCGAGCGTGCGTCCTCGTCGTCGTGCGGGCCCTGCGGCTCGTGCAGTTCGCGTGCGGTCATGTGGTCAGCCCTTCTGCGCCAGGGCCAGGGGGAGGACCGGCCCGGATCCTGCTCGACGCAGGGCGCGCGCCGCGATGGTCATCGTCCAGCGGGTGTCGATCTCGTCGTCGACCAGCAGGATGGGGGCGCCGTCCAACGCCTCGAGGCGTATGCGCAGGGCGTCCGGCACCACGAAGCGGTCCCACAGGGCCGCCACCCGGAACGCCCCGTTGCGCGCGCCGTGCAATGGGGCGGCGCCCGGGGCGAGGTCGAGGGAGCCCAGGTCCCCGAGCCGCCCCACCCGGGCGATCCCCTGGGCGAGGGACGACACCAGGTACGGACGGGTGGTGGAGGGAACGGCGATCACCGCCCGCGGCCGCACCTCCCAGTCCCACTGCGCGAGCACGTCGACGATGCGGGTGCCCAGACGGGCGGGCACCTCGGCGTCCACGGGGCGGCCCTCCTCGTCGGTGGTCAACACCGACCGGAGGATCCCGGACCACCCCAGATCCGTCAGCCGCGCGACGACCCGCCCTTCCTCGGCCCGCTCGGGGACGGCGATCCGCCCCGAGACGGTGCCGCCGCTCTCAGAGCGGACGTCGAGGGTGTCCAGGCCGGTGGGCCACTGGGCGCGCGCGGCGATGGGGACTCCCACGCGCGCCAGCAGTGCGTCGACCTCGTCCAGGGCGGGTGGGTCCCCGGGGAAGCCACCGATCTCCTCGGTGCCTGGGGCCTCGTCTCGCGGCGTTCCGGGAGCACCCGGGTCCGGGTACCAGGCGCCCGCGCACACGTCGCAGCGCCCGCAGGGCACGGCCGTCTCGTCGTCGAGCTGCCGTGCGAGGAACACCATCCGGCAGGTGTCCGGTGCGTGATCGCCCGTCCCCAGACGCTCGTACCCGAGCATCGCCTGCTGCTCGTCCCGGCGGGCCCGGGCCACGTTCTCGTAGCGCTGGGCGTCGTAGGTCCACGGCCGGCCCGTCGCGATCCATCCGCCCTGGACGGCCTCGACCGCGCCGTCGACGGCGAGCACCTTGAGCAGCAGCTCGAGTGCGGAGCGACGCACATCCACCCGCGACTCCAGAGCGGGGGTCGACAGCGGCTGCCCGCTCCGACCCAGCGCTTCGAGCACCTGGCGCGCGGACTCCTCACTGGGCATGGACGCCGTCGCGAAGTAGTCCCAGATCGCCCGGTCCTCACGGCCGGGCAGCAGCAGCACGTCGGCGCTGTCGGTGGCGCGACCGGCGCGACCCACCTGCTGGTAGTAGGCGACGGGGGAGCTGGGGGCCCCGAGATGGATCACGAAGCCGAGATCCGGCTTGTCGAAGCCCATCCCGAGGGCGCTCGTGGCCGCGAGGGCCTTGACCTCGTTGTGGCGCAGGGCCTCCTCGAGCTCCGCGCGCTCCTCCGCATCGGTGCGCCCGGTGTATGCGCGGACCCGCCGCCCGGGGCGGTCGAGGAGCCGTGCGAGGTCTTCGGCGGCCGAGACCGTCAGGGTGTAGATGATGCCCGACCCCTCAAAGGCGTCGAGGTGCCGCGCGAGGTAGCGCAGGCGGTCGCTGTCCTCGGAGAGCGTCAGGGAGCCCAGGCGCAGGGAGTCCCGGGTCAGCGGGCCACGCAGCGTGAGGACGTCCTGGCCGCCCGCGCCGAGCTGCTCGGCGACGTCGGCGACGACGCGGGAGTTGGCGGTCGCCGTCGTCGCGAGCACGGGGACCTCCGGCCCCAGGCGGGCCACGAGGTCCCGCAGGCGCCGGTAGTCCGGGCGGAAGTCGTGCCCCCAGTCGGAGATGCAGTGCGCCTCGTCGATCACCAGGAGCCCCGAGCGCTCGATGAGCCGGGGCAGCTGCTCCTCGCGGAACCGCGGGTTGACCAGGCGCTCGGGGGAGACCAGCAGCACGTCGACGGAGTCCTCGGCCAGGCGCTGCTCGATCTCGCGCCATGCGGTGGGGTTGGCGGAGTTGATGGCCTCGGCCCGCACTCCCGCGCGTGCGGCCGCGGCGACCTGGTCGCGCATGAGCGCCAGCAGCGGGGAGATGATGAGCGCCGGGCCGCTGCCGCGCCGCCTCTGCAGCAGGGCCGCCAGGAAGTACACCGCGGACTTCCCCCACCCCGTGCGCTGGACGACGAGGGCACGGCGGTGCTCGAGCACGAGGGCGGAGATCGCCTCGAACTGTCCCGGATGGAACACCGCCGCGGGGTTGCCGGTGAGGTCCCGCAGGCCCTCGAGGGCCTCGTCCAGGAGGGCAGGATCTGCAGGAGGCGGGGTCAGCTGCGCGTCGTCGGCCATGCCCCCGAGTCTTGCAGAGGGGTCGGACCCTCGAGGACCGCCCCGGGGTCCGCTCGTCGGCGATCGGCCGTCGCCGGGCGCCACAGCGACCACAGGCTCCGGCCCGCGCCCTCCCGCGCATGGACGTGGGGACTGCGGGCCAGGAGCAGGCCCACGAGCACCCCGATGACGACGGCGATCGCATGACCCCGTGCGGTGTAGCCGGTGCCCTCGATCACGCCGTACACGACGACGCCGGCGAGGCCCGCCACCAGGAGCACCCGCGAGATGCCCCGCACCCGATGGACCAGGACGGCGGCCAGGGCGAAGAACCCGTAGCTCGCGCCCGTGTCGGTGACGGTCCACAGCGACGCGGGGGCGTGGAGGAAGCGGATGTGCAGGTAGATGTCGAGGGCGGTCACGGCGGTCGCCCCGAGATGGCCCAGGGCGAAGACGCCGATCGTCCGGGCGGACCCGAGCCACCGCTCGACGGGCGCCACGAACGCCGAGAACGCGACGATCCACACCAGCAGCTCGGTGCGCGTCACGAAGAACGCCGAACGGATGAGCACCCGGACGGGATCGGTCGTCAGGTGCGCGAGGTTGGTCGACTGGGCCGTCAGGAACGCCTCGAGGGGGACCTCCGGCATGCCCAGCAGGACCCACGTCGTCACCGTCAGGACGGCGAGGTACGCGAAGGTGGCCGGGGCGCTCGCGACGTACCAGCGCACGGATGCGCCGTACCGCTGCCAGGCGCGCGACAGGGGAGCGGTGGCGCGGCCGTCGGTGACCAGCGAGAGGACGAGGACGAGCGCACCGACCAGCAGGAGGATCGCCAGCGCATGACGGATCATCCCCGCAGACTAGGAGCGAGGCCGCAGGGAAGAACGCAGGGGAGAGGAGCTGTCGCCGTCAGTGCGCGGCGGGCGACTCCGCATCCCCGGTGTCGTCGTCCGTCCGGGCCCGGCGCAGACGGTCGGCCGTGCGCTCGCCGTCGTGCATCGGGTGCTCCTTGGTGGCCAGGGCGTCGCGCATGCGACGCTCCAACAGCTGGGCCTCCCGGATCCGGGGGTCCTCCGACAGCTCCTCCCGGTCGTGCGGGTCGTGGCTGGAGAAGTCGATGCTCGGGTCCACGGTCATGGTGGCCTCCTGTCTCGGGCACGGGTCGGCGTCGTCGGCGACCGTGCGGATGGCGCGTCGTGAGCATCCCACCGTACCGCCGGGAGCGCTCCGCGGTCGAGAGAACGAGGAACGTCGCCCCCGGACGGGCCGTCCGGCCCGTGTCCCGCCACCTGCATCGATCGGGTCTGCAGGGAGTGCGACCGGTGCGCCCGGCGGCATCGGGTGCCGGGCCCGGGCGCTACCATCGGAGACATGCCAGCGATCGGACGAGATGACGTCGCACGCCTCGCCGACCTCGCACGGATCCAGCTCACCGATGACGAGATCTCCCGGTTCGCCGGCGAGTTCGACGCCATCATGGATGCTGTCGCCTCCGTGTCCGAGGTCGCCACCGAGGACGTGCCCGCCACGAGCCACCCCCTGCCCATGACCAATGTGTTCCGTGCCGACGAGGTGCAGCCCACCCTCACGCAGGCCGAGGCGCTTTCCGGGGCGCCCGCCGCCGAGGACGGCCGCTTCGGCGTGCCCCAGATCCTGGGGGAGGAGGCATGAGCGTGGACATCCGCAGCTCCGCCGCCGCGATGGCGGCGGCCCTGCGCACAGGGGAGGTCGGCTCCGAGGAGCTGACGCGCGCGCACCTGGCCCGCATCGACGAGGTCGACGGCGAGCTCAACGCCTTCCTGCACGTCAGCGACGACGAGGCGATCGCCACCTCGCGCGACGTCGACGCGCGGCGGGCCCGCGGCGAGGAGCTGCACCCCCTGGCGGGCGTGCCCATCGCCGTCAAGGACGTGGTCGTCACCCGCGGGATGCCCACCACGGCGGGCTCCCGGATCCTCCAGGGATGGGTGCCGCCGTACGACGCGACCCTCGTCGAGAAGCTCCGTGCAGCCGGCCTGCCGATCCTCGGCAAGACCAACATGGACGAGTTCGCGATGGGCTCCTCCACCGAGACGAGCGCCTACGGCCCCACCCGCAACCCCTGGGACACCGACCGGATCCCGGGAGGCTCGGGGGGCGGCAGCGCCGCGGCCGTCGCCGCCTTCGAGGCGCCGCTGGCGATCGGCACCGACACCGGCGGCTCGATCCGCCAGCCCGGCGCCGTCACCGGCACCGTGGGCGTCAAGCCCACCTACGGCTCGGTGTCCCGCTACGGGCTCATCGCGATGGCCAGCTCCCTGGACCAGGCGGGACCCGTCACCCGCACCGTCGAGGACTCCGCGCTGCTGCACGAGCTCATCGCCGGGCACGACCCCCGCGACTCGACCTCGCTGACGGACCCCTTCGCCTCCTTCACCGAGGCCGCCCGCTCCCGCGACGTGCGCGGCCTGCGGATCGGGGTCATCGAGGAGCTCGAGGGCGAGGGCTTCGCGCCCGAGGTCCAGGCCCGCTTCACCGAGTCCCTCGCGGCCCTGGAGAAGGCCGGCGCCGAGATCGTCCGGGTCTCCTGCCCCCATCTCGAGTACGCCCTGGGCGCCTACTACCTGATCATGCCCTCGGAGGCCTCGAGCAACCTCGCCAAGTTCGACGGCATGCGCTTCGGCCTGCGGGTGGTCCCCGAGGACCACCCCACCGCCGAGCGCGTCATGGCCGCCACCCGCGGCCAGGGCTTCGGCGCCGAGGTCAAGCGCCGCATCCTGCTGGGCACCTATGCCCTGTCGGCCGGCTACTACGACGCCTACTACGGCAGCGCCCAGAAGGTCCGCACCCTCGTGCAGGACGACTTCGCCGCCGCCTTCGCGAAGGTCGATGTGCTGGCCTCCCCGACGGCACCCACGGTCGCCTTCCGGATCGGCGAGAAGACCGACGACCCGCTGGCCATGTACATGAACGACATCGCCACGATCCCCGCGAACCTCGCCGGGATCCCCGGCATCTCGGTGCCCTCGGGCCTGGCCGAGGACTCCCTGCCCGCCGCCGTCCAATTCCTGGCGCCTGCGCTCGCGGACGACCGCCTGTACCGCGTGGGCGGCGCCCTCGAGGCGCTGCTCGAGGAGTCATGGGGCGGCCCGCTCCTGGACCGCGCCCCCCAGCTGAAGGGAGTCTCCCTGTGAGCTCTGTGGAAAACCTCGTCGACTACGACGACGCGATCGCCCGCTACGACCCGGTGCTGGGCATCGAGGTCCACGTCGAGCTGGGCACCGCCACCAAGATGTTCGACGGCGCCCCCAACGTGTTCGCCGCCGAGCCCAACACCGCCATCACGCCGGTGTCCCTGGGCCTGCCGGGCACCCTGCCGGTCGTCAACGGCAAGGCCGTCGAGTACGCGATCAGGATCGGCCTGGCCCTGAACTGCTCGATCGCCGAGACCTGCCGCTTCTCGCGCAAGCAGTACTTCTACCCCGACCTCACCAAGAACTTCCAGACCTCGCAGTACGACGAGCCGATCGCCTACGACGGCTGGGTCGACGTCGAGCTGGACGACGGCGAGATCGTGCGCGTGGACATCGAGCGCGCCCACATGGAGGAGGACGCCGGCAAGTCCACCCACCTGGGCGGCGCGACCGGACGCATCCAGGGTGCGACGCACTCCCTGGTCGACTACAACCGCGCGGGCGTGCCCCTCGTGGAGATCGTCACCCGCCCGATCCCGGGCACGGGTGCCCGGGCCCCGGAGGTCGCGGCGGCCTACGTCCGCACCCTGCGGGACATCTTCCGTGCCCTCGACGTCTCCGAGGCACGGATGGAGCGCGGCAACGTCCGCGCCGACGTGAACATCTCCCTGCGGGCCGATCCGAGCGCGCCGCTGGGCACCCGCACCGAGACCAAGAACGTCAACTCGTTCCGGGCTGTCGACCGGACCGTCCGCTTCGAGATCTCCCGCCAGGCCGGGATCCTCGACGAGGGCGGGTCCGTGATCCAGGAGACCCGGCACTTCCACGAGGAGGACGGCACCACGAGCGCCGGACGCGTGAAGTCCGACGCCGAGGACTACCGCTACTTCCCCGAGCCCGACCTCGTGCCCGTCGCCCCCGCGCGGGAATGGGTCGAGGAGCTGCGGGCGACGCTCCCCGAGCTGCCCACGGCCCGTCGGCGCCGTCTGCGCGAGGCGTGGGGATACAGCGATCTCGAGATGCGTGACGTCCTCAACGCCGACGCCCTGGACCTCATCGAGGCCACCGTCACCGCCGGGGCGAGCGCCCAGAGCGCCCGCAAGTGGTGGATGGGCGAGCTGGCCCGCATCGCCCGCGAGCAGGCCGTCACCCTCGACGACCTCGCGGTCACCCCGGCGCAGGTCGCCGAGCTCCAGGGGCTCGTCGATGCGAAGAAGATCAACGACAAGATCGCCCGCACCGTCCTGTCCACGGTCCTGTCCGGAGGCGGCGACCCCGCCGCGATCGTCGAGGCCGAGGGCCTCGCGGTCGTGTCGGACGACTCGGTGCTCACGGCGGCCGTCGACCAGGCCCTCGCGGACAACCCCGACGTGGTCGAGAAGATCCGCGGAGGGAAGGTCCAGGCCATCGGCGCCCTCATCGGCCCGATCATGAAGGCCACCCGCGGGCAGGCCGACGCCGGCCGCGTGCGCGAGATCATCCTCGAGAAGCTGGACGTCCAGGCCTGACCCCGGGTCCCGCGCGATGCGCAGACCCTGTTCCCGCACCCGGTGATCGCGCCGGGCACCCCCCCCAGGTGCCCGGCGCGATCGCCGTCTGAGACGGGAAGAACATCCGAGGGCTGGTCAGGCGGTGTCCGCGACCTCGCGGACGGGACTACGCTCGAGAGCGAATCAGCACACGATCTGCACAACTCAGGGGCGTCGAGGCCCCGAAGGAGACAAGACATGACGAACAGCAAGGTCGCCCTCGTCACCGGCGCCGGTCAGGGCATCGGGCGCGCCATCGCCCTCAAGCTCGCCGCCGACGGCTTCGACATCGCCGTCGCGGACCTCTCGTTCCAGCAGGAGAAGGGCGAGGGCGTCGTCCGCGAGATCGAGGCCCTCGGTCGCAAGGCCGTCTTCGTGACCGCCGACGTGTCGAGCAAGGACGAGATCACGGCAGCTGTCGACACGGCGGCCGAGAAGCTCGGCAGCTTCGACGTGATCGTCAACAACGCCGGGATCGCCCAGGTCAAGCCGATCTCCGAGATCACCGGCGAGGAGCTCGACAAGATCTTCCGCATCAACGTGAACTCGGTGGTCTTCGGCATCCAGGCCGCCGTCGCCAAGTTCGACGAGCTCGGCGTCAAGGGCCGCATCATCAACGCCGCCTCGATCGCCGCGATCCAGGGTTTCCCGATCCTCGGTGCATACTCGGCCTCGAAGTTCGCCGTCCGCGGCATCACGCAGGCCGCCGCGCAGGAGCTCGCCCCCAAGGGCCACACCGTCAACGCCTATGCCCCCGGCATCGTGGGCACCGGCATGTGGGATCTCATCGACGAGCGCCTCTCGGAGATCAACGGCAAGCCCCGCGGCCAGAACCTGCAGGAGAACGTCGACTCGATCGCCCTGGGCCGCATCGAGAAGCCCGAGGACGTCGCGGGTGTCGTCTCGTTCTTCGCCTCGGACAACGCCGGGTACGTCACCGGCCAGGTGCTCCTGGTCGACGGCGGCATGCTCTACAACTGATCGATCGACAGCACGCACGGACCGGCGTCGACGCCGGTCATCGCCACGGGGCGTCCGCATCCAGCGGGCGCCCCGTCCGCGTCTCCACGGATCCGCCTCCCCGCGATTGACCGGACAGGCATGTCATCGTTCCCGCGGCTCAGCGCAGGCGGGTCATCTCCACCTCGACGAACATGTCCGAGGACGCCTCGCCCATGAACATGCCCTGCAGCGGCGCGACGTCGCCGTACTCCCGGCCCACCCCCACCTGCACGTGCATCTCGCCCGGCACGGTGGCGTTCGTCGGGTCGTAGCCGTGCCAGGTGCCGTCCCACCACTGCACCCAGGCGTGGGACTCGCCCACCACCGGCGTGCCCACCGGGGCGTCCTTGTCCGGGAGGATGTAGCCCGAGACGTAGCGGGCGGGGATCCCGAGGTGGCGCAGCGCCCCGATCATCACGTGCGCCATGTCCTGGCAGACGCCCTTGCCGGCCGACCAGCTCCGGGCCGCCGTCGAGGTGACGTCGGTGGAGCCGGTCTCGTACGTCATCTCGTCGTGGATCATCTCGCCGACGGCGGTGCCGCAGGCGTCGATGGTCCGCGACGCGCGGGCGATCTCCGCGACCCGGGCCACGAGGTCCTCCGCCGGGTCCGTCATCCGGGACTCCACGAGGTACTCGTTCCACCGATCCGCGAAGGCCGCGGCCTCCGGGATCGTCATGTCGGTGCCCGCCGGCTGGGGGCGGACGACATCCAGGCTCGTGTCCACGCGCACGGACATCTCCTCGTGCGGCTCGTGCAGCTCGAAGGCGGTGACCTGCGTGCCCCAGTAGTCGATGTAGCTGTAGGACCACGGGTGGGGCGAGATCGAGATCGCGCGCTCGCGGATGAGCTGCTGATCGGAGTACTGGGGCGCCATGCGGATGGCGTTGAAGGAGTCCGTGACCTTCCCGGTGTACCGGTAGCCGGTGGTGTGGACGATCCGGAGCGTGCTGGTCATCGGGTCACCTCTCGCGCCACTGGGAGACCAGGGCGCCCTCGAAGTAGCGGGTGTTCAGGGCCTGCGTCGCGCGACGGCACACGTCGCGCAGGCGGTGCGTGACCCCGGCGAGATCGGCGACCGCCTCCGTGGGCTCCAGATACTCGATGTTCGAGCTCGCACGGCCCAGCAGCCGCTGGGCGTCGTCCTCGAACCCGGTGCGCCGCGGATTGGGGTCCAGCGCCGCGAGAGCTTCGCGCGCCTCGCCGAGGCAGTGCACCACCGAGCGCGGGAACAGCCGATCGCGCAGCAGGAAGTCGGTCGCGGCGGCGAGGGAGTCGTCGCGCCCCCGGGTGGTCACGAACGCCTGCTGAGCGCTGCAGGCCCGCAGCAGCAGCTGATGGGACGTGGCCCGCGAGGGCACGGCCGTGGTCGCCGACAGGATCCGGGCCGTCATGTCGATCCGCTCGATGGAGCGTCCGGCGATGAGGAAGTGCCAGGCCTGGTCGCGGGTCATCGTCTCGTCGAGCGTGCCGATGATCATCGCGCAGAAGTCGTGCACGTCGCGGCACGCCAGGGCCGGCCGGATGGTGGCCAGCCGTCCCGAGGTCACCCGGTGGTAGCTGCGGTTGATGACCTCCCAGGTGGGCACCGACAGCACCTCACGGGCCCGGCGTGCGGACTCCCTGCACAGGGTGAGCGAGGAGACCATCGACAGCGGCGAGTTCGGGTCCATGCCCAGCACGGACCACACCTCGTCCGGGGTGGGGGTGGAGGACAGGCCCGCTCCCAGGGCATGGCACAGCTCGACGCCGAAAGGGTGGGCACCGGCGCTGGACCTGTCCGAACCCAGGTCCAGGTTCACCTCGAGGACGCGGGCGACGTCCGAGGCGCGCTCGACGTAGCGTCCGATCCAGAACATCGACTCCGCGATCCGGCTCAGCATGTCGATCCCTCCTGCGTGGTGCCGCGGGGCGCCGGCCCCGAGGGCGTGCTCGCGCCGTCCCGGACGGGATGGGCCCTCTTCCAGGGGGCTCTCCGGCCCTGCTGCTGCTGTTGCTGCTGCGCGCCGGCGGCGTCGACCTCGGAGATCTCCGGGGCCACGATGTTGACCTCGTGCTCGACGAGGGTCCCGGCCTCGTCGTCCGCCTCGGCGGACGTCTCGCCCTGCAGGATCCAGGTGTCCTTGGAGGCGCCGCCCTGGGAGGAGTTGACGATGAACTGGCCCTCCCCGCGGGCCACCCGGGTCAGCCCGCCGGGCAGGACCCACATGCTCTGGCCGTCGTTGACGACGAAGGGCCGCAGGTCCACGTGGCGCGGACGCAGGGTCCCCTCGATCACCGTGGGCACCGTCGAGAGCTGGATGAGCGGCTGGGCGATGAACCCGCGGGGGTCGGACAGGACGTGCTCGCGGACCTGTTCGAGCTCCTCGGCGTCGCAATGGGGGCCGATCACGATCCCCTTGCCTCCGGATCCGTCCACGGGCTTGACGACCAGCTCGGCGAGGCGGTCCATGACCTCCTCGCGCTGCTCGGGATCCTCGAGGCGCCAGGTGTCCACGTTGGGGATCAGCGGCTCCTCGCCCAGGTAGTATCGCGTCAGCGCCGGCAGGTAGGAGTAGAGGAGCTTGTCGTCGGCCACGCCGTTGCCGATCGCGTTGGCGATGGTGACGGTGCCGTTGGCCTGGGCCGACACGAGGCCCGCGCACCCCAGCATCGAGTCGTGCCGGAAGTGCACCGGGTCCAGGAACTCATCGTCGACACGACGGTAGATGACGTCGACGGGCTGCAGTCCGCTGGTGTCCCGCAGGTACACGCGCCCCTGACGGGCCACGAGGTCCCGCCCCTCGACGAGGGGGACGCCCATCGTCCGGGCCAGCAGGGAGTGCTCGAAGTAGGCGGAGTTGAAGACGCCGGGGCTCATGACCACGACGTTGGGGTCGCTGACACCGGGCGGGGCGCTCGCGGCCAGGGCCGCGCGCAGCCGTGCCGGGTACTCGTCGACCGGCGCCATGGCGTACCGCCGCACGGCCTCGGGCAGCGCGGCGGTGATCGCCTGGCGGTTGGTCAGGACGTAGGAGACGCCCGAGGGGATCCGGACGTTGTCCTCGAGGACCCGCAGGGTGCCCTCGCCGTCCCGCACCAGGTCGATCCCGGCGACGTGGATCCGCACCCCGGTGGGCGGCTGGTAGCCGGCGACCTCGCGGATGAAGTTGTGGGACGTCGTCACGAGCGCCCGCGGGATGACGCCGTCGTCGAACAGCTGGCCTGCGCCGTAGACGTCGGCGAGGAAGCGCTCGAGGACGGTGACCCGCTGCTTCAGCCCCTGCTCGACCCGCTCCCATTCCGCGGCCTGGATCAGGCGCGGGATGATGTCGACGGGGAAGGGCTCCTCCCGTCCGGAGAAGTCGAAGGTGACGCCCGTGTCGAGGTACCGGGTGCCCAGGTAGGCGTCGCGCGCGGCGAGCTCCTGGGCCCCGAGCCCGTCGAAGACCTGGGTCATCGTCCGGTACTGCGGGCGGATCCCGTCGGGGCCCACCATCTCGTCGAAGGTGCCCGTGCCCGACGGCGGGTAGTGGGCCAGCAGATCGTCCATGGGGGCATGGTGCTCGATCCGGGGCCGCAGGTCCACCTGCACCCGGTGCCGAGTCGAAACCGTGACCCGGCGAGATCTTCCCCGAGGACGTCGGCGGCCCGACGATCTGCCTCAGTGCACGACCCGTCCGGGCCGCCGTCCGGGCCCCGTCCGAGAGGCTGCCCGTCGATGCGCTGGATCCTGCGGATCGTGTTCCTGGCTTTGAGCGCCCTGCTCGCACTGTGGGCGTGGGAGGGCCTGTTCCTCGTCGACCGGCACGACACCCTCATCCCGCTGGCGACGGGCGGGGACGGCGGGTACGTGGTGATGATCGTCGCCGGGATCGCCTGGGGTTTCTGCTGATGACGCCGGGGGCCGACGTCCTGGGGGTGGGCCGCGCCGGTGGTGCGGGCGTCCTGAGCGCGCTGCGCGCAGGCGGCGCGGGGGATCCCCGGATGACCGAGGTCGCGGTGGGGACCGTCCGTGAGGCGCGCGAGACCGGGATGAGCATCAACGACGTCCCGATGTACGAGATCATCCTGGACGTCGCCCCGACCGAGGAACCGAGCTTCATCGCGTCCATCCGCCGGCTCGTGCGGCCGGTCGATGCACCGGCGATGGTGCCCGGGGCGGTCCTGCCCGTCCGGTTCGACCCGGCTCGGCGCGATGCGATCGACCTGGCGGACATGCACGACCCGACGGTGGCCGAGGCCTTCCTGCGGTGGCGCGTGGCCAAGGGTCTCCTCCACCCGGACCTCGTCGACGCGCGGCTGCACGGGACCCGGGTCCCGGCGAGCGTCCTCGCGGTGCGGCCGACGGGACGTCGTGCCCACAGACAGGTGGAGCTGGAGGTCGACCTGCTCATCCCGCCCGCGCAGGGACGGCCCTCCCGCGAGGCCACGACCCTCGTGTTCGTGTATCCCCAGGCGCTGTCCTTGGTGCAGGTGGGTTCCCCCGTCACCGCCCTGTACCGTCCGGCCCGTCCGGAGGTCGTCGCGATGACCCTGGAGCCCGTGGCGGAGGGGGCATCGTGACCGAGCGCCTGATGGACGACCTGATCTGGCTCGTGAACTTCCCGGCCACGCACGGCTTCGTCATGTTCTTCATCGCGGGTTTCGCGATGGCGGGCCTGATGGCCCGCTCCTTCCGCAATCCCGCGCGGGGGTCCCGGCGGCTGCGGGAGCTGCGAAGCGCGCACGGGGATCCTCCCGCTCCCGGTGACGGGGTGCGGATCGCGGCGGGAACGGTGCAGATGTGGGGGTACCAGGTCCTGGCCGTCGTGATCCTGGCCGGCGCCGTGATCGGCGTCCTGAGCTCGATCATGGGGCCGATCACCGCCCCCGACATCCGGGACCACGGCGTCTCCGCGACCGGGACCGTCGACGGCGACGAGGTGACGTTCACGACCGCCGACGGCGTGGTCTGCACACTGCCGTTCGATGCGATGGCCCCGCCCCAGCTGCCCCGGGACGGATAGGTGAGCTCGACCGGTGAGGTCGAGGTGAGGTACCTCCCCGGACACCCCCAGGCCTATGTCGTGATCGCCATCGACCCCTTCGCGCGCGACTGAGCGGCGCGGATCCTCGGAGCACGCCGCCCCGTCACCGTGCCAGGCGCGAGAGCCTCGCCGCAGTGCCCTCCGCCGCGGGCCGGGCGGCTGTGTCCGTGTCCGTGTCCTCGTCCACGGGGAGATAGGCGATCAGGCGCAGCTCGGGGGCGTCCTGGGGGACGAGGTTGACCTGCTCGAAGGCCAGCTCGCCCACCCGCGGGTGGCAGAACCGGCGCCGCCGGGAGCCGAAGCGCTCGATCGCGTGCTCGTCCCAGGCCCGGGTGAACTCGGGGCTCACATCCCGCAGATGGCGCACGAGCCGCACGTGCTCGGTGCCTCCCATACGGCCCCCCGCCTCGGAGCGGTACTCCGCGAGGAACTGGCGGCTGGTGAGCTCCCAGTCCGGGAGCATCGCGCGCACGAACGGGTCGGTGAACACGAACTGCAGGAGGTTGCGCTGGGTGGGATCCGCCTCCAGCACCCCGGGGAACAGCCCCTCGTAGGGCCGGTTCCAGGCGGCGATGTCCCAGTGCGCCGTCAGCGCGAAGGCGGGGGAGGGGGCCAGGGCGTCCAGAAGGTGCTGGACGTGCGGGGGCACCGGGGCCGGTGCGGCGAGCACCGGGCGCGGGCGCGGCGCGAGGCCCACGAGGCCCAGCACGTAGTCGTGCTCGGCCTCGGTCAGGTGCAGGTTCAGGGCCACCGCGTCGATCACCTGGCGCGAGGGGTTGATGTCGCGGCCCTGCTCGAGCCAGGTGTACCAGGTGACCGAGACCCCGGAGAGGAACGCGATCTCCTCCCGTCGCAGCCCCGTCGTGCGGCCCCGTCCCAGCGGCGGCAGATCGTGGTCGGAGCGATCGGCCGCGGTGCGCTTGGAGCGGAGGAAGGCGCCGAGCTCGGAGCGGACGGCGGGATCGGTCGGCATGTGCGAAACCTATCATTCCCACTACTAGTATTCGCTCTGTCTTGGTGGACGCTCGCGCCGTGTGGTGGCATAGCACCATGCCCCCACTGCGTTCACGAACCTCCACCCACGGCCGCAACATGGCCGGGGCCCGCGCCCTGTGGCGCGCCACCGGCATGGAGTCCTCGGACTTCGGCAAGCCGATCATCGCCATCGCGAACTCCTACACCCAGTTCGTGCCCGGCCACGTGCACCTCAAGAACATGGGCGACCTCGTCGCCGGTGCCGTCAAGGAGGCCGGCGGGATCGCCCGGGAGTTCAACACCATCGCCGTCGACGACGGCATCGCGATGGGCCACGGGGGCATGCTCTACTCCCTGCCCAGCCGCGACGTGATCGCCGACAGCGTCGAGTACATGGCCAACGCCCATTGCGCCGACGCGCTCGTGTGCATCTCCAACTGCGACAAGATCACCCCGGGCATGCTCATGGCCGCGATGCGCCTGAACATCCCCGCGGTCTTCGTCTCCGGCGGGCCGATGGAGTCCGGCGAGCCCGTCGAGGGTGTCGTCGAGCACCGCCTGGACCTCGTGGACGCGATCTCGATCTCCGCCGACGACTCGGTCACCGACGCCCAGCTCGCCGAGATCGAGGAGAACGCGTGCCCCACGTGCGGCTCCTGCTCGGGCATGTTCACCGCCAACTCGATGAACTGCCTCACCGAGGCGCTGGGCCTCTCGCTGCCCGGCAACGGCACGACGCTGGCCACCCACGCCTTCCGCAAGGAGCTGTTCCTGCGCGCGGGCCGCACCGTCGTGGACCTGTGCAAGCGCTACTACGGGGACGACGACGAGGGGGCGCTGCCGCGCAACATCGCCACCAAGGCGGCCTTTGCCAACGCCATGAGCCTGGACGTCGCGATGGGCGGGTCGACCAACACCGTGCTGCACATCCTCGCGGCAGCGATCGAGGGGGAGATCGACTTCGGCCTCGAGGACATCGACCGGCTCTCGCGCTCGGTGCCGTGCCTGTCCAAGGTCGCCCCCAACGGCACCGCGCACATCGAGGACGTCCACCGCGCCGGCGGCATCCCGGCGATCCTGGGCGAGCTGGACCGCGGCGGGCTGCTGGACCACACCGTCCACGCCGTGCACTCGCCGGACCTGGACTCCTGGCTCTCGGACTGGGACATCCGCAGCGGCCGCGCCACCAAGGAGGCCGAGGCCTTCTTCCACGCCGCCCCGGGCGGCGTGCGCACCACCCAGGCGTTCTCGACCACGAACATGTGGAAGGAGCTCGACACCGACGCCGAGACCGGCGTGATCCGCGCCGTGCCCCACGCCTTCACCAAGGACGGCGGTCTGTGCGTGCTCAAGGGCAACCTGGCCACCGAGGGCGCCGTCATCAAGACCGCAGGCATCACCGAGGACCTCTTCCACTTCGAGGGCACCGCGGTCGTCTGCGAGTCCCAGGAGGAGGCGGTCCAGAAGATCCTCGACAAGACCGTCAAGGCCGGGGACATCGTCGTGATCCGCTTCGAGGGCCCCCAGGGCGGCCCCGGCATGCAGGAGATGCTCTACCCGACCTCGTTCCTGAAGGGGCGGGGCCTGGGCAAGTCCTGCGCGCTCATCACCGACGGCCGCTTCTCCGGCGGCACCAGCGGCGTCTCGATCGGCCACATCTCCCCGGAGGCGGCCGAGGGCGGCCTCATCGGACTCGTCGAGAACGGCGACCACATCGTCATCGACGTCGACAAGCGCCTGCTGCAGCTCGATGTGCCCGACGAGGAGATCGCCCGCCGCCGCGAGGCCAAGGGCCCGCTGCCGTGGCGCCCCGTCGCGCGGGAGCGTCAGGTGACCCAGGCGCTCAAGGTGTACGCGCACCTCGTGCGCTCGGCCACCTACGGCGCGACGCGCCGCCCGCTGGACTGAGCCGTCCGATCCGGCCGTCTCAGCGCGTGGACTGCCTGCGGAACCCGGGGTGGGATGGGTAGTGTGTGCCGCATGCGGACGAACCTTCTCGTAATCCCCGAGCGCGGCTGACGCCCGTCCGGTCCGTACGAGACGTCCCGCGCACCCTCCAGAGCCTCAGGGCCGGGGGGTTTTTTCGTGCCCGGCCCCGGGCGCACCCTGCACGCACCATCCGACCGACGAAGGAGAACCGATGACGGCCCCTCGTGTCACCGGCGCACAGTCGCTGATCACGTCCCTCGAACACGCCGGGGCGGACGTCGTCTTCGGTCTTCCCGGCGGCGCGATCCTCCCCACCTACGACCCGCTGCTGGACGCCGAGCACCTGCGGCACATCCTGGTGCGCCACGAGCAGGGCGCCGGCCACGCGGCCAGCGGCTACGCGCACGCCACCGGCAAGGTGGGCGTGTGCCTGGCCACCTCGGGCCCGGGCGCCACCAACCTCATCACCGCGATCGCCGACGCCCAGATGGACTCGATCCCCATGGTCGCGATCACCGGCCAGGTGGGCTCCTCCTTCATCGGCACCGACGCCTTCCAGGAGGCGGACATCGTCGGGATGACCATGCCCGTCACCAAGCACAACTTCCTGGTCACCGACCCCGACGACATCCCGCGGACCATCAAGCAGGCGTTCCACATCGCCTCGACGGGCCGTCCCGGGGTGGTCCTGGTGGACGTCACCAAGGATGCCCAGCAGGCCGCGACCACCTTCGAGTGGCCCGAGACGCTGGACCTGCCCGGGTACCGCCCGGGCGCGCGTCCTCACCACAAGCAGATCCGCGAGGCCGTGAACCTGCTGCTGGCCGCCAAGCGCCCCGTGTTCCTGCTCGGTGGTGGCGTGATCCGCGGCCGCGCGAGCACCGAGGTCCGCGAGCTCATCGACCTCGCCGGCGCGCCCTTCGTCACCACCCTCATGGCGCGCGGCGCCCTGCCGGACTCCCACCCGTCCCAGCTGGGCATGCCCGGCATGCACGGCTCGGTCGCGGCGGTCTCGGCGCTGCAGCGGGCGGACCTCATCATCAACATCGGGGCCCGCTTCGACGACCGCGTGACCGGGCGCCTGGACTCCTTCGCGCCGCACGCGACCGTGGTCCACGCCGACATCGACCCCGCGGAGATCTCCAAGAACCGCGAGGCCGACGTGCCGATCGTGGGGGAGGCCCGCGACGTCGCGACCGCGCTCACGGTCGAGCTGCGCGCGCGCCTGGCCGAGAGCGACGACCGCGACTACGAGTCCTGGTGGCAGACCCTGGACGCCCTGCGCCAGAACTACCCGATGGGCTGGACGGAGACGGCCGACGGCTACACCGCGCCGCAGAAGGTGATCCGTCGCCTCGGCGAGATCTCCGGTCCCGAGTCGATCTTCGTCTCCGGGGTGGGCCAGCACCAGATGTGGTCTGCGCAGTTCATCGGCTACGAGCACCCCAACACCTGGATCAACTCCGGGGGGCTGGGCACGATGGGCTACTCCGTCCCGGCCGCGATGGGCGCCAAGGTCGGCATGCCCGACCGCACCGTCTGGGCCATCGACGGCGACGGCTGCTTCCAGATGACCAACCAGGAGCTCGCGACCTGCGCGATCAACGACATCCCGATCAAGGTCGCGATCATCAACAACTCCTCGCTCGGCATGGTGCGCCAGTGGCAGAACCTGTTCTACGACAAGCGCTACTCCAACACCGACCTGAACACGGGCCACGGCACCCGCCGGATCCCCGACTTCGTCAAGCTCGCCGACGCCTACGGCTGCGCCGGGCTGCGCTGCGAGCGGGACGAGGACATCGACGCGACGATCGAGAAGGCGATGGAGATCGACGATCGGCCGGTGGTCGTGGACTTCACCGTCAGCGCCGACGCCATGGTGTGGCCGATGGTCCCCTCCGGCGTCTCCAACGACGAGATCCAGATCGCCCAGAACATGACCCCCGAATGGGAGAGGGACATCTGAGCCATGACCACCACCTCGAACTCCTCGTCCGTGCAGGCCGCGAGCCTGCCCAACACCCACACCCTCTCGGTGCTGGTGGAGAACAAGCCCGGCGTCCTCACCCGCGTCGCAGCCCTGTTCGCCCGGCGCGGGTACAACATCTCCTCGCTCGCCGTGGGACCCACGGAGCATCCGGAGATCTCCCGCATCACCGTCGCGGTCGACGTCGACCAGCAGCCGCTCGAGCAGATCACCAAGCAGCTCAACAAGCTCATCAACGTGCTCAAGATCGTGCAGCTCGAACCGCGGCAGACCGTCGTGCGCGAGCTCGTGCTGGTCAAGGTCAAGGCCGACAACGCGACCCGCACCTCGGTGCTGGAGATCGTCCAGATGTTCCGGGCCAAGGTGGTCGACGCCTCCGCGGAGGCCGTCACCGTCGAGGCCACCGGCACCGAGGACAAGCTGCGCGCCCTGCTGGGCATGCTCGAGCCCTTCGGCATCCGGGAGATCGTGAAGTCCGGGGCCGTGGCGATCTCACGCGGGAGCCGATCGATCACCGATCGGACCCTGCTGCCCTGAGCCCGACACCGTCCCGGCACTCGGGACGGCTTCTCACCAGACAAGACGGCCGCGGCTACACTGTCCCGGTCACCCCACCCAATGAAGGAGCACCCTCGTGGCAGACATGTTCTACGACGACGACGCCGATCTGTCGATCATCCAGTCCAAGAAGGTCGCGGTCATCGGCTTCGGCTCGCAGGGACACGCGCACGCGCTGTCGCTGCGCGACTCCGGGGTCGACGTCCGCATCGGCCTCAAGGAGGGTTCGTCCTCGCGCGTCAAGGCCGAGGAGCAGGGCCTGGTCGTCGGCACCCCCGCCGAGGTCTCGGCCTGGGCCGACGTCGTCATGATCCTCGCGCCGGACCAGCATCAGCGCACGATCTACGCCGAGGAGATCCGCGACCACCTCGAGGCCGGCAACGCCCTCTTCTTCGCCCACGGCCTGAACATCCGCTACGGCTTCATCGAGGTGCCCGAGGGCGTCGACGTCTGCATGGTCGCCCCCAAGGGCCCGGGCCACGTCGTCCGCCGCGAGTACGTCGCCGGGCGCGGCGTGCCCGTGATCGTCGCCGTCGAGCAGGACGCCACCGGCCAGGCCTGGCCGCTGGCCCTGTCCTACGCCAAGGCGATCGGCGGCCTCCGCGCCGGCGGCATCCGCACCACCTTCACCGAGGAGACCGAGACCGACCTCTTCGGCGAGCAGGCCGTGCTGTGCGGCGGCGTGAGCCACCTGGTCCAGGCGGGCTTCGAGACCCTCACCGAGGCCGGCTACCAGCCGGAGATCGCCTACTTCGAGGTGCTCCACGAGCTCAAGCTCATCGTCGACCTCATGATCGAGGGCGGCATCTCCAAGCAGCGCTGGTCGATCTCGGACACCGCGGAGTTCGGCGACTACGTCTCCGGCCCCCGGGTCGTGGACGCGCACGTCAAGGAGTCCATGAAGGCCGTCCTGACAGACATCCAGGACGGGACCTTCGCCCAGCGGTTCATCGAGGACCAGGACGCCGGCGCGCCGGAGTTCCAGAAGCTCCGCGAGGCCGAGGCCGGGCACCCCATCGAGGGCGTCGGCAAGAAGCTGCGCAGCCTGTTCTCCTGGAACAAGGAGAGCCTGGACGACGACTACACCGAGGGCAGCGCCGCGCGCTGACCCGCCCAGACCCGGGCCCACCCTCCGTGCGATCCACGGGACGGGCCCGCCCGCAGGGTGGTCGCGCCGAACCGGCGCGACCGCCCCGCACTCCCGGACGGCCCGGACCGGCCACCGCGCGTCGGTGGCCCCGATAGGCTCGTCCGGAGTCCGCAACGGCGCGGGCGCGCCCTCGCAGTCCCATCCCCATCCCGGAGGAAACCCGTGCCCCGTCCCGTCGTCCTGATCGCCGAGGAGCTGTCCCCTGCCACCGTCGAGGTGCTGGGCCCCGACGTCGAGATCCGTCATGTGGACGGCACCGACCGTCCCGCCCTGCTCGAGGCCGTGCACGGCGCCGACGCGCTGCTCGTGCGCTCGGCCACCACGGTCGACGCCGAGGTGTTCGCCGCCGCGCCGCAGCTCAAGGTCGTGGCCCGCGCCGGCGTGGGCCTGGACAACGTCGACGTCCCCGAGGCGACCACCGCGGGCGTCATGGTCATCAACGCCCCCACCTCGAACATCGTCTCCGCCGCGGAGCTCGCGATCGCCCTGATCCTCGCGAGCCTGCGCAACCTCGGCCGGGCCGACGCCTCTGTCAAGGCCGGCCGCTGGGAGCGCAAGCAGCTCACCGGCACCGAGCTGCTCGAGAAGACCGTCGGCATCGTCGGCTTCGGCCGGATCGGTCAGCTCGTCGCCGAGCGCCTGCGGCCCTTCGGCGTGGAGCTGCTCGCCTACGACCCGTACGTCAACCATGCGCGCGCCGCCGACCTCGGGGCCCGCGTCGTGGACCTCGACGAGCTCATGCGCACCGCGGACGTGGTGACCGTGCACATGCCGCGCACCCCGGAGACCATCGGCCTCATCGGCGCCGAGCAGTTCGCCGTGGCCAAGCCGACCCTCCACGTCGTCAACGCCGCGCGCGGCGGGCTCATCGACGAGACGGCGCTCTACGAGGCACTGACGACCGGCCAGATCGCCGGTGCCGCGCTGGACGTCTACTCCTCGGAGCCGCCCGCGACGTCCGAGACCGCCTCGCCGCTGCTCGGGCTCGACAGCGTGACCCTGACCCCGCACCTCGGCGCCTCGACCGCCGAGGCGCAGGAGAAGGCCGGCACCGCCGTGGCGCGCTCCGTGCGCCTGGCCCTGGACGGAGAGCTGGTCCCCGACGCCGTCAACGTCGCCGGAGGCGCCATCGACGCCGACGTCCGCCCGGGCATCGCCCTCGCGGATCGGCTGGGGCAGGTCTTCACGGCGCTCGCGGGGGAGTCGCCCCAGCTGCTCGAGGTCGTCGTGCGGGGCGAGATCTCCGATCGCGACGTCACCGCCATCAAGCTCTCGGCGCTGCGCGGCGTGTTCCGCCCGATCGTCACCGAACAGGTCAGCTACGTCAACGCCCCGGTCCTGGCCGAGGAGCGCGGGATCCGCGTCGAGCTCGTCACCGACCCCGACGGGGACCGCTTCCGCAACGTCGTCCAGATCCGCGGGACCCTCCGCGACGGGCGCGTGGTCTCCGTCTCCGGGACGCTGTCCGGTGTCGACCAGACCCACAAGCTCGTCGAGCTCTCGGGCTTCGAGGTCGACACCCCCCTGTCCGATCATCTGCTGATCATCCGCTACGAGGACCGACCGGGCCTCGTGGGCACCTACGGCGTGCTGCTCGGCGAGGCGGGCATCAACATCGCCGGCATGGTCGTGGCGCGTCCGGGTGAGCGCGGCAGCGAGGCCCTCGTGATCCTCGACACCGATCAGGCCGTCCCGCAGGAGCTCGCCGATCGGATCGGCGAGCAGATCGGCGCCCATCGCTGCCTGAGCGTCGACGTCGTCTACTGATCCGTCCACGCACCGACGACCATCCGAACCGTTGAGCACCATCGGCACGACCCGGGAGGCCGGCCCCGTCGGCGGGCCTCCCGCACCGACATCACGCACCCCACCGAAGGGATCGCACGCATGACCACCCTGAAGCTCGCCGTCATCGAGGGCGACGGGATCGGCCACGAGGTCGTCCCCGAGGGCCTGAAGGTCCTGCGCGCCGCCCTGCAGGGCAGCGACGTCACCGTCGAGACCACCGACTTCGACCTCGGAGCGGGCCGCTGGCACCGCACGGGGGAGTGCCTCACCGAGGCGGACACGTCCGCCCTCGCCGAGCACGACGCGATCCTGCTGGGCGCGGTCGGGGACCCCGACGTGCCCTCCGGCGTCCTCGAGCGCGGCCTGCTGCTGAAGCTCCGCTTCGGCTTCGACCACTTCGTGAACCTGCGTCCCACCCGGCTCGTGCCCGGCGTCGCCTCGCCGCTGGCCGATCCCGGCGAGGTCGACTTCCTCGTCGTGCGCGAGGGCACCGAGGGCCCGTACGTCGGCAACGGCGGCTCCCTGCGCACCGGCACGCCCCATGAGGTCGCCACCGAGGTCAGCCTCAACACCGCCTTCGGCATCGAGCGGGTCGTGCGGTACGCCTTCGCGCAGGCCGAGCGCCGCCGCAAGCACCTGACCCTCGTGCACAAGCACAACGTCCTGGTCCACGCGGGGCACCTGTGGCGCCGCATCGTCGACGAGGTCGCCGCCGAGCACCCCGACGTCACCGTGGACTACGCCCACGTCGACGCCGCGACCATCCACCTCGTCACCGATCCGTCCCGCTACGACGTGATCGTCACGGACAACCTGTTCGGCGACATCCTCACCGACCTCGCGGCCGCCATCGGCGGCGGGATCGGCCTCGCGGCCAGCGGCAACGTGAACCCCACCGGCGCGTTCCCGTCCATGTTCGAGCCCGTCCACGGCTCCGCCCCGGACATCGCCGGCACGGGGCTGGCGGACCCGACGGCGACCGTCCTGTCCGTGGCCCTGCTGCTGGACCACCTGGGTCACGCCGAGGCCGCCGCGCGGGTCCGCGCCGCGGTCGACGCCGACCTCGCCGCGCGCGGCGACGGGCCTGCCCGCTCCACCTCCGAGATCGGCACGGCCCTGGCCGCAGCGGTCTCGGCATCCTGACGTCCCACCGATCCACACCACCCCACCCTCACCAGGAGGCCCCCGTGTCCGCGCTCTCGTTCCCCCAGGCCGATACCGCCCGTCGCGTCGCCGAGGACGAGCGCGCAGGCATTCTCGCCGCGCCCGGCTTCGGTGACTTCTTCACCGACTTCATGGTCCACGCGCGGTGGACCCCGACGACCGGCTGGGCGGGAGGGGAGACGATCCCCTTCGGCCCGCTGTCGCTGAGCCCGGCCACCGCGGTGCTCCACTACGCCCAGGAGATCTTCGAGGGCCTCAAGGCCTTCCGCCACGCCGACGGCTCCGTCTGGACCTTCCGTCCCGGGAAGAACGCGGAGCGCATGCAGCGCTCGGCGCGGCGCCTGGCCCTGCCCGAGCTGCCCACCGAGGACTTCCTCGCCTCGCTGCGCGCGGTCGTCACCGCGGACGAGCCGTGGGTGCCGACCCCCGAGGGCACCTCGGAGGGCTCGCTGTACCTGCGCCCGTTCATGTTCGCCTCCGAGGAGTTCCTGGGTGTCCGCGCCTCCCACACCGTGGACTACTACGTCATCGCCTCCCCGGCCGGCGACTACTTCCCGCGCGGCGTGCGTCCCCTCGTGGTCTGGGTCTCGGACACGTACGCGCGCGCCGGGGCCGGCGGCACGGGTGCCGCCAAGTGCGGCGGCAACTACGCCTCCTCCCTGCTGGGCAAAGACGAGGCCGCCGAGCACGGCGCCGACGAGGTCATGTTCCTGGACTCCGAGACCCACACGGCGATCGACGAGCTCTCGGGCATGAACGTCTTCGTCATCACGAAGGACGGCCGGATCATCACCCCGTCCCTGACGGGCTCGATCCTCGAGGGCGTCACCCGCGATGCCGTGCTGCGCCTGGCCGCCGACCGCGGTCTCACGCCCTCCGAGGGACGCCTGGTGCTCACCGATGTCCTGCGTGACCTCGCCGACGGCGAGATCGTCGAGATGTTCGCGTGCGGCACCGCCGCGGTGATCACCCCCATCGGGGAGCTGCGCACCCCCGCGGGTGCCCAGCCGGTCGCCGACGGAGGCGCGGGGGAGCACACCCTCGCCCTGCGCCGGGAGCTCACCGACATCCAGTACGGGCGGGCCGAGGACCGCCACGGCTGGCTGACACGTCTGGTCTGAGGCACCCCGGATGACCGCCCCGCATCCACGCTTCGACCTCTACGACACGACCCTGCGCGACGGCTCCCAGCAGGAGGGCCTGACCCTCTCGGTCGCCGACAAGCTCGCCGTCGCCCGCCTGCTCGACGAGCTGGGCGTGACGTACATCGAGGGAGGCTGGCCCGGTGCCGTGCCCCGTGACACCGAGTTCTTCGCGCGCGCCCGCACCGAGCTGACCCTGCGCGGCGCGCGCCTGGCCGCCTTCGGCGCCACCCGCAAGGCCGGGCGCGCGGTGACGGAGGACCCGCAGGTCCAGGCGCTGCTGGACTCTGCGGCGCCGACCGTCACCCTCGTGGCCAAGTCCCACATCCGTCACGTGACCGGGGCCCTGCGCACCACCGGCGAGGAGAACCTGGCGATGGTGAGGGAGACGGTCGCCCACCTCGTCGCCCACGGCCGTGAGGTGTTCGTGGACGCCGAGCACTTCTTCGACGGGTTCCGCGCCGATCCCGCCTACGCGACCTCCGTGGTCGTCGCCGCCTCCGAGGCCGGTGCCGAGGCCGTCGTGCTGTGCGACACCAACGGCGGCATGCTGCCCCACGACGTCGCCGAGATCGTCGCCGACCTGCGCGCACGGCTCGACGCCACGGGCACCACGGTGCGCCTGGGCGCCCACACCCACGACGACTCCGGGTGCGCCGTCGCCAACGCGCTGACGGCCGTCCGGGGCGGGATCACGCATGTCCAGGGCTGCGTCAACGGCTACGGGGAGCGCACCGGCAACGCCGACCTCGTGACCATGCTCGCCGACCTCCAGCTGAAGATGGGCATCGAGCTCGTGGATCCTGCCACCCTCGCCGAGTCCACCCGGATCGCCCACGCGATCGGCGAGATCGTCAACATGCCGGCCGCCGCGCGGGCCCCGTACGTCGGCGCCAGCGCCTTCGCCCACAAGGCGGGGCTGCACGCCTCGGCGATCCGCGTCGACCCGGACCTCTACCAGCACATCGACCCACGGGCCGTGGGCAACGACATGCGCATGATCATCTCCGACATGGCCGGGCGCGCCTCGATCGAGCTCAAGGGCCGCGAGCTGGGCTTCGACCTCGCGGACTCCCCGGAGGTGCTGGGACGCCTGGCCGAGCGCGTCAAGGCCCGCGAGGCCGAGGGGTACTCCTACGAGGCCGCCGACGCCTCCTTCGAGCTGCTGCTGCTCGAGGAGCTGGGCCGCGCACCCCGCTACTTCGACGTGGAGGCATGGCGGGCCAGCTCCCAGCTGCTGCGCGACGGCACCCTGGAATCCGAGGCGACCGTGCGGATCACGGGCCCCGACGGCGCCGAGACCGAGGGGCGGTCCGTCTCGATCGCCGAGGGCAACGGCCCCGTCAACGCCCTGGACCTCGCGCTCCGCTCGGGGCTGCGAGAGCGCTATCCCCTCATCGACGACTTCGAGCTGCTGGACTTCAAGGTGCGGATCCTCGACGCTCACCGCGGCACGGACGCCACCACGCGCGTGCTGGTGCGCACGGCGGCGCCCGGGCGGGAGTTCCACACCGTGGGCGTGGGACCCAACGTCATCGAGGCCTCCTGGGAGGCGATCGCGGCGGCCTTCACCTACGGGCTGTACGCGGCGGGCGCCGAACCCGCCTGAGCGGCAGGGCGGGGACTCCGCCGGGAGGCCCCGCGACCGGCGCTCAGATCCGCAGCTCGCCCATCTCCTCCCAGCCCTCGCCGTCGACCTGACGGGACACGATCCTGGGCGTCGCCGTGAGGTGGGGGCGCATGGCCTCCAGGCCCGCGGCGAAGTGGTCGGAGCTCACGTGGGGTCCGGCGCCCTCGTCGGTGAACGCCTCGACGAGCACGAACTCCTGCGGGTCCTCCAGGCTGCGCGACCACTCGAACCAGAGGTTGCCCTCCTCGGCGCGGGTGGACTCGGTGAACTCCCGGACGATCTCGGGCCAGCGCTCGGCGCTGTCGGGGCGGACGGGGAACTTCACGACGATCAGGTACACGGGCATGCCTCCTGGGCTCGGGGTGCGGATGCTTCCCCACCAGCATCCCACTGCCCACTAGGGTGGCGGCCATGACGAAGCTCGTGCTCACGGCGATCGGCGACGATCGCGAAGGTCTGGTCTCCGCGCTGTCGACGGTGGTCGACGACCACGGCGGCAACTGGCTCGACGCGGAGTTCGCGCGGCTGGCCGCGAAGTTCGCGGGGATCGTGCTGGTGGACGTCCCCGACGAGGGCGTGGATGCCTTCTCCGGGGCGGTCGCGGCGCTGGAGGCCCAGGTGGGATGGCGCATCGACGTCACCCCCGCCGCCGAGACCGGCGGCCCCGGGGTGCACGTCCCCGCGACGTCCGCACCGCTGCGCCTGTACCTTGTGGGTCTGGACCGCCCCGGGACCGTCCGCGAGGTGACCACCGCGCTGGCGGAGCAGAAGGTCACCATCGATCGCTTCCACTCCTGGACCAGCGATGCCCCCGAGGGCGGCGGGCTGCTGTTCGAGGTCGACGCGACGGTGCGGCTGGGCGAGGGCACCGACGAGGCGGATCTCCGCACGGCGCTCGAGACGATCGCCGGCGAGCTCATGGTCGACCTGGACCTCGACGCGGAGGTCTGACCCCGCAGGTCCGGCGGCGACGGCCAGCGTCAGTCCTCGCCGAGCGGCCCCACGTGGGTGATGGCGAGCACGGGCTCTCCGGCCTCGTCGGTCGCCTCGAGGTCCAGCTCGGCCTCGATGCCCCAGTCGTGGTTGCCCTCGGGGTCGTCCAGCGCCTGGCGGATCCGCCAGACCTTCGACTCCTCGGTGATCTGCAGCAGCTGTGGTGAGCGCGCCAGGCCGTCGATCCCGACGTTGTCGTACGTGTCGTAGTAGGCGTCCATCGCGGTGGCCCAGCGTGCGCGATCCCAGCCGGAGGCGCCGTCCAGCTCGGCCAGGCGTGCCTCCCGCTCGAAGGCGAAGTGCTCGACCCGCTGCCACATGGCCGCGCGCACCATCTGGCGCAGCACCGCCGTCTGGGCGGACAGGGAACGCGGTGTCGAGGGACGCACCTCGCTCGCGGCGTCGGTGTCGTCCTCGGGGTGGGCCAGCGCCTCCCACTCGTCGAGCAGCGAGGAGTCGATGCCCCGCACCAGCACGCCGAGCCACTCCATGATGTCCTCGACCTCCTCGGTGCGCAGGTCCTGGGGGAGCGTGCGGCGCATCGTCTGGAAGGCATCGGAGAGGTAGCGCAGCACGATCCCCTCGGACCGCGTGAGGTCGTAGCGGCGCACGAACTCGCTGAACGTCTGCCCGGTCTCGTACATCTCCCGCACCACGGACTTCGGCGAGAGATCGTCGGGGCGCACCCACGGATGGGTGCCCGCGTAGATCGTGAGCGCCGCGGTCAGCTCCTCCTCCAGCGGCCGGGGCCAGGTGACCTCGTCCAGGAGCGCCATCCGCTCCGTGTACTCGACGCCGTCGGCCTTGAGCTCGGCCAGCAGCTCTCCGCGGGCGGTGTTCTGCTGGGCCAGGAGGATCTGCCGGGGGTCCTCGAGGATCGCCTCGAGGATCGAGACGGTGTCCATCGACACGGTCTCGGACTCCTCGTCGAGGGTGTCGATCATCGCGATCGCGAACGGCGCCAGCGGCTGGTTCATCGTGAAGTCGAGCTGGAGGTCCTCGGTCAGCACGATCCGCCGGCCCAGGTGGTCGGGCCGGTCCAGGACCTCCACGATGTCGGCGTCGCGCAGGCCGCGGAAGGTCTCGGCGGCCTCGCGGACCAGGCGCAGCTTCTGCGTCGTGGTCTGGTGCGAGGTCATGATGAGGTGGCGCGCCGAGGCGACGGCGTCCCCGGGACGGGCGATGAGCGCCAACAGCATCGAGGCGGTGATCCGCAGGTGGGGGCGCAGGGTCTCCGGGGGGTTCTCCACCAGGCGGTCGAGGTTCGCCTCGCTCCAGGACACGGCGCCGTCGGGCACCCGGGGCTTGGGCTCCTTCTTGCGCTTCTTGGCGGAGTTGGGCGTCACGCCCTGCTTCTCCCGGTTGGCCTTGCGGGCCTGCTCGCGGGCGAACTCGATGGTCCACTCGGGCGCCTGGACGACGACGTGGCCCACGGTGTCGAACCCGGCGCGGCCCGCGCGCCCCGCGATCTGGTGGAACTCCCGGGCGTTGAGCAGGCGCGAGCGCCGACCGTCGAACTTCGCCAGGCCTGTCAGCAGCACCGTGCGGATCGGCACGTTGATCCCGACCCCCAGGGTGTCCGTCCCGCAGATCACCTTGAGCAGCCCCGACTGGGCCAGGCGCTCCACGAGCCGCCGGTACTTGGGCAGCATGCCCGCGTGGTGCACGCCGATGCCCTGGCGCACGAGGCGCGAGAGCGTCGTGCCGAAGCCCTTGGAGAACCGGAAGTCGCCGATCAGCTCCCGGATCCGCGTCTTCTCCGCGTCGGTGAGGATCTCCGTGCCCTGGAGCGCCTGGGCGCGGTCCAGGGCATCCTTCTGGGTGAAGTGGACGATGTAGACCGGGGCGTCCTTCTCGTCGAGGATCCGCGAGATCGTGTCCTCGACGGGATCCAGCGACCACCGGTAGTCCAGGGGCACGGGCCGCGGGGCGTCGTCGATGACGGTGACCTCACGATCCGTGCGCTCGGTGAGGTCCTCGACGAAGGGAGTGACGTCTCCGAGGGTCGCGCTCATGAGCACGAACTGGCAGTCGGGCAGCTCCACGAGCGGCACCTGCCAGGCCCAGCCGCGCTGGGGATCGCCGTAGAAGTGGAACTCGTCCATCACCGCGAGGCCCACGTCGCTCGTGGGACCGTCGCGCAGGGCGTGGTTGGCCAGGATCTCGGCGGTGCACACGATGATCGGGGCGTCGTGGTTGACGGAGCTGTCGCCCGTCATCATCCCCACGTTGTCCGCGCCGAACATCGCGACCAGATCGAAGAACTTCTCGCTGACGAGCGCCTTGATCGGGGCGGTGTAGTAGGCCGTCTCCCCCCGGGCGATCGCGGCGAAGATCGCCGCGTAGCCGATGGTGGTCTTGCCCGAGCCGGTGGGGGTCGCGGCGATCACGTGATCGCCGGCGGCCAGCGCCAGCAGCGCCTCCTCCTGATGGGGGTAGAGCGTGCGGCTGATCTCCTCCTGGGCCGTGAGGAAGGCATCGACCACGGCGTCCTCGGTGGCGACGGCGGGCAGGTGGTCGGCGAGGGAGGGCATGGGGGCAAGTCTGCCAGCAGGGGCCGACGTCCCGGGACGGAGGTCGGGGCCGCCGAGGACCTCAGCGGCCGCGATGACCCCGAAGGAACCGCACGTGGGCGTCGATCGCGGCCCGCGTCGGACGCGCCGGGGTCATGAGGTCCGGGCCGTGGTCCCGGGTGCGCTCGCCGCGGCGCATCGCCGAGCGCGCCTCGGTGATCGGCGATCCGAGTCGACGCCCGTCGTGCAGCGCCAGGAGCGTCTGCCCGCGTTGCGACCAGCCGGTGTCGACGGCGACCACCGCGATCTGCGGCCATCCGATGCGATGCGTCCGCACGAAGGAGCGGAGCACCACCCCCGCGGTCGTCACGGTGAAGCGCAGTCGCTGGGTCAGCAGGGCCACCAGCACCGCGATCGCGATCGCGGAGGACGCCGACATCGTGCACATCGCGAGGCGGATCGCGGGAGCACCGTCGTCGGACGCGGTGCTCGCGACGGTCAGCGCCGTCAGTCCCGCCACGAGGAGGGCACCGAAGCCGAGCAGCACGGCACGGAACCACGGTGCGGGACGCGCGACGTAGAGGACCTCCGGTGCGGCATCGTGCATGGGTGCTCCTCTTCCGTGGTCGTCGGTATGTGTCATGCCGGAGGGACGACGTCGCAGTCCGCACGGCCACGTGCTCCGACGCCGAACGGGACGAGCTGCACCAGGATCCTCCGGCGCAGCGCGTCCGCGTCCGCGGCCAGCGCGCGCTGGCGGCGCACGTACTCCGCCTTGCCCGCAGGCGTCTCGATCGGCACGACGCCGTGGCCGAGGTGGGTCACGTCGTAGGGGCTCGCCTCCATGTCGAGCACCCGGGTGCGGAGCGCGTGCTCGAAGCAGTCCAGCACCAGGTCCGAGGAGACGATCGGCGTGAGCTTCATCGACCACTTGTACAGATCCATGCCCACGTGCAGGCAGGCGGGATTGTCGAGCTCGGCCTGACGTGCGCGCGTGGGCTCCAGGGCATTGCGCGGACGGGCGGTGGGGGTGAAGAACCGGTAGGCGTCGAGATGGGAGCACACCAGGCGCTCACGCTCGATCACCTCGTCGGTCTCGCGCTGGCTCAGCCGGAGGGGGAGGTCCTCGTGGCGGCGCGCTCCCGGAGCCAGCCCGTGGACCATCGCCCACTCGTGGAGGCCGAAGCAGCCGAACTGCGGGGTCCGGTGCGCGAGCGTGGAGCGGTCCAGGAGACGGTGCACGAAGGCGAGCGCGTCGCCGCGCTCGGCGAGGTAGCGCCGCACGTCGGCACGCCGTAGCACGCGGTGCTCGTCCGGGGTGTCGAGGTACCAGCTGCGGGTCCCGTCGGGCTGGAGGTCCCCGTGCGGCGCGTGATCGGGGACCGGATCGGCGGCCGCGTCGTAGCTGATCCCTGCCCCGGGGTGCCATCGCCGGAGTCGGGCGGGGGAGAAGGGGTAGTACGTGAACAGGAAGTCCTCGACCTGATGCTTCTCACCCCGTGCCCGGCGGGCGCGGTGCGCCGCCGTCAGGGCCTCCGCTCGGGCCTCGTGCGCGATGCGTGCCGCACGGGCGGTGGGCGCGTCGAGCACCCTGGGCGTCGTGTCCGTCCGCGGACCGGGCAGGTCCTCGTCCATCGTCAGTGCCCTCCTCGCGGCATCGTCCACCGGTGGTCCCGGCGGGTCCCGGAGGACATCGTCCCACCTCGCAGGCGACGTCGTGTCGTGGAATCGGTGCGCGACCTGCACGTGTCCGATGTACGGTGAAGCTCCCGAACCCCCTGTGGGATCGGGCACCGGGGCTCTCGGGCGTCGTGCGTGTCGCAGCGCATGGCCCGCCCCGCACCACACCACGAACCGAAGAAGGTGCCCACGCGATGACCGACGTCGACAACTCCCAGCTCTCGGGGACATGGACACTGGACCCGTCCCACTCCCGGATCGGTTTCAACTCCCGCCACGCGATGGTCACCAAGGTCCGCGGTGCGTTCAACGACATCTCCGGGCGTGCGGTGCTGGACCTCGAGGACGCCGATGCCTCGCACGTCGAGGTGGACGTGCGGATGGACAGCATCGACACCCGTGCCGCCCAGCGGGATGAGCACCTGCGCAGCGCCGACTTCTTCGATGTGGCCCAGTACCCGCTGATGACCTTCCGCTCGACCCATGTCGAGGAGGTCGACGACAACGGCTTCATCGTCACCGGCGACCTCACGATCCGCGACACCACCCGCACCATGAGCATCCCCCTGAGCTTCGTGGGCCTGGCCGAGGACCCCTTCGGCAACCTGCGCGCGGGCTTCGAGGGCACCCGTCGCATCGACCGCCGTGACTGGGGCGTCAGCTGGAACACCCCCCTGGACAAGGGCGGGCTGCTCGTCAGCGACAAGATCGTCCTCGAGTTCGAGCTCTCGCTCATCAAGGACCCGGTCGCGGCCGATGCCGCGACGGAGACCTCGGCGGACAGCGACGACGAGCTCATCGACTCCGCCCCGCTGACCTCGGACGCCGAGCACGGGGATGCCGCCGCCGAGGCCTCGCACGAGGAGTTCTCCGCGTACGCACCCCCGAGCTCGACCGAGGGCGAGAACGCGGAGCACGGCGACGGCCACGAGGAGCACCGCGGCTGACCCCGGACGTCGCGGGGCCTCACGGTCCGTGGCCCCGGCTCCGGACCGCCTAGACTCGACGGCATGCGCATCGCCCGATTCACCACCGGCGAGGATCCCCAGTACGGCATCGTCCAGCCCCGCGAGGGCCAGGAGATGGTCTACGCGATCACCGGGGACCCCCTCTACACCGAGATCCGCCCCACCGGCACCGTGCTCCCGCTCGCGGACGTGCGGCTGCTGGCCCCCGTGATCCCACGCTCGAAGGTGGTGTGCGTCGGGCGCAACTATGCCGCGCACGCTGCGGAGCTGGGCAACGAGGTGCCCGAGGAGGCGCTGTTCTTCCTCAAGCCCAACACGGCCGTGGTGGGCCCCGGTGACCCCGTCGCCATCCCGGGCTACAGCCAGGAGGTCTCCCTCGAGGCCGAGCTCGCCGTCGTCATGCGCACGATGGCCAAGGACCTCGACCCCGAGCAGGTGCGCTCGACGATCCTCGGCTACACCTGCGCCAACGACTTCACCGCCCGGGACGCCCAGCGTGCCGAGAAGCAGTGGTTCCGCGCCAAGGCCTTCGACACCTCGTGCCCGCTGGGACCGTGGATCGAGACGGATCTCGACGTCGCGGACCTCGCGATCAGGTCCTTCGTCGACGGCGAGAGCGCCCAGGACGGCACCACCGCGGACATGCTGCGCTCGATCCCCGACCTCATCTCCGAGATCTCTCACGTCACCACCCTTCTGCCCGGCGACGTCGTGCTGACCGGCACCCCGGCCGGCGTCCGCACCGTGGCCGAGGGCTCGACCGTCAGCGTCGAGATCGAGGGGATCGGCACCCTCACCAACCCCGTCGTGCGGCGCTGACACCCCCGCGATCCGCCGACCACCACATTGCTGCGACGACCCCCTCCACGACCTCAGGAGCACCTCCCGTGACCACAGCCCCCAGCACGCCCGCGACCGCTGCCGCCTCCGCGGACGGGACCGAGGAGGTGCGGGTCCGCTTCTGCCCGAGCCCGACCGGCACCCCGCACATCGGGATGGTCCGCACCGCCCTGTACAACTGGGCGCACGCCCGGCACTTCGGCGGAACCCTCGTGTTCCGCATCGAGGACACCGACGCCGCCCGCGACAGCGAGGAGTCCTACCACCAGCTGCTCGACGCGATGCGCTGGCTCGGGATCGACTGGGACGAGGGTGTCGAGGTCGGCGGGCCCGACGGGCCCTACCGCCAGTCCGAGCGCGGGGAGATCTACGCCGACGTCATCGAGCGGCTGAAGGTCGCCGGGCACATCTACGAGTCCTATGTGACCGCGGAGGAGACCAAGGAGCGTCATCTCGCGGCGGGACGCGACCCGCAGCTGGGCTACGACAACTCCGATCGCGACCTCAGCGAGGAGCAGAAGGCCGCCTACCGGGCCGCGGGCCGCGAGCCGGTGTGGCGGCTGCGGATGCCCGACGAGGACATCACCTTCACCGACGTCGTGCGGGGCGACATCACCTTCAAGGCCGGCTCCACGCCGGACTTCGTGGTGGTCCGCGCCAATGGCAAGCCGCTGTACACGCTCGTCAACCCCGTGGACGATGCCCTGATGCGGATCACCCATGTGCTGCGCGGGGAGGACCTGCTCTCCTCGACGCCGCGGCAGGTGGCGCTCTACCACGCGCTCATCGACATCGGCCTGGCCGAGAGGGTGCCCGTCTTCGGACACCTGCCCTACGTCCTGGGCGAGGGCAACAAGAAGCTCTCCAAGCGCGATCCCGAGTCCAACCTCTTCCACTACCGCGATGACGGGTTCCTGCCCGAGGGCATGGTCAACTACATCGCCCTGCTGGGCTGGGGCTACAGCGCCGACCAGGACGTCTTCACCCGCGAGCAGCTCGTGGAGCGCTTCGACGCGGCCGACGTCAACCCCAATCCCGCCCACGTGGACCGCAAGAAGGCCACGGCCATCAACGCCGACCACATGCGCATGCTCGCTCCCGAGGACTTCACCGAGCGTCTGGTGCCGGTGCTCCAGCGCGCCGGGATCGTCCTCGACCCGATCACGGCGCGCGAGCACGCACTGCTGGTCGCTGCGACCCCGCTGGTCCAGCCCCGGATGAACCTGCTGTCCGAGGCGCCGGACATGCTGCGCTTCCTCTTCGTCGAGGACGCCGAGCTCGCGGTCGCCGAGGATGCGCTGAAGAAGCTGGGCGACGACCCGGTGGCGGTGCTCGACCGCGCCGTGACCGAGGTCGAGGCGGTCGATGCGACGGAGTTCGCCGCCGCCGAGCTCGAGCGGCGGCTGCGGGAGGCGATCGTCGAGGACATGGGCATCAAGCCCCGCCTGGCCTTCGGACCGCTGCGCAGCGCCGTCTCGGGACGTCGGATCTCCCCGCCGCTGTTCGAGTCCATGGAGCTCCTGGGCAAGGAGTCCTCGCTCGCCCGTCTGCGCGCCCTGCGCGAGCGCCTCGCGGCCTCCTGAGCCCGCGACGAGTCGTGGACCCGACGGCGTCGGCGACCTCGCCCCGGACCGCGGTGCCCGTATGCAGGCCGTGCGTGCGCGGCGTGCTCTTCGACATCGACCACACGCTCGTGGACACGGCCGCGGCCTTCGAGGCGGCGCTCGGGGCGAGTCTGCTGCCCCTGCTGCCGCCCGATGCCGACCCGATCGCGCTCGCGCTGCAGTGGGGGCACGACGCGGGCGGCTGGTACCGCGCCTATACCCGGGGTGAGCTGGGCTACCTCGCCCAGCGTCGGCGCCGGATGGACGAGGTGCTGCTCGATCACGGGGGAGCGGCCCTGGACGACGCGGGGTTCGCCCGCGCCACGGAGCTCTTCGACCGAGCCTTCGCCGCGAGCTGGCGCCCCTTCCCGGACGCGGTCGAGATCGTCGCCCGACTCGCCGCCGCCGGTGTGCCGCTCGGCGCGGTGTCCAATGCGGGCGGGGCGATGCAGCGGTGCAAGCTCGCCGCGGTCGGGTTCGCGACCCTCGTGCCCCTGCTGGTCACGATGGACACCTTCGGCGTCGGCAAGCCGGACCCGAGGGTGTTCGTGGAGGGAGCGCGCCTGCTGGGCGTGCAGCCCGACGAGGTCGCCTATGTGGGCGACGAGCCCGACATCGATGCCGACGCCGCCACGCGCGCGGGGCTGGTGGGGGTGCATCTGCGCCGGGCGGGTGACCTCCGTTTCGGTTCCTGCCCGTCTGACCAGCGAGAACACCTCGAGGTGGGAGACCTCACAGCCCTCACGGACGTTCTCGCTTTGCCCTGCCCGGGGGGCACCCGATAGAGTCTTACCTCGGTACGGCCTCGATGCGCGGCGCACTCCGGTGCTCGAACATCATGGTTGATACCCCCTTGGGGTATGGTGTAATTGGCAACACGGCTGATTCTGGTTCAGTTGTTCTTGGTTCGAGTCCAGGTACCCCAGCGCTCGTCCCCCGCCTCGGCGGGGGGTGCGGCCCGCGCCCCGTTCGTCTAGCGGCCCAGGACGCCGCCCTCTCACGGCGGTAACACCGGTTCAAATCCGGTACGGGGTACGAGTGGACCAGTGGTCCACCTCGAGGTCACGACGTCGTCAACCGTGGCCTCGGTCCGGTCCTCACGGACCTGATCCTCCTGGATCATCCGCCCCGTTCGTCTAGCGGCCCAGGACGCCGCCCTCTCACGGCGGTAACACCGGTTCAAATCCGGTACGGGGTACGAGAAGGAGCCGGCGCCATCAGGTGCCGGCTCCTCGCACATCCGGGGTCCTTTTCGATGGATGAGCCTCTTCCGGGACCTTCGGCGAGACGCAGGTCACAGCGCACCGGTACGATCCGGTCATGGAGACCACCGACCCCCGGCCCGCATCCTCCGAGACCCCCCTCCCCGCCCTGACGGACCGCCCCCGTGTGGTCGTCGGCATCGCCGACACCGACGAGTCCGACCGCGCCGTGACCTGGGGCGCGGACCATGCACGACGCATCGGCGGGACTCTCCACCTCGTCCACGCCTTCGTCTGGCCGCTCATGAACGTCGACGTCGAGCCGGTGCCGGGGATCGCGGGCTCGGGCCTGCGCGCCGCGACCGAGCACCTCGTGGCCCACGCCGTCGAGGTCGCACGGACCCAGTCCCCGGGCCTGCCCGTCACCAGCAGCGTCGTCGACGGCCGCGGGGTCGACGTGCTCCTGGCCGCCTCCCAGGGGGCCGAGGTGCTGGCCGTGGGCAGTCGCGGCCTGGGGCGAGTGCTGGCGCTCGTCATGGGGTCCACGAGCCTCGCCCTCGCGCGCAACGCCCACTGCCCCGTCGTCGTCGTGCGCGGGGAGGAGCTCACCGACGGGCCGATCGGCGTGTCCTACGAGGCGACCGATCTGGGCACCCAGGCCCTCCGCCGCGCAGGGGACCTCGCCGCCCTGCACGGCACCGAGGTGCACGTGGTGGTCGGGATCGCCGCACCCCAGGCCGAGCACGGGCGGATCGTCGACCAGGCCCGGGCGCTGATCGCGGCGGACCACCCCGAGGTGCGCGTCGAGCCGTCCGCCGTCACCTCCGCGCGCGACGCGCGACAGCTGATCCGGGCGAGCGAGGGTGACCGGATGGTGGTCGTCGCCGCGCGCAGCGCGGGCGCCGCCTCGGCCTCCTCGCAGACGGTCGCCGTCGTCCAGCACGCGCGCACCCCGATCTGGATCGAGAGGCCCCTCGGGGCACGCTGAGCCGAGGGGCCCCTCGCACCCGGGACCTGAGCCGTCACCCGCGCGAGCGCAGCACCTGTCCCGTGCGGGCGCCCGTGGGGGTGCCCTCGATGGCGGCGGGCGTGCCGCCCACGATCACCGCGGAGATCCCGGCCGGGTACCGATGGGGCTCGAGATAGGTCGCGCGGTCCTCGAGGGTGTCCGGGTCCAGGAGCACGAGATCGGCGACCGCGCCGGGCACGATCGTCCCGCGGTCGGGGATGCGGACGCGCGCGGCCGGGGCGCTCGTGCAGCGTCGGACCGCATCGGCCGGATCCTCCCAGTGCTCGGACAGGTAGCGCGGGAAGCAGCCGTAGCTGCGCGGGTGGGTCGCCTCGCGGCCCGTGGGCCCCTCGGGATCCATCGCCGAGCCGTCCGAGGCCACGACGCACGCCTCGTGGTGCAGCACCTCCTCGAGGACCTCGCGGCTGCGGCCGTGGGTGACCATCTGCACGGCCGTGCCGTGGGCGGCGAGGACGTCGAGGATCACGTCGATCCCCTCCTGGCCGGTGGACCCGGCGACGTCGGCCACCGTGCGGCGGGCGATCGCCGGATCGGGGCAGGCCGCGATCATGATCTCCTCGTCCGTGGTGGCAGAGCCCGGGGGCGCCACCATCTGCGCCCGTGCGAGCGAGCGGCTCGCGGGATCCCGCAGGCGCTCGATCATCGCGGCGTTGCCGCCGGACTGCACCCACCCCGGCAGGAGCTGGGACAGGGGAGCGTTCCCCGCGAGGTAGGGGTACATGTCCACCCAGACGTCCAGGCCGCGCGCACGGGCCTCGTCGATCCGCGCCAGGACGCGGGCCATCGAGGCCCAGTTGCGGCGCCCCACGGACTGCAGGTGGGAGATCTGGGTGCGGCAACCGGTCCGCTCGGCGATCCGGATCGCCTGCTCGACGCTGTCCTCGAGCTCGTCGATGTAGTCGCGCACGTGCCAGGCGAAGAGAGAGTCCGTCTCCGCGGCGACCTCGCCAAGGGCCACGAGCTCGGACTCGTCCACGAAGCACAGCGGGGCGTAGACCAGGCCCGTCGAGATGCCCACCGCACCGTCGGCGATCGCGGCGCGCGCGAGGTCGGCGATCCGGGCGACCTGCTCGGGTGTGGAGGGGACGTCGGCCAGCCCCGTGACGGCCGCGTGCAGCGGGATATGGGCCACGAACGCCCCCACGTTCAGTGCCGGATGCACCTCGGCGACCGCGTCGAGATAGTCGGTCAGCCGCGGGAAGTCCGCGACCACGGCGGGGTCCCGGTCGAGGTAGGAGTTGACACCGCGCAGCGCCGGCAGCGGGATCGCGCCGAGCGGGGCCATCCCCAGACCGCAGTTGCCCACGATCTCCGTGGTCACGCCCTGCAGGAGCTTCGAGTGGCCCACGGGATCGGACAGGAGCGTGAGGTCGGAATGGGTGTGGATGTCCACGAAGCCCGGGGTCAGCGCGAGGCCGGAGGCATCGACCACGATCTCCTCCGCCGCCGGGTCCGCCGCGGCCGCCGGGTCGAGGATCCGGCCGCGGCGGACGACCACGTCGCGGATCGTCCCGGGCGCCCCCGTGCCGTCGAGGACGAGCGCACCCGTGATGCGCACGGGTGCCTCGGGGGAGCCGAGGGCGGCGCGGAGGGCGTCGGCGAGCGGGGACGGTGGCTGGTTCATCGTTCTCCTCAGGGGTGCGGCGGGTCATGGGCGGCCTCGCCTGCGGACAGGTCCACGCCGCGTGGACGCAACGGTCAACGAGATGCCCCGCGTGTCCACGGGATGTGAGCGGTCAGACCGCCGCGCGGCGCAGCACCTCGGTGAGATGGTTGGCCGAGGAGATCACCGAGGCCGCGTGCAGGCGCCCCGGCTGCCGGGTGATGCGCTCGATGGGGCCCGAGACGCTGAGCGCCGCGACGACCCGGCCGTTGGGGCCGCGCACGGGCGCCGACACCGAGCCGACGCCGCTCTCCCGCTCGCCGATCGACTGGGCCCAGCCGCGCCGACGCACGGCCGAGAGCATGGTGGCGGTGAAGCGCGCGCCGTGCAACCCGCGGTGGAGGCGGTCGGGCTCCTCCCAGGCCAGGAGGATCTGGGCCGCGGATCCCGCCTTCATGGTCAGGGTCGCGCCGAGCGGGACGGAGTCGCGCAGGCCGATCGGACGCTCGGCAGCGGCCACGCAGATCCGGTGCTCGCCCTGGCGGCGGTAGAGCTGTGCCGATTCGCCCGTGTGGTCGCGCAGCGCCGCGAGCACAGGGCCCGCGGCCGCCAGCAGGCGGTCCTCGCCGGCCGCCGCGGCGAGCTCACCCAGACGCGCGCCCAGGACGAACCGTCCCTGCATGTCCCGTGCGACCAGGCGGTGGTGCTCGAGGGCGACGGCGAGGCGGTGCGCGGTGGGCCGCGCGAGCCCGGTGGACTGCACCAGCTGCGCGAGGGTGGCGGGCCCGGCCTCGAGGGCGCCGAGCACGGTCGCGGCCTTGTCCAGGACCCCGACCCCGCTTCCGCCCTGATCCGAGTCGTCGGTCTGGATGTCGTTCATGCCTTGATCTTCGCGTCTTGAACGATGAGACGCAAGTGCATCGCAGTGTGGACACGCCGACCATGGACGGGCACGGTTCGCCCCGCGCGTCCCGGGGAGCACCCCGGAGGCGGTCTCCGGGGTGCCACAGCGATCACAGGACGTCACGGCGGAGACCCCGCCCGCGACGTCCCGCACGAAGGAGATGACGGGGATGGCGAGCACGCTCGCGGAGAAGGTCTGGGCCGATCACGTGGTGCGCCACGGCGAGGGCAACGAGCCCGATCTCCTCTACATCGACCTCCAGCTCCTGCACGAGGTGACGAGCCCCCAGGCCTTCGACGGCCTGCGTCAGGAGAACCGCCCCCTGCGGCGCCTGGACCAGACCATCGCGACCGAGGACCACAACACCCCGACGATCGACATCGACAAGCCGATCGCCGACCTCACGAGCCGGACCCAGATCGACACCCTGCGTCGCAACGCCGAGGAGTTCGGCGTGCGCATCCACTCCCTGGGCGACAAGGAGCAGGGGATCGTGCACGTCGTCGGCCCGCAGCTCGGGCTCACGATGCCGGGCATCACCGTCGTCTGCGGCGATTCGCACACGTCCACCCACGGGGCCTTCGGCGCGCTGGCCTTCGGGATCGGCACGAGCGAGGTCGAGCACGTGCTGGCCACCCAGACGCTCCCGCTCAAGCCCTTCCGCACCATGTCCATCACCGTCGACGGCACCCTGCGGTCCGGCGTCACCGCCAAGGACATCATCCTGGCCGTGATCGCGCAGATCGGCACCGGCGGGGGAGCGGGCTATGTGCTGGAGTACCGCGGCGAGGCCATCCGCTCCCTCTCCATGGAGGGGCGCATGACGATCTGCAACATGTCGATCGAGGCCGGTGCCCGTGCCGGCATGATCGCGCCGGACGAGACGACCTTCGAGTACGTCCAGGGCCGCCCGCACGCCCCCCGCGGCGAGGACTGGGACGAGGCCGTCGCCTACTGGCGCACACTGCGCACCGATGACGACGCGACCTTCGACGCCGAGGTCCACATCGACGCCGACGAGCTCGAGCCCTTCGTCACCTGGGGCACCAACCCCGGTCAGGGCCTGCCGCTGTCGGCGACGGTCCCGGCGCCCGAGGACTTCACCGACGACACCTCGCGGGTCGCCGCCGAGAACGCCCTGCGGTACATGGACCTCGTCCCCGGCACGCCGCTGAAGGACATCCGCGTCGACACGGTCTTCATGGGCTCGTGCACCAACGGACGCATCGAGGACCTGCGGGCCTTCGTCGACGTGATCCGCGGACGCCGCAAGCACCCGGACGTGCGCGTCATGGTCGTCCCGGGCTCGGCCCGGGTGCGCCTGCAGGCCGAGAAGGAGGGCCTGGACCGCGACATCCTCGAGTTCGGCGCCGAGTGGCGTCAGGCCGGGTGCTCGATGTGCCTGGGCATGAACCCCGATCAGCTCGCCCCCGGGGAGCGTGCCGCCTCGACGTCCAACCGCAACTTCGAGGGACGCCAGGGCAAGGGCGGCCGCACGCACCTCGTGTCCCCGGTGGTCGCCGCCGCGACCGCCGTGCGCGGGACCCTCGCCTCGCCGGGCGACCTCGCGGACCCCGCCCTGGACGCCGTCCCCGCCGCCCGTGCGACGGCCTGACCCGAGGAGCCACCTGTGCACGCCTTCACCACCCACACCGGGATCGGCGTCCCGCTGCGCCGCAGCAACGTCGACACCGACCAGATCATCCCCGCCGTCTACCTCAAGCGCGTCACCAAGACGGGCTTCGAGGACGGCCTCTTCTCCGCCTGGCGCACCGACCCCGAGTTCGTGCTCAACCGCGAGCCGTACTCCCGGGGCAGCGTCCTGGTGGCCGGACCCGACTTCGGCACCGGCAGCTCGCGCGAGCACGCCGTCTGGGCCCTGCGCGACTACGGCTTCCAGGCGGTCCTCGCGAGCCGCTTCGCCGACATCTTCCGGGGCAACGCCGGCAAGCAGGGCCTCGTCGCGGCGCAGCTGGCCCAGGACGACATCGAGCAGCTCTGGAAGATCCTCGAGGAGCACCCCGGCACCGAGGTGACCGTGGACCTCGTCGAGCGGCAGGTGCGGGCGGCCGATGCCGTGCTGCGGTTCGACATCGACGACTACACGCGCTGGCGGATCATGGAGGGCCTGGACGACATCGGCCTCACCCTGCGCCACGAGGACGACATCGACGCCTTCGAGGCCACGCGGCCCCGCTGGATGCCCCGCACCCTCCCGGTGCGGACGGCGGACACGGAGTCCTGAGCACCCGGTCGCACGTGACCGGCACGATCCTCCCGAGAGGGCACGCCCGTCGTGCGCACCCCAGGGACGCCGGGCACCGCTCCGGTATGGTGAGCAGGTCCGTGCCGACCCTGGGCGCGGGCCGTCAGATCCAGGACCCGGCAAGGACACCATGACCTCACCCAGCTCGATCTTCCATGTCCGCGGCGGTCGCCCCCTGCAGGGGGAGATCACCGTGCGCGGCGCCAAGAACCTCGTCTCCAAGGCGATGGTGGCGGCTCTCCTCGGGGACGAGCCGAGCGTGCTGCACTCGGTGCCGGACATCCGCGACGTGCAGATCGTGGGAGACCTCCTGGCGATCCACGGCGTCAAGATCGATCGCGACGTCGAGGCCGGCGAGATCCGCATGGACCCCTCGAACGTCGAGCGCGCGCACGTCGTGGACATCGACGCCCACGCGGGCAGCTCGCGCATCCCGATCCTGTTCTGCGGGCCCCTCCTGCACCGCCTCGGCGAGGCGATCATCCCCGACCTCGGCGGCTGCCGGATCGGCGATCGCCCGATCAACTACCACCTCGACGTGCTGCGCAACTTCGGCGCCGTCGTCGACAAGCGCGAGATGGGCATCTACATCACGGCCCCGAGCGGCCTGCGCGGCGCCAAGATCCACCTCGAGTACCCCAGCGTCGGCGCGACCGAGCAGGTCCTGCTGACGGCCGTGCGCGCCGAGGGCATCACCGAGCTGACCAATGCCGCCGTCGAGCCGGAGATCGAGGACCTCATCGACGTGCTGCAGAAGATGGGCGCTCTCATCTCGGTGCAGACGGACCGCACCATCACGATCGAGGGCGTCGAGCGCCTGGGCGGCTACGCCCACGTGGCGCTGCCGGACCGCATCGAGGCCGCGAGCTGGGCCTGCGCCGCGCTCGTGACCCAGGGCGACGTCTTCGTCCGCGGAGCCCAGCAGAAGCCCATGTCCACGTTCCTCAACGTCATGCGCAAGGTCGGTGCGGGCATGGACATCCGGGACGACGGGATCCGCTTCTTCCACCCGGGTACGCCGCTGCGCTCCGTGGCCGTCGAGACCGACGTCCACCCCGGGTTCATGACCGATTGGCAGCAGCCGCTCATCGTGGCGCTGACCCAGGCCGAGGGCATCTCGATCGTCCACGAGACGGTGTACGAGAACCGGCTCGGCTTCACCGAGGCGCTCAACCAGATGGGCGCGCGGATCCAGGTGTACCGCGAGTGCCTGGGCGGCTCGCGCTGCCGGTTCGGCCGCCGCAACTTCAACCACTCCGCCGTCATCTCCGGCCCCAAGGCGCTGCACGCCGCGGAGATCACCGTGCCCGACCTCCGGGGTGGGTTCTCCTATCTCATCGCGGCGCTCGGAGCCGAGGGCGTCTCGCAGATCCACGGCATCGACCTCATCGACCGCGGCTACGAGAGCTTCCGCAGCAAGCTCTCGGCGCTCGGGGCCGACTACTGGGAGGACTGAGCGCCCCATGACCGAGCAGATCCCACTCGACGAGGGACACGATGTGGTCCCCACCCCGGCGACCTCCCTCGCCCTGCGGGACATCCCCGTGCCCGACTACTGCGACGTGGTCATCGTCCCGACGCGCGGCGTCACGGAGTCCGATCCCCGGGTGTGGGCCGAGGCGATCTTCTCCCACGAGAACGTGCCGCTGACCAAGCGGGGGATCACGGCGCTGCGGGACGAGGCCGTGCGGCTGTTCGACATGGTGCCCCCGCCCGCCAAGGAGTACGTGACCGACGAGGTGCGGGGCGCCGAGGCGCTGATCGTCGACGACGACGAGAACCTCCGGATCCGGATCGGGGTGGCCCTGCTGCCCGGGGGACGGCTCCTGCAGGTCACCACCGCCGTCCAGTTCCTCTCCCTCCGCGGTCGGATCGCCTTCGCGCCGCGACGGGTGCTGCACGCCGCGGCCGTCAACACGCTCGCGCGACGTGCCCCGACCACCATCCGCCGGCGCGGCGTGGCCGACGGCGAGATCCCGCGCCGGGGGATCGTCGGCCAGGCCGCGCGCCGCGCCCTGTCCCGCGGCCCCCGGCACTGATCCGCACCCGATGACGAGCCACGCGCGCACCGGCGGCCGTCGGATCGCCGTGCTCGGCGCCGGGAGCTGGGGCACCACGTTCGCGCTCGTGCTCGCCCGTGCGGGCGCCGACGTGACGCTGTGGGCTCGCCGGCCCGAGGTGGTGCAGGACATCACCGAGCACCACCGCAACACGGCGTACCTCGGCGAACGGGAGCTGCCCGCCGCGCTCACCGCGACCGCCGATGCCCAGGAGGCCCTTGAGGGCGCCGACGGCGTCGTGCTGGCCGTGCCCGCCCAGACGCTCGCGCAGAACCTCGCCGGGCTCCGTGCCGGCTCCCCGGGGGCCGCCGCGCTGCCGGACGTCCCGGTGCTGTCCCTCATCAAGGGGATCGAACGGGGCAGCGACCGCCGGATGAGCCAGGTGATCATCGAGGACGGCGGCGTGGACACCGCGAAGGTCGCCGTGCTGTCGGGCCCCAACCTCTCCGCGGAGATCGCCGCCGAGGAGCCGTGCGCCGCGGTCGTCGCCGCTCACGACGAGGCCCTCGCCCACGAGATCGCCCTGTGGTGCGCGGGCCCCGCCTTCCGCGCCTACACGTCCACCGACGTCGTCGGCGTCGAGATCGCCGGGGCCGTCAAGAACGTCATCGCCATCGCCGTGGGGGCCGCGGCGGGCCTGGGCCTCGGCGACAACGCCCGCGCCAGCCTCATCACCCGCGGCCTCGCCGAGATCACCCGGCTGGGCACGGCACTCGGCGCGGACCCCCAGACCTTCGCGGGACTCGCCGGGCTGGGCGATCTCGTGGCCACGTGCGCCTCGCCGCTCTCGCGCAACCACCGGCTCGGCGCCGCGCTCGGCTCCGGGCTGGACGTCGAGGCGGCGACCGCCGCGGTGGGGCAGACCGCCGAGGGCGTGCCCACCGCGCGGGCGGTCGCCTCGCTCGCGGGCAGGCTGGGGATCGACATGCCCATCACCGCGGGGGTCGTCGACGTCGTGGACCACGGGCGGGACATCCGCGAGGTCACGGCGGCACTGCTTGCGCGGTCGGTGCGGCCGGAGTGATTAGGGTCTATCCATGACCACGACCGTCGCCCTCCTGTTCGGCGGCCGCAGCGGCGAGCACGGCATCTCGTGCGTCACCGCGGGCGGCTTCCTCTCCGCGATCGACCGGGACGCCTACGACGTCGTGGCCGTCGGCATCACCCGCGAGGGCCGGTACGTCCTGGCCTCGACCGACCCCGAGGACTGGAAGCTCCGCGACGGGCGCGCCCCCGAGGTCCCCGCGGACGGCGTCGAGGTGCTGCTGCCCGCCGCGGTGCACCGCCCCGGCACGCGCAGCCTCCTGCGCACCGTGCGCGACGGACGGGTCGAGCCGCTCGCCGAGATCGACGTCGTGCTGCCGCTGCTCCACGGCCCCTACGGCGAGGACGGCACCGTCCAGGGCCTGCTGGACCTCCTGGACATCCCGTACGTCGGCTCGGGGGTCCTGGCGTCGGCGACCTGCATGGACAAGACCGCCACCAAGGCGGCTCTCGAGACCGCCGGGATCCGCACCGCGAAGGGTCTGACCATCCGCGAGGACGCATGGGCCGCGGACCCCGAGGGCGTGGCGCGGCGGGTGCAGGACGCGGTGACGCTGCCCTGGTTCGTCAAACCCGCCCGGGCCGGGTCGAGCCTGGGCGTCTCCCGGGTCACCGACCCCTCCCAGCTCGAGCAGGCGCTCAAGACGGCGTTCGCGGAGGATCCCAGGATCCTCGTGGAGCAGGCCGTGGTGGGCCGCGAGGTCGAGTGCGGCGTGCTGGACGCCCGCCCGGGCGGCGCGGTGCGCACCACCGTCCCCGGCGAGGTGGTGGTGGGGGACGATCTCGACTTCTACGACTACGAGTCGAAGTACTTCGGCAAGGGCACCGTCGAGATCCAGGTCCCCGCGCGGCTGCCCGAGCCGGCGATCGCCGCGGTGCGCGAGGTCGCGGCCCGCGCCTTCCGCGCGCTGGGCCTCGAAGGTCTGGCCCGGGTCGACGTGTTCGTGACCGAGGCCGGCGAGGTGATCGTCAACGAGGTCAACACGATGCCCGGCTTCACCCCGTTCTCGATGTACCCCGTCCTGTGGGAGTCGATGGGGCTCGCCTACCCCGACCTCATCGCCGAGCTCATCGAGCTGGCGCGGGCGCGGCGCATCGGCCTGCGCTGACCGGCACGCCGGGTCTCCCTCCGGCGTCGCACCGCCGGAGGTGCCGGATCAGGGTCGCTGCCGGTGGCGGGCGCAGCCGGATCCTGGGCGCCGTCGGATCACGGGCGCTGTCGGGCCAGAGGCGCCCGGGTCCGTGTGTGCCGCGTCCGTCGGACCCAGCCCATAGGGTGAGGGACATCACGACGGAGGGGAGCGCGGGGAGCATGGAGATGCGGGGCACAGCTGACGCCACGGGCGAGGGAGGTGCCGGGCGCACGATCCTGGCGCGGGCATGCGCGGGGCTCGTGATCCTGCTCGGCGCGGTCGCCGGGTGCGGTCTGGCGGAGCCTCCTGGGCGAGTCACCGCGGGTGGGGAGTCCTCGTCGGACGGCGGTGGGGCCTCGGGCGACGGCGGCGACTCGTCGAAGGCTCCTCCGAACCAGCAGGCGCCCGTGGGCACCCGGAGCGGCGAGCACGAGGGATGTGACGTCGTGGTCGCCCAGGGGTCCACCGACTGCCGCACCGCGAACGAGATCGTCTCGGACTACGAGAACACCGAGGACATCGCCCCGGGCGGGCGTCCTGGCAGCCCCGAGACGGTGCAGGGCTGGGCCTGCGAGCCGATCCTCTACGCCAAGATGGGCTACGAGCCCGACACCTACAGCTCCTGGTGCCAGAAGGACGGCGTCGCGCTCATGACGATCGACGCGCGGGCCGTGCTCCCGGCCCAGGGATCGATCCGCAAGCCGACCGACGTCGCCACCGAGGGCGGCGGCGCCCGGGAGGTCATCTGGGGCTTCACGAGCCCGAGCGGCTCCTGGTACTGCGGGCTCGTGGACAACCCGCAGCCGGAGGACGGCGTCCCCTCCGGGGCGTACTGCTACGTGATCGACTCCACGGGCATCCCGGGCACGGACGTCGAGCAGCCGGGAGGCCGCGGCACGGCCACGGCCATCAGCATCATCGACGGCGGCGCCGCCGAGGCCTACTACTCCGGGGACTGGGCCCTGAACTACATCGACGGACGGACCCCCCTGACCCTGGCCTACGGCGAGGTGCTCTACGCGCGCGGCGGAGCCTGCACGGTCGACCAGGCGGCCGGCGTGACGTGCACCTACGGGGGACATGCGTTCACGGTGTCCACGGTCCACGGCTACACCGCGACGTGATGATCGGGCGGCGGGCCCGGCGCCCGGCGCAGCTCAGGCGGAGTCGCCGGGTCCCAGGCACTCCTGGGTCGCCGGGATCGCCGAGACGGTCCGCGTCATGTCGAGCACGGCCGCCGAGGGCTGATCGGGCGCGGCGGACCGCGGGACGGTCACGTCGATCGCCGGGACCCGGCCGAAGGTCGTGAAGGTGACGAGCCCGTCCTTCTCGTGGACGATCCAGTCGACCGAGATGCCGGTGGCATCGGCGATCCGTGTGCACAGGTCCGTGGTGGGCCCGGGCGGCGTGACGCCGCAGCGCAGGACGATGGTGTCCGCCCCGGTCCCCCAGGCGATCGTCCCTTGGCTCGACGTCTCCTGGCGCGGCTGACCCAGCAGGTCGTCCGGTGCGTTCTGGATGATCGGGGCGCAGGCGGGGTCGGCGGCGTCGGGCCCGGGCGGCACGGTGACGGCCCCGCAGGCGGACAGGATCCCGGCGGCGCAGATCCCCGCCGCGAGCGCCGCGGCCCTGCGACGGTGCGGAGCGGGCGATGGGGGGATCACCGGACGAGCCTAGCGCGCATTCTCGCCCGTCCCTCGCCTGCCCGGGCCCGCGCGAACTTGTGATCCGGTGACGGCCGGATCAGACTCGCTGCATGTCGACCGTCCAGACGAGAAGGGTGCGTGCTGCCCTCGAGCATCTCGGGCACGCCACCAACAGCGAGCTGCACGCGGAGCTGGGCGATGTCCTGCCCGAGCTGTCGCTGACCTCCCTGCACCGGATCACGGCACGGCTCCTCGAGCGCGGCGAGATCGGCTCCGTCCCGCACGATGGGCGCGGCGCCATCTTCGATGCGCGTGCGGAGACGCACGACCACTTCGTCTGCCGGGTCTGCGGCATCGTGGTCGACATCGAGATCCCCGCGGAGGCTCGTGAGGCGATCCAGGAGCAGCTCGGCACGCATCTCGTGGACGACGGCCTGGTGGTGCGGGGGACCTGCGCGATCTGCCGTGAGGTCCCGAGAGCCGGAGAACCGCCCGCTCCCTAGGTGCGAATGATTGACGAAGGTGAACGATTCGCACTAGGGTGCCGCCATCAGGGCCCATCGTGGAGTCATCGCCGTCCGCGGCGGGCCGCAGGCATCGCCGCAGCTCTCCTGGGCGGATCCGTGCTCGGGATCGTGGCCCTCGTCGCCGTCGGCCTGCTCCTGGTGACCGTGGGCACGGCGGACGTCTGTCCCCTCGGGGTGCCCTTCGGAGGACCCTTCCGCGGTCGCGACGCGCGGAGCTCCCGGCCCTGATCCGGGCAGGCCGGGGTGCGCTCCGGAACCGAGGTCCCCGACCGGCCCAGGCGGGAGGTCCGGCCTGGGCCCGTCGGAACCGGTGCCGTCTGGCAGAGTGACCTCGTGACCAGGATCGCCCACCTCACCGAGTCCGGGCTGCTGACCCGCATCGTCCCCGCCCTGACCCGGCCCCCTGCCGTCGAGGTGGGACCCGGCGATGACGCGGCCGTCGTCCGGCTGGCCTCACCCCGGGTGGTCGTCACCACCGACACCCTCACCCAGGACCACGACTTCCTGCTGCGCGCCACCACCGGGGCGCGCATCGGGCGCAAGGCGGCCGTGCAGAACCTCGCCGACATCGCCGCGATGGGAGCACATCCCGTGGCCCTCGTGGTCAGCGTGAGCGCCCCCGGCAGCACGGAGGTCGCATTCCTCGAAGACCTGAGCGCGGGGCTGGCCGCGCGCGCCGAGCGCGACGGCGCGAGCGTGGTCGGCGGGGACCTCGGGGCGGCGGACGCCCTCTCGGTGACGGTCACCGCCCTCGGTCAGCTCCGGGAGGGGCAGGCGCCGATCCTGCGCTCGGGAGCACGCGCCGGGGACGTGCTCGCCGTCGGCAGCCCGTCGCTGGGGCGTTCGGCGGCGGGTCTGGCCTGGATCCTCGCCGAGCGTGACCGCGAGACGGGCGCGCGGGACCTCGTCGCCTGGCACGACGCCCCGGACCCCGACCTCTCCCTCGGCTGGACCGCCGCCCGGCGCGCCGACGGCACGGCGATCGCGACCGCCATGCTCGACATCTCGGACGGGCTGGTGCGGGACGGGCGCCGGCTCGCGACGGCATCGGGCGTGACGATCGATCTCGAGCGCGATGTGCTCGCCCACGACGTGGCGCAGCTCGCGGACGCCGGCGCCGCGCTGGGAGCGGACCCGTGGACCTGGGTGCTGCACGGCGGGGAGGAGCACGCGATGCTCGCGACCTTCCCGGCCGACGAGGTCCCGCCGGGCTTCCGGCGGATCGGGACCTGTGGGGCCCTGGCCGACGGTGCCGGGGCGGAGGTGCTGCTGGACGGCGGGCGCATCGAGGGCGCCGGATTCGACCACTTCGCCTGAGGTCGCCGAGCGGTCCGGGGACGCGGGATCACAGCTCCGCCTCGGCCCCCATCACGGTCGTGCGGTTCTGCGGCAGGTGCAGCACCTGGGTGCGGTTGGCGGAGAACTTCTCGAGCAGGCGGAACAGGCCCTTCTGCCACCGCGGCATGCACCGGTCCTGACCGGGCTCGATGCGGAACACCGAGAGCATGTAGAACGCCTCGTCCGGATCGATGTCCAGCTCCTTGGAGCAGCCCACCGCGAGGCGCAGCGCCCGGGGGATGTCCTGGGAGTCGTTGAAGCCGATCCGGTACATCACGTGCACGATCCCGTCGGAGTCGTCACCGAGGTCCGAGACGCTGACCCGGGCCTCGCGGCGCACGTGGGGCACGCCGATGCTCTTGACGGTGATGATCACGACGTGCTCGTGGACCACCTGGTTGTACTCGACGTTGGTGCGCAGGGCCAGGGGAGTGGTGGTCGGGTCCCCATGGGGGTAGACGGCCAGGCCCGGGACGCGCGGCAGGTTCTTGGCGTGGACGGCCCTCACGAACTCGTCGATCGGCCCCTCCATCTCCCGGCGGCGGCCGAACATGATCTTCGAGCCCCGCTTCCAGGTGAACATCAGCGTCATCGCGATGCCGGCGATCACCAGCGGCAGCCAGCCGCCCGAGGCGATCTTGACGACGTTCGCCCCGAACAGGGCGAGCTCCACGCCGCCGATGACGACGGCCATGAGCACGACCCGCCACAGCGGCCAGGCCCAGACGCGCAGCGCCAGCAGCAGGAACAGCGAGAGCTCCAGCAGCAGGGTGCCGGTCACCGACAGGCCGTAGGCCGAGGCCAGCGACTCCGAGGACCCGAACGTCAGGACGAGCGCCAGGACGCCCAGGAAAAGGATGACGTTGACGACCGGCACATAGATCTGCCCGCCGTGGTGCCGGGAGGTCTGCATGATCCGCAGGCGCGGCAGGAGCGAGGACCGGATGGCCTGGCGCGACACCGAGAAGGCGCCGGAGATGACCGCCTGGGAGGCGATCACGGTCGCGAGGGTCGCGAGCACGACCAGCGGGATCCGCGCCCAGTCCGGGGCCAGGTGGAAGAACGGGTTGTCGACGGTCCGCGGGTCCTTCAGGATCATCGCGCCCTGGCCGTAGTAGCACAGCAGGAGGCTCGGCAGGATCAGCGTGAACCAGGCCAGCGCGATCGGACGGCGGCCGAAGTGGCCCATGTCGGCATAGAGCGCCTCGGCGCCCGTGACGGCGAGGACGACGGCGCCCATCGCGATGAAGGCGACGATCGGATGATCCAGCGCGAAGGCCAGCGCGTAGGTGGGGGAGACGGCCCGCAGGATCGACGGCTCGGCGATCAGATGCGGCAGGCCGAGCACGGCGATCACCACGAACCACAGCATCATCACGGGCCCGAAGGCCTTGCCGATCGTCCCCGTGCCCCAGCGCTGGACGAGGAACAGCAGGGTGAGGACCACGACCGCCGCGGGGACGACGTAGGTCGCCAGTGACTGCTCGATCACCTCGAGGCCCTCGAAGGCCGACAGCACGGAGATCGCCGGGGTGATGAGCGAGTCCCCGTAGAAGAGGGCCGCCCCGATCACCGCGAGGATCACGGCGATCCCCGCCTGGTGGGACGTGGGACCGAGCTTGCGGCGGATGAGCGCCGCGAGGGAGAGGATGCCGCCCTCGCCCTGGTTGTCGGCGCGCATGATGACGCCGACGTAGGTGAAGGACACGATGAGCATGAGGCACCACGTCACCATGGAGATGACGCCCAGGACGTCGCTCTCGGTCGGGGCGACGGCGTTGTGGTGGACGCTGAACACGGTCTGCAGGGAGTAGAGGGGGCTCGTCCCGATGTCGCCGAACACGACGCCCATCGCTCCGAGCATCAGGGCCGCGACGGGGCGTCGACGGCGCGGACGGCCGTCGGGGCCCAGCACGGGCTTGCCCGCCGTGTTGGTCTCGGTGCCGCCGTCGACCTCGAGCGGTGGGAGGTCGCACACCGCGTGGTGCTGGACCAGGGCGTCGTGGGCCGGAGAGCCGGGGGTCGAGTGCCCTGTGGCGTTCGTCCCTTCGCGCGTTCCCGCGGTCGCCCGGTCGTGCGGGCCGGCATGGGGCGGCTCGGCGGCTCCCGGTGCCGTCGGCGAGGGGTCCGAGGATGCGTCGTCCGGGAGGTCGGCGTCCGCGGCTGCGGTGTCGGAGGGGGAGGGGAGGGGGGTGCCGTCGGCGGTCGGGTCCTGGGGCCCGGGGGTCGTGGCGCTGCCCGAGTTCTCGGTCACGACGGATGATCATGCCACCGCCGCCCCTCGCGCGGAGGCAGCGCGCCGATGATCCGTGGCACATGGTGTCGGTGGGCGGGGTGCCGTGGACGACGGCGATCGGCCGTGGTCCGGACCGAGAGGTCCCCAGGGTGGTCAGGAGCTCGTCGGGCCCGCGCCGTACAGTGGCGGTGTATCGACGTCACCCGAGGAGGAGACCTCATGCCCTTCACCGTCAAGGCGCTCCAGAAGACAGGACCGGATCAGCCGTTCCGCGTCGCCGAGATCGAGCGGCGGGACCCGCGTGCCGATGATGTCGTCATCGACATCAGGGCCGCCGGGATCTGCCACAGCGACATCCACACGATCCGCAACGAATGGGGCCAGGCGCACTTCCCCCTGACCGTCGGCCACGAGATCGCGGGCGTCGTCTCCGCGGTCGGCGAGGCCGTGACCGACTGGAAGGTCGGCGACCGGGTGGGCGTGGGCTGCATGGTCGACTCGTGCGGCGAGTGCGAGCAGTGCCGCGCCGGGCAGGAGCAGGACTGCCTGAACGGCAATGTGGGCACCTACAACTCCCAGGACGTCGACGGCAGCATCACCCAGGGCGGGTACGCCCAGAAGGTCGTCGTCTCCGAGCGTTTCGTGTGCCGCATCCCCGATGCGCTCGACTTCGACATCGCCGCCCCGCTGCTGTGCGCCGGGATCACGACCTACGCGCCGCTGGCCCGATGGGGCGCGGGTCCGGGCAGGAAGGTCGCCGTGCTGGGCCTCGGCGGGCTCGGCCACATGGGCGTCCAGATCGCCGCCGCCCAGGGCGCCGACGTCACCGTGCTGTCCCGCTCGCTCAAGAAGGAGCAGCTCGCGATCGACCTGGGGGCCGCGCGCATGCTGTCCACGTCCGAGGACGGGTTCTTCGCGGACCACCGGGGGGAGTTCGACCTCATCCTCAACACGATCAGCGCCGACGTCCCGCTCGAGAAGTACCTCTCGCTGCTCAAGCCCCACGGCGTCATGGCCGTCGTCGGCCTTCCGCCGAGCGCGCAGCCGCTGCACTTCCGCTCGATCATCGGCGGCGCCAAGGTCATCGCGGGCTCGAACATCGGCGGCATCGCCGAGACGCAGGAGATGCTCGACTTCTGCGCCGAGCACGGTTTCGGTGCCCAGATCGAGACCGTCGGGATCGACGAGGTGGACGCGACGTACGACCGTGTGGTCGACGGCGAGGTGTACTTCCGTGCCGTGATCGACACGTCCACCTTCGAGGGCGCGCCCGTCGCCGTCTGACCACGCGCACGAGATCACAGCGGTGAGGGGCTGTCGATACGATCGACAGCCCCTCACCGCTGTTCGGCGGGGATCAGGGTCATGCCGAGCGGCTCCGAGCCGGGCGTCAGGGCCGGTGGAGCACGGCCGTCCAGCCGAAGGCGCGGGCTCCCTCGACGTGCGAGCGGCTGTCGTCGAAGAAGGCGACGCCGTCTCGGGGCACCGGGCGGCCGAGCACCTGCTCGATGCGGCGGTGGGCCGCGACGAAGGCCTCGCGGTCGGGCTTGGCGGCGCCCAGCTCCGCGGAGTTCAGGAGATGGGTGCCATCAGGACCGGTGAGGTCGTCCAGGCCGAGCTCGGAGACCTCCTCCCGCACACGATCCGTGCCGTTGGTGAACACGAAGACGGGGATCCCGCGGTCCCGGGCCTCGCGGAGCGCGGACACGACGTCGGCGTCGACCCGAGCGGGGGTCGCCGCCCAGGTGTCGACGGCCCACCGGGCATCGTGCGCGCTGACGCCCAGGGCGACGAGGTCGTGCTGGGCGCGGGACCGCCACTGCGCATGGGTGGCGCGACCGCGGGTCACCTCGTGCAGCAGGGGGTTGCCGAGCACGGCGCGGAAGATCTCCTGCGGCGGAAGGCCGATGCGTCGGGCCAGGCGGGTCCACAGCGCGGGGTCGAACACGCGCAGCACGCCGTCGAGATCGCTCACGACGACCTCGGGCGCCAGGTCGCGGATGGTCGCGGAGTCCAGGCGGTGCGACGGCACGGACGCCGGGCTCGCGCCGGGCGCCCGCGGGGCCTCGCCGTGCGACGACGGAACGGGCCCCTCCATGGCGGAGGGGCCCGTTCCGGGTGTCACGATGATCGTCCTCGAACCGGCGCGCAGGGCGCGGACGCGGCGATCAGGCGTTGATCTGCTGGACCTTGCCGGCCTTGAGGCACGAGGTGCAGACGCTGAGGCGCGTGGGGGTGCCGCCGATGGTGGTGCGCACGGTCTGGATGTTGGGGTTCCAGCGGCGCGAGGTGCGGCGGTGCGAATGGGACACGCTCTTGCCGAAGCTCGGGCCCTTGGCGCAGAGGTCACACGTAGAAGCCACGATGTTCTCCTGAGAAGTCGGTTCCTGGGGTTCGGCCCCGCGACCCGTGGTCCGTGAGGACCGCGGCGGCATCTCGTCGACACCGCGTACGGACACGGTGTGCGGCGGGCACCGTCGGTGACCCAGGGTCTCCGGCGCGCAAGGCAACTGAAGGATCATATCTCATCGTCGCGGAGGGTCGCGGCGTGGGCGCCGTCGGGTCCTGTGGAACCGACCACAGCCTCGCGGTGCACGGCGGGCGTCGTCGGTCGGAGGTCGATGGCACGATGAGACCGTCCCGCCGTCCACCCTCCCACGACGTCCCCACGACCGTCCCTGACCTGCCCACGACGAGCCCGCCCGCACGGCGAGGATCCACGGAGGTGACCATGACCGAGCGTCCGGCAGCCGGCGCCGTCCCGTCGACCCGAGGCCCCGTCGCGCTCGGGGAGATCCTGTCGGCCCCCGAGCTCGCCGCGGTGCGGAAGCTCGGCGCCCACGATCTCGGGGAGATGCTGCGCATCCCGCCGCGCCGGTACGTCGTCCCCGGGCCGCTCCGCACCCTCCAGGAGCTCCACGAGGGAGAGGAGATCTCCGCGGTGGTCACGGTCGAGGGCGTCCGCGAGCGCTCCATGAGGAATCGTCCCGGGAGCATCCTCCTGGTGACGGTCGGCGACGGCACCGACCAGCTCACGCTCACCTTCTTCCTCGCCCGCCCGCACCTGGTGCAGTGGCACCGGACGCGACTGGTCCTCGGAGCGCGGATCCGCGTCTCCGGGACGGTCGGTCTGCATCGCGAGGAGCGGCAGATCGTCCACCCGGACTACCTCGTCCTCGGCGACGGCGAGGGGGAGGTCACCCTCGCCGAGGCCATGCGCCCCCTACCCGTGTATCCCCTGCGCGGCAGCGTCAAGCTCAAGGGCATGCGTCATGCCTTCGCGTCCGCGCTCGAGCACGTCGAGGAGGTCCCCGATGTCGTGCCCGCCGAGGTGCTCGCCGCCCGGCACCTCTCGCCGCTGCCCGTGGCCCTGCGCGGGATCCACGCGCCGAGCACCGAGCAGGAGATCGCGCCCGGCATGGGGCACCTCGCCTTCGAGGAGGCCTTCGTCCTGCAGACGATCTTCGCGCAGCGCCGCGCGGCCGACGAGCTCACCGCGGCGCCGGCGCTGCGCGCCGACGGGCCTTTGCAGGTGCTCCTCGAGGGGCGTCTGCCGTTCACGCCCACCGCCGGGCAGGACGAGGTCGGCTCCCGGATCGCCGAGCTGGTCTCGCGCGACACCCCCACCAGCGTGCTCCTCCAGGGCGACGTCGGCTCGGGCAAGACGCTCGTCGCCCTCCGGGCCATGCTCCGGGCCGTGGACTCCGGGTACCAGGCGGCGCTCCTGGCTCCCACCGAGGTCCTCGCCGAGCAGCACGCCCGCACCATCGGGGACCTCCTCGGCGGCCTCGGGCGCGCCGGACGCCTCGACGCCGAGCCGGAGGCGACCGCCGTCCGCCTGCTGACGGGATCCCAGCGCGTCCAGGACCGGCGCGAGACCCTGCTGGACGTGACCTCGGGAGCCGCCGGGATCGTCGTCGGCACCCACGCCCTGCTCACCGAGAGCGTCGAGTTCGCGGCCCTCGGGCTCGTGGTGATCGACGAGCAGCACCGCTTCGGGGTGGACCACCGGCGCCGCCTCCGCAGCCGTGGGGCCGAGGGCACGAGTCCCCACGTGATCGTCATGACCGCGACCCCGATCCCGCGCAGCGCGGCGCTGGCGGTGGTGGGGGACCTCGACGTGCTCACCCTGCACGAGTCCCCGGCGCGTCGGGCCGGAGTGGTCAGCCATGTGGTCCCGGAGCAGAGCCAGGTCTGGGTGCGCCGCATGTGGCAGCGCGTCCGTGAGGAGATCGACGCCGGGCACCGTGCCTTCGTCGTGTGCGCGCGGATCGACGAGGACGGCGGGACGGGCCGCTCCGAGGGCAGCGGTCTCCAGGACGCGGGCCCCGAGCCGCCCGAGGACCGGGACCTGCTGCCCGCGCCGCGCGGTGTCGAGCAGACCGCCGCGGCCCTGCGCGCCGACCCCGTCCTGGCGGGGGTGCGGATCGGCACCCTCCACGGCCGGATGCCCGGCCCGGAGAAGCAGCGGGCCATGGAGCAGCTCGCCGCCGGGGAGCTCGACCTGCTGGTGGCCACCACGGTCATCGAGGTGGGGGTCGACGTCCCGGACGCCACCGCCCTCGTGGTGCTGGACGCCGAGCGCTTCGGCGTCTCCCAGCTCCATCAGCTCCGCGGCCGGGTGGGCCGCGGGGAGCACCCGGGGATCGCGTTCTTCGACACCCGTCTGACCCCGGGGACGGAGCCCGTGGAGCATCTGACCCGGGTCGCCGCGACGACGGACGGCTTCGCGCTGGCCCAGCTCGACCTCGAGCGGCGCGGGGTCGGGGACCTCGTCGGGACCGAGCAGTCGGGTCTGCACCGCACCCTGCGTCACCTCGACGTGCTGCGAGATGTCAGGATGATCGAGGACGCGCGCACCGCGGCGCTCGCGGTCGTCGCCGCCGACCCCGATCTCGACCGCCACCCCGCGCTCGCCGCGGCGGTCGACCGCCGCCTGCAGGACGCCGATCCGGACGTCGAGAGGAGCTGAGGGACCATGCCGCGCATCATCGCCGGTGCCCTGGGAGGCCGCACCGTCCCCGGGCCGCCCGGGTCCCGCACCCGCCCCACCAGCGACCGCGTCCGCGAAGCGGTGTTCTCCCGTCTGCAGGGCTGGGAGGCCCTCGCCGGGCGTCGGGTGCTCGACCTCTACGCCGGGACCGGCGCGCTGGCCTTCGAGGCGCTGTCCCGCGGAGCGGAATCCGCCGTGCTCGTCGAGGCGCACGCCCGCACCGCCCAGCAGATCACCCGCACGGCCGGTGACCTCGGTCTCGCGGGGAGGGCCGATGTCCGCTGCGCCCAGGTCGAGACCGTGGTCCCGAGGCTCGTCGACGAGGTGCTCGCCGCCGGGGCGGCGGCCTTCGGCCTCGTGCTCATCGACCCGCCCTACGACGTCCCGACACCGCGGATCGAGCAGCTGGTCGCCACCTTGGCCCCGGCGCTGTCCGAGGACGCCGTGGTCGTCATCGAGCGGTCCTCGCGCACCGATCCGCCGCGCTGGCCCGCGGGGTTCGCCGACGACGGCGACCGCACCTACGGGGAGACGCGCATCCACTACGGCGGTCCCCTCGCGGCGCAGCAGGCCACGGCGCCGGCCACTGTTCCGACCTCCGAGTCGGCGACAGCCCCCGCCTCCGGGCCCGCCACCGAGACCCGACTGTCGACCGACCCGGGGGAGAACCCATGAGCACCGTCGTCCTGCCCGGATCCTTCGATCCCTTCACGCTGGGGCACCTGGACCTCGTGCGTCGCGCCGCGGCGCTGGCGGACCGGGTGATCGTGGCCGTCTCCCACAACCCCGCCAAGTCCGGGCTGCTGGATCTGGACGCCCGCCGCGCGGTCATCGAGGAGACGCTCGCCGCGACCGACGGCGACCCGACGCTCCGCGACCGCGTCGAGGTCCGTCCCCTGCCGCGCGGGCTCCTCGTCGACTTCTGCCGCGAGGTGGGAGCCGGGGCGGTCGTGCGCGGGTTCCGCTCCCAGGCGGACCTCGCCTACGAGGAGTCGATGGCGCGCATGAACGCCCACCTCGCGGGGATCGACACCGTCTTCCTGCTCACCGATGCGGCACTGGCCCACATCTCCTCCTCGCTCGTGCGGGAGGTCGCGGCCCTGGGAGGTGACGTGGACGACATGCTCCCGCCCTCCGCACGCGTCGCGCTGTCCGCCGCGCTCGCCGAGCGCGAACACCGGGGCTGAGACCGCAGGCGGCAGGACCCGGAGCCGTATCCTGGCCGGGTGAGCGACACCGCGACCCCCACCCACCTGCCCGACCTCCGGTTCGACGCCGTCGACCTCATCGGCCGTCCCGGCGCCCACCGCGACATCTCCCGCACCGTGACCGTCGATGCGCCCGACGGCGCCCCGGCCGCCCTGTGGATCCCCGCGGGCACCGAGCTGGCCCTCGAGGGCTCCCTCGAGTCCGTCGTCGAGGGCATCTATGCGGGCGGGAACGCCAGCACCCATGTCGCCGGCGAGTGCTCCCGGTGCCTCGACCCGATCGAGCAGGACCTCGACGTCCGCTTCGACGAGCTCTTCACGTACCCCGAGAAGGTCCCCCACGACATGTCCGAGGAGGACCGCGAGGAGGTCGTCCTGCTCGAGGGCGACGCCGTGGACCTCGGCCCCCTCGTCTACGACGCGCTCGTGCTCGCGATCCCCTCGCGTCCTCTGTGCCGGCCTGACTGCCCGGGGCTGTGCGCCCAGTGCGGCGCCCGGCTCGAGGACGACCCCGACCACCACCACGACGTCATCGACGACCGCTTCGCCGCGCTCGCCAGCTTCTTCGAGGAGCCCGGCACCGAGGACCAGGAGGTGCCGGGGTCCGATCCGCGCGGCGCCTCCGGGTCGGACCGGTGAACCGCCGCAAGGGCGGACGGGAGGCGGCGGACCCCGCCGCGCTCCTCGCGCGGCTGCCGCTCACGGAGGAGCAGGGCAACCAGCTCCGGGCCACCGGCCTGCTGGAGCTCGCACTGACCCACCGGTCCTTCGCCTACGAGCACGAGGGCACCCCGCACAACGAGCGCCTGGAGTTCCTGGGCGACTCGGTGCTCGGCCTCGCCGTCACCGAGGAGCTCTACGCCCAGCACCCGACGCTGGCCGAGGGGGACCTCGCGACGCGCCGCGCCGCGATCGTCAACACCCGCGCCCTCGCGCTGATCGGCCACCGGCTCGAGCTGGGATCGTTCGTGCGTCTGGGACGCGGCGAGGACCTCTCGGGCGGCCGCGAGAAGTCCTCGATCCTCGCCGACACCATGGAGGCGGTCATCGGCGCCGTCCATCTGGCGCTCGGCGAGCAGGCCTCCCGCGCGTACGTCCTGGCCGTGATGGCCCCGCTGCTGGACTCCGACGAGATGCTCGAGGCGGGCTACGACTTCAAGACCCGCCTGCAGGAGATCGCCGCGGCGTCGGGCACCGTCCCGGTGTACGTGATCGAGTCCACCGGCCCCGAGCACGCCAAGGTCTACGCGGCGACCGCCTCGGTCGAGGGCGTCGTCACCGCGACCGGGCAGGGCGGCTCCAAGAAGGACGCGGAGCTCGCCGCCGCGCAGGGCGCCGTCCGCGCCGTCCTCGCCGAGCGCGGCGAGTCCCTGCTGCCCCGAGGCTGAGGCGTGCCCGAGCTCCCCGAGGTCGAGGTGGTCCGTCGCGGGCTGATCCCGCACGTCACCGGCCGCACCATCGTGGCCACCGAGGTCCTCGACGCCCGTACGGTGCGCCGCCAGGAGGGCGGCCCGACGGCCTTCTCCGCGCTGCTCGACGGTGCCCGGATCGGCCCGCTCGTACGGCGTGGCAAGTTCCTGTGGTGGCGCCTGCTGGACGCCGACGGCTCCGATGCCGGGCATGCGCTGGTCACCCACCTGGGGATGAGCGGGCAGCTGCGCGTGCGCTCGCCCGCGCTGGAGTCGGTGAGCACCGCCGGTGCGGCCCACGAGGGCCCCACCTCCGATCCGTTGCGCCACCGTCGGGCGAGCCTCATGCTGGACGACGGCACCGTCGTCGACTTCCTCGACCAGCGGCTGTTCGGCGGGCTCTGGCTCTCGCCCCTGGTCGCTGCCCCGGACGGACATGCGGCGGGGGAGGGCAGCCCCGATGCGCTGCTGCCCGCCTCGGCCGCGCACATCGCGCGGGACGTGCTGGACCCGGCGACGGACCTGCCGCGCCTTGCCCGCTCGCTGCGCACCCGCCGAGCGCCGATCAAGAGCCTCCTGCTTGCCCAGGACCTCGTCAGCGGGATCGGCAACATCTACGCCGACGAGGCGCTGTGGGCGGCCCGTGCCCACCACGACACTCCCGGTGAGGATCTGTCCCAGGTGCGCGCGAGACGCATCCTCGAGGCGTGCCGGGAGGTCATGCTCCGTGCCCTGGAGGTCGGCGGGACGAGCTTCGATGCGCTGTATGTCAACGTCGACGGGCGCAGCGGGTACTTCGCGCGCTCGCTCGCCGCGTACGGGCGCGAGGGCCTGCCCTGCCCGCGCTGCAGCACGTCCATCCGGCGCGTGCAGAGGCAGGGGCGGTCCTGCTTCTCGTGCCCCCGCTGTCAGCGCGGTCCGAGGACGCACGCAGGGCTGCCCGGATAGCATCGAGCCCAGCACGGCCGGCAGCCGCCGCAGTCCGGCCGATGCTCCTCCGCCGCCGCGCCCCCGCGAGTCCTCCCTCCGAACCACGAGGTCACCCCCATGAGCCACCCGTCCGAGCCCCAGCGACCCGTCGTCCGGGTCATGATCGTCGACGACCACGAGATCGTGCGTCGAGGGATCGTCACCCTCATCGACGCCCACCCCACCCTCACGGTGGTGGGCGAGGCCGCGAGCGTCGAGGAGGCCACGCGTCGCCTCCCGGCGATCCGCCCGGACGTCCTGGTGGTGGACCTGCAGCTGCCCGACGGCACCGGGATCGACGTCATGCGGCGCGCCCGGGAGGTGGCCCCGGAGCAGACGATGCTGGTGCTCACGTCCTTCGACGACGAGTCCGCGCGGGCGGAGTCCCGCGCCGCCGGTGCCCGCGGGATGGTGCTGAAGTCCGCACGGTCCAAGGACATCGTCGAGGCGATCGAGCAGGTCGCGGCGGGGCGCACCGTGTGGCCGCTGGAGGTCGAGCACGACGAGGGGGAGGAGCTGTCCCCGACGGACCGCCGGATCGTCGCCCTGATCGGCGACGGCTGCACCAATCGGCAGATCGCCGAGCAGCTCGGCGTGGCCGAGAAGACCGTCAAGAACCGCATCACGACGATCCTGCACACGCTGGGCCTGCAACGCCGCACCCAGGTCGCGGCTCGCGAGGCAGCACGGCGGCGCGCCGACTGGAAGTAGCCCCCGGGCCGCTCAGCGAGCGGGGAGCGTGGCCCGCCACGAGATCATCGTCCCGCGGTCCAGCGGGATCGCATCCACCCAGCCCCGGTGACGGCGGGCGCGGCTGGACATGTTGGCCAGGCCGCTGCGACGGGTGACGCTCGGGTCGATGCCGCGCCCGTTGTCGGAGACGTCCACCTGCACGACGCGGTCCACCCCCTCGGAGACGACGGACACCGCGACGGCCACGGCCGTCGCGTGGGCGTGCCGGGCGGCATTGGCGAGGGCCTCGCGGACGACGGCCACCACGTCCTCGGCGATCTCCTCGGGGACCTCGGAGTCGAAGCCCTGCACATCGCTCGGCAGACGCAAGGTCGGGGCGAACCCGAGGCCCGCGATCGCCAGGCCCGCCTCGTGGCGCAGCTGCTCGCTGAGCGTCGCGCTCGGGCGTTCGCGGCGCAGGGACTGCACGATCTGACGGATCTGCGCGACGGCCCGCTCCAGACCGCCCACGGACGTCTCGACCGACCGCACGAGACCGGGGGAGACCCCGACCGCGCCCGCGGAGTCCGCGAGGGCCCGCTGCAGGGACTCCAGCTCCATGCCCACCCCGAACAGCTCCTGGATCGCAAGGTCGTGGAGGTCCCGGGCGATCCGCCCGCGCTCGTCGTCGAGCTCCTCGGAGCCGCCCGCGTGCGCGCCGACGAGGGCCAGTCCCAGCAGGGCGGCGATCCCCTCGCCGCGCTCGCGGTCCACGGCCGTGAAGGCGATGGGCAGGTCCCGCACGAGGATGAGGGCACCCATGCCCTGCTCGCCGATGTCGACGGCGCGGGTCAGCACCTGGGCGCGCGTCCCGGCGAGGGTGACCTGGTCCGGCGGGGTGACGCTCTCGACCGCCTCGGCGTCGTGGGCGCTCAGTGCCCGGCCCAGACGCGTCGGCTCGCGCACGGTCTCTCCCAGCAGCAGCCCGGCGCGGTCCCCGACGGCGATCTCGACGCCCCACCGGTCCCCCGCGGGCAGGATCAGCACGGTCCGCGAGGCGCGCAGGTCCCCGTGCACACGGTCCACGAGCGCGGTCAGCAGGTCGTCGTCCTCGCGGGCCTCGAGCACCACGGTGCACAGCTCCTGCAGGCGGACGTGGGGAACACCGAGGGTCATCGGGGGCCTCCGGGGGTCAGGTCCAGCACGGCGGTCCCCGGTGGCAGGGCCGCGACGTCGTGGGTCACGACGACGACGGTCGAGGTGGCGGGAAGGAGCGCGCCGTCGCCGGCGGTGAGGAGGCCGTGCAGGAGCGCGCGGCCCCGGGCGGGATCGAGGTGCTCGGTGGGTTCGTCCAGCAGCGTCACCGGGGCCAGGCGGACGAGGGCGCGTGCCAGCAGCAGGCGCCGGCGTTCGCCGCCGGAGACCGTGGTCCCGTCCGGTCCGAGCAGGTGGTCCAGGCCGCCGGGGAGCGTCCGCATCCAGTCGCCGAGCCCGGCGGCGTCCAGCGCCGCGAGGATCTCCTCGTCGGTGCAGCCGCCCCGGGCCACGCGCAGGTTCTCCCGGACGGTGGTCGCGAAGACGTGGGCGTCCTCGGCATACAGCACCACGTCGTGGCGCACGTCGTCGGGCGCCAGGGCGGCGAGGTCGACGCCGTCCCGGCGCACGGTCCCGGACAGGGGATCGAGGAGCCCCGCGAGGGTGAGCAGAAGCGTGGACTTGCCGATCCCGGACGGTCCGATGATCGCCAGGCGCGAACCCGGCGCGAGGTCCAGGGTGAGGTCGCGGACGACGGGGCTGTCCGCCGACCAGCCGGCGCTCAGCTGCTCGGCGGTGATCCGGGGGACCTGCGAGGCGGTGCCGGTCGCGGGGCCGTGTGCGGGGGCTGCCTCGTCCCTGTCCCCGGCCCCTTCGGCGACCGGGGCGCCGATCGTCGCGGTGAGCCGTCGAGCGGCGGCCCGGGACCGGGCCAGCTGCGCCGCCGCCGCGGGCAGCGCCCCGGCGGCCTCGAAGACCGACAGGGGCAGCAGGAGCAGGATCCCGATGGCCCCTGCGGAGGCGGTCCCCGACAGCCACAGCGGTCCCGCGGCGAGCACCGAGCCGACGAGCGCGAGGATCGTCGCGAGCGGCACGGCGGCCGCCGCGAGGGCCGTGGGCGTGGCCGCCCGGTCGATCGCCGCGTCGTAGGCCGCCTGGGAGCGCCCCAGGTCCCCGAGGGCCCCGTCCAGACGCCCGTCGATCCGCAGGGCGGTGGCGTCGTCGAGCACCTCCAGCACGCCGCCGGTGAGGTCTCCGCGCCGGTCGATGACGGCCGCGCCGGAGATGCGCGCCGCACGGTACGCGGCCCAGGGGGCCAGCACCCCCGCGAGCACCAGGCTCACGAGCATGACCGCGGCCGCGAGCGGGGACAGCGGGGCCACGATCGCCACGGAGATCACCGCCATCACCGCCGCGACGATCCCCGGGACGACCGCGCGGATCACGTGGTCGCCGATCTCCTGGGCGTCGTCGCCCAGGCGGGCCAGGAGCTCGCCGCGGCGCAGGCGCAGGAGGGCGTCCCCGCGCGAGGCCGCCAGGGCGGTGAACAGGTTGGTGCGCAGCCGCACCACGCCGCGCAGGGCCACGTCGTGGGTGGCCATCCGGTCGATCCAGCGGAACACGCCGCGGCTGATGCCGAGGGCGCGGACCGTGACGACGGCGACGGTGAGGTCCAGGACGGGCGGCATGGTCCACGCCGTCGTCACGAGCCAGGCGCTCACGGCGGCGAGCGCCACGGCGCTCGTGAGCGTCGCGGTGGCCGCGAGGACGGCCGCGAGCACGCGCCGCGGCGGCAGCTCGAGCAGGGCGACGATGCGCCGCAGGGGGCTGGGCCGGCGGGCGTCCCGGGCAGGACGGGTCGGAGCGGTCATCGGCCGGTCACCTCCGCCTCCTGCGTGCGGGCCGGCAGGCGCAGGGCACGTGCGGGGTGCAGCTCGACCACGTCGTCGGCGAGGTCGACGAGGGCGCTGCGGTGGGCCACGAGCAGCACGGCCCGGCCCTCGTCGCGCCAGCGTGACAGCAGGTCCAGCACGACCCGTTCGCCCGCGCCGTCGAGGTGCGCGGTGGGCTCGTCCAGGACGACGAGCGGGGCGGTGCCGAGCACGGCGCGGGCCAGCGCGAGCCGCTGGCGCTCGCCGAGCGAGAGGCCGTCGCCGCCGCGTCCCACGGGGGCGTCGCGGCCGCGGCGCGCCACGACGGTGTCGAGCCCCGTGGCGCGGGCGGCCTCCTCGAGCTCGGCCTCGGTGGCGTCGGGGGCGGCGTCCCGCAGGAGCGCCCAGAGGGTGCCGGGGCCCACGACGGGGCGCTGGGGGAGGTGGTCGACCTGCTCCCACAGGGTGGATCGGTGCAGCGCCGACACCTCGACCGCGTCCCCCGTCCCGTCGTCGACGGCCAGCGCACGGCCCTCGTCGGGGGTGAGCAGTCCCAGCAGGCACAGCACGGCCGTGGTCTTGCCCGCCCCGGACGTGCCCGTGATCGCGGTGATCCGGCCGGGAGAGGTGCGCAGCGTCGCGCCCTCCGGCGCCATCCCGTCCCGGGAGACCACGCCGACGCCCTCGAGGGCCAGATGTCCGGCTCGCAGGTCCGGGGCGGCGCGGGTGCCGTCGGGCTCGAGGGGCTCCTCGAGGACGCCGAAGGTCGCGTCGACGGCGGCGAGCCCGTCGGTCGAGGCGTGGTACTGCTGTCCCACCTGTCGCAGCGGGAGGTAGAGCTCGGGGGCCAGGACCAGCACGGCCAGCGCGGGGGCGAGCTCGAGGTCCCCGGAGACCAGGCGCAGGCCGATCCCCACGGCCACGAGCGCCACGGCGAGGGTGGCCAGCAGCTCGAGCACCATGGAGGAGAGGAAGGCGTAGCGCAGCGAGCCCATCGCCGAGCGGCGGTGCCGGTCCCCGAGGGCCTCGACGGTGCGCTCGGGGCCCTTCTCCCGGCCGAGCGCCCGCAGGGTGGGCAGGCCCTCCACGAGGTCCAGGAGCTGGGACCACAGGGACCGCATGTCCCCCAGCAGGGCCTCGGAGCGACCCTGGGTGAGCTGGCCCACGAGGATCATGAAGATCGGGATGAGCGGGATGGAGATGGCGGCGAGCACCGCGCTCGTGGGGTCCAGCACGGCGATGGTCACGAGGCACAGCGGGGTGATGGTCGCGGCCAGCAGCAGCTGGGGCACGTAGCCCACGAGGTAGGGGCGCAGGGCCTCGAGCCCGGTGGTCGCCAGGCTCGTGACGTCGGCGCCGCGGCCGGCCGCCCGGCGGGGCCCCAGCAACGCGGCATGCGCGGTGAGGCGCCCTCGCAGGTCCGCGATCGCGGCGGTCGCCGCCCGGTGTGCCGTGCGCTGCTGGACGAAGACGGTCAGCGCCCGCACCGCGAGGGCGGCGACGACCGTGCCCAGCAGCGCCGGATGCTCGGTGGGGAGCTCGCGGTCCACCAGCAGCGCCGCCCCGATCCGGCCCAGCGCGATCGCGGTGACGATCACGCAGGCGGCCTGGAGGAGCCCCAGCAGGCCCTGGAGCGCGACGTGCGCCCGCGCGGCCCGCACGTGCCGCACGAGGCGCGGGTCGAGCGGGGGGCGCGGGGTCGTGGCGACCGTGTCGGTCACTGGGATCGTCTCCTCGGGTCCGCCGACCCTGTCGGTCCGGCGCCGTCCGTCCCGGTCCCGGCGATCATGATCGGCACCGGGGACGGCGCGTGCGGTGGGGATCAGTCCTGCTCGAAGGCCTCGCGGTACCCCGCGGTGGCCCTCTCGCCGAGCGTACGGGGCCGGGCCACGGGGTTCTCGGGATCCTCGCGGTGGCGGAACACCCAGTAGGCCCAGATCTGATAGGCGAGCACGATCGGCAGCAGCACCCCGGTGGCCAGCAGCATCACCCCGAGGGTGTGCTCGCTGGAGGAGGCGTTGGCGACCGTCAGCGAGAGGGCGGCATCGTTGCGGGCGGGCATGACGTCGGGGAACAGGCCGCCGAAGAGCTGGACGCCCGCGGCGACGATCGCCGTGCTGGTGGCCACGAACGCCCAGCCTTCGCGCCGGAGCCGGTGGGCCACGGTCACGCCGACCAGCGCCACGGCCGCCACGAGCAGCGGGATCCAGGTCAGCTGGGTGTTGGCGTGGGCGAGCTGGTTCCACACCAGGAAGGCGGCGCCGGCCAGGATCGTCGGCCAGACGAGGCGGCCCAGCAGGTGGTTGGCGGACGCCCGCAGGTCGCCGACGGTCTTCAGCGCCAGGTAGGCGGTGCCCTGCAGCCAGAACAGCAGCACGAACACGACGCCGCCCAGCAGGCCGAAGGGGTTCAGCAGGCCGATCAGCGAGGTCGTCACGTGCTTGCCCGCGTCGATGTCGACCCCGCGGACGATGTTGGCGAAGGCCACGCCCCACAGCAGCGGGGGCACGAAGCCCGCGACGACATGGACCCGGTCCCAGGCGCGGCGCCAGCGGGGGTCCTCGGACTTGCCGCGGTACTTGAAGGCGCACACCCGCATGATGAGCACGAGCAGCAGGAGCAGCAGCGCGAGGTAGAACCCGGAGAACAGCGTCGCGTACCACTCGGGGAAGGCCGCGAAGATCGAGGCGCCCGCGACGAGCAGCCACACCTGGTTGCCGTCCCAGACGGGGCCGATGGTCGCGAGCATCGTGCCCTTGCGGGCCTCGTCGCCGCGGCCCAGCACGCCGACGTTCATCTCGACGCCGAAGTCGAAGCCCTCGAGCATGAAGTAGCCGGCGAACAGCACGGCGATGAGGGCGAACCAGATGATCTGCAAGGTGGTCAGTTCCATGGTCTGCGGCCTCTCAGTAGTCGAAGGACAGGGCCGGGGTGTCGACCTTCTGGGTCTTGGGGTCCGTCTTCGGTATGGGGATCCCCTTCAGGGCGCTCCTGCGCATGAGGTGGAACCACACGACCACGAGCGCCGCGTACAGCAGCGTGAAGGCGATGAGCGAGGTCGCGACCATCCAGGCGGGGTTCGGGGAGACCCCTTGGAGGGTCATCAGCCGGATCGTCGGATCGCCCGTCGGGTTCGGCGCGACCACCCACGGCTGGCGCCCCATCTCGGTGAACACCCAGCCCGCCGAGTTCGCGAGGAAGGGCATGGGGATCGCGAGCACCGTGAACCACTGGAACGCGCGGGACCCGGAGGTGCGCCCGCCGCGGGTGATCCACAGCGCCCAGAACGCGACGATCGCGCTGAAGCCGGCCAGGCCGATCATGAGGCGGAAGGACCAGTAGGTCACGAAGAGGTTGGGCCGGTAGTCCGCGGCGTGGACGGTGCCGTCGGCGGCGGTGACGGTGTCCCCGAACTTCTCGGAGTACTGCTGCTGGAGGTCGCCCACGCCCTGGAGCGTGGCGTTCGGGTCGTTCGTCGCCAAGATGGCGGTGAGGTACGGGATCTCGATGAGGTGCTGGACGTCGCCGCAGTTGGCGGAGAAGGCGTCCGGGCCGCCCACGGTGAGGATCGAGAACGAGGCCCCGGTCTCCGTCTCGCACAGCGCCTCCGCGGAGGCCATCTTCATGGGCTGCTGCTCGAACATGAGCTTGGCCTGCATGTCGCCGGTGACCACCAGAACGAGGGCCGAGACGAACATCGCCAGCACGCCGAAGCGGACGGCGGGACGGAAGACGGTGCGCGCCTGGGTGTCGTGGGCGTCGCCCTCGGGGGACCCGATGCCCAGCTCGCGGGCCTTGTTGTGGTGCTTGACCATGTGCCACGCGGAGACGCCCGTGACGAAGGCGCCCGCGACGAGCCAGGCCCCGGAGATGACGTGCGGGAAGGCGGCGAGCGTCGTGATGTTCGTGAGGACCGTCAGGATGCTGTCGAGCTCGGCGCGGCCGGTCTCGGGGTTGTAGACGGCGCCCACGGGGTGCTGCATGAAGGAGTTGGCGGCGATGATGAAGTACGCCGAGAGGGTCGTGCCGATCGCGACGCACCAGATGGTCAGCAGGTGCAGGCGCGGGGAGAGGCGGTTCCAGCCGAAGATCCACAGGCCCAGGAACACCGACTCCATGAAGAACGCGGCCAGGCCCTCGAAGGCCAGCGGCGCGCCGAAGACGTCGCCCACGAAGCGCGAGTACTCCGACCAGTTCATGCCGAACTGGAACTCCTGGACGATGCCGGTGGCGATCCCGATCCCGAAGTTCACGATCAGCATCGAGCCGAAGAACTTGGTCAGACGGGTCCAGGCATCCTTCTTGACGACGTCGCGGGACCGGTGCGCGACGGTCTGCATGATCGCCACGAGCAGCGACAGCCCGATCGTCAGCGGCACGAAGATGAAGTGGTAGACCGTCGTGATCCCGAACTGCCACCGGGCGATGTCGAGGGCTTCCATGGGACTCCTCAAGGGAGAAAAGGGCGTGTGGGGGCGGCTTCCAGGGTACGACCGGACGCGACCGCCGTCCCCGGGACGATCGTCCCGGCCCCGGTCGCAGAACCGTCCCGGACGCCCCCGCTAGGGTGACCCCACCGTGGTGCCCGCCCAGCGTGCGGGCCGTCCGACCAGCCGAGGAGCGACCGTGACCATCAGCGCCACCGGGGGAGCGGGCCTCGACGTCCTGGCGACCGCCCCCGTCCCCACGTCCGGTCACGGTGCCGCGAGCGTGCTCCTCGCGGATCTGGGCGGGGCGCTGACCGGTATCGGAACGCTCGTGGTCGGCGGCGGGTTCGTCGTCGTGGGCATCATCGTGCTGGCCGTCCTGGGCAATCGCCGCTCCGCGGGCGCCCAGAAGCGCCGCCTCGCGGCGCTCTCACCCCTACCCGAGCTGATCACCGGCATCGACGCCGTGCTGCTGCACGCCGACGAGGCCGTCCGCGCCGCGGACCAGGAGCGCATGTTCGCCGATGCCGAGTTCGGCAGCGCGACCGCACAGACCTTCGGCGGGGCCGTGACGCGGGCGCGTGACGAGCTCGATGCCGCGTACCGCGCCCGCCGCCACATCGACGAGCTGCTCGCGGCGGGCCAGGAGGTCACGGCCCGGCGCGAGGTCGAGACGATCCGCACCCGCGTGGGTGGTGCCGTCGAGGAGCTGCATCGCGAGACCGCCCGCGTCGGAGCGCTGCGGGACGACTCCCGGCACGCCGCCGAGCGGCTGCGCCGCGCCACGGCCCGTCACGAGGAGCTGTCGGCCCGTCTGTCGAGCGCCCGCACCGTCGAGCAGCAGGTCGTCGCCGAGCACGGCGCGGGAGCCACACGCTCGCTCGGCGAGGGCACCGAGGGCGCCGCCCGTCTGCTCGCCGGGGCACGGAGCGACCTCGACGACCTCGGCGCCGCCTCCGGCATGCTCACGGGCGAACAGCTCGAACGGCTCTCGGCCGCCGAGCACGCCCTCCAGGACGCCGGCGCCGCCCTGGACGCCGTCGTGGCGCTGCCCCGGGCGCTCGAGAGCTCACGACGCGAGCTCGACGACGCCCTCGGCGAGCTCGACACGGCCCTGGCCCGCGCGCACGCGACGCGGGACGAGGACCCCCGCCTGCCGCAGGCGATCGCCGTGGCCGAGCAGGTGCGCACCCGCGCCGCGACGGCGAGCACCCAGGGCGCGGACCCCGTCTCGCTGCTCGCGGCCGTCCGTGCGGCCGATGCCGAGCTCGATGCCGTGATCGCCGCGTCCCGGGACCGGTACGACGCCGACCGCGAGGCCCGGCGTCTCGAGCAGCAGCGCGGGTCCGTCCCCTCGGACTCCTACGACCCGCGGGTGGGCGACCGGGCGCGCCAGGCCGCCGACGACCGGTACGGCCCCCTGGACGCCCTCGGGATGCTGGGGGGCCTGGGAGGGAGCCTCGGCGGCTTCGGCGCCTACGGGGAGGACCGCGATCGCGGCGCATCGCGGCCCTCGGGGATCGCCGGACCCTCCTCGTCCTCGGCCCGCGGGTCCGGCTCGGGGATGCTCGAGGCCGTCATCTCCGAGATCGCCGCCGGTGCCGTCCAGGGCGCGATGCGCGGCGGCCGGGGACGATCGCGGCGCCGGTTCTGACGTCGGGCCGTGTCCGGCGGGCCGCGAACCTGACTTCACCTGACCCGTCCCGTCCTGACCCGCCCTGCCCTGTCCGGGTGCTCGTCGGGAGGACCGGAGCCGGCGAGGGCGCGACCTCGCACGATCCAGGCGCGGCACGGCCCGGACCGCTAGTGTTCCGCGTGAAGCACGACACCATGTCCGCCCCGTGCGTCGACCTCCGCGCGACCCGGGCGGAACCCCGAGACAGAAGGTGGAAGCCATGACCAAGAAGCAGTCGATCCTGGGACGCGTCGCGCAGCTGACGCGCGCCAACATCAACGCCCTGCTGGACCAGGCCGAGGATCCCCAGAAGATGCTGGACCAGATGATCCGCGACTACACCGACTCGATCCGCGAGGCCGAGGCCGCCGTGTCCCAGACGATCGGGAACCTGCGCCTCATGGAGCGCGACCACGACGAGGACGTCAAGGCCGCCCAGGACTGGGAGCGCAAGGCCGTCGCCGCCTCCCAGCGCGCCGATCAGCTGCGGTCCGAGGGACAGGCCGGGGAGGCGGATCGCTTCGACAACCTCGCCCGCGTGGCGATCGAGCGGCAGATCCAGTCCTCCGAGGAGGCCACGAGCGTCGAGCCCTCCATCCAGTCGCAGAACCAGGTGGTGGGCCAGCTCAAGACCGGTCTGGACACGATGCGCGGCAAGCTCACCGAGCTCAAGTCCAAGCGCGACCAGCTGGTGGCCCGCTCGCGGGCCGCCGATGCCCAGAACCGGATGAGCGACGCCGTCGGGGCGATCGACATCCTGGATCCCACGAGCGAGCTGTCCCGCTTCGAGGACAAGGTGCGTCGCGAGGAGGCCCGCGTGATCGGGCGCCAGGAGATCGCCGCCAACTCCCTGGACTCCCAGTTCGAGTCCCTCGAGGTCGACGCCCGCCGCCTGGACGTCGACTCGCGGCTCGCGGCCCTCAAGAACCGCGGCACCGCCCAGGTCGAGGGCGCGCGCGCCCCCGGGAGCATCGAGGCCCCGCGCGCCCAGGACGACACGATCGACGTCGAGGTCGACGAGGAGTACGTCCCCGGCACCGGCAGCTGATCCGCCCCGTCGCGCCCGACGGGGACCGGGGTCGAGGATCCCCGGGTCCCGCGGGCGCGCCGCGCCGGAGGCAGGGGACCCGGTCCCGCAGGGGCCAGGTGTGCCATACTTGCCGCGGCGCTCTTCCGCCCCGTACCGGGCGGGGGAACCTCCCGGCGTCGATCGGCCGGCACCGGCCCCGCGAGCCTCGCGACCGTGCCTGCGCCCGACGACATCGCTGCGCTCCCGATGGGAGCAGCGCGACGGTGAGGGCACACGACTTCCGTCCGTCAGGACGATGACATCACGGCACCAGGGTGCGCTGGTCCCGCCAGAAGGAGCAGCCCCATGGCTGAGGATTCCCGCACACCCGAACACGCCGAGGACACGACGGAGACGGACGCCCCGACGTCCGCCCCGCCGCGACGGCGCCGACGCGCCGGAGCGCCGACCGGCGCCCCGGCCGTGCACCAGGAGGCCGAGGAGCAGGCTCCTCATGCGCCGCTGACCAGCGTCCCCGAGCAGGAGTCCACGGCCCCCGTCGCCGAGGCCGAGCCGGCCCCGACCACCCGCCCCAAGCGCCGCCGCTCGGGCGCGCCCGCCGGCCCTCCCGTGGCGCCGGTGTTCTCCGCCGCCCACGACCCCGTCCCCGCGGCCCCGACCCCCGAGGACGACGAGGATGAGGACGCGGACGACGAGGAGGCGCCCACGCCCGCGGCCGAGGACCAGCACGGCGAGACCGGCGGCATCGCCGACGACCTCGCAGCCCTGTCGCGTCGTCGCGCCGTGCGGTCCCGCGCCACCTCCGAGGACGAGGACCGCTCCCGGCGCGCCCAGCTCGACTTCTCCTCCCTGCTGTTCCAGGCGCCGGACCTCCGCGAGGAGGCCGATTCCGACGCCGACACCACGGACGCATCCCACGCCGGCACCGTCGACGACGCGGAGGGCTCGCCCCGCGGCGAGCGGTCCGCCCGCGGTGGCCGGGGGTCGTCCGCGGCCCGTCGCCGTCGCAGCGAGGACACGGACTCCTCCGACGACACGGAGGGCTCCGGTCCCGACGACGACTCCGACGACGAGGGCGGGTCCTCCCGCCGTCGTCGCCGCCGCGGAGGCCGCGGTCGCCGCGGCCGGGGTCGTGGCGACGACGAGTCCGGCACCGACGAGCGCGGCGAGGACCACTCCGAGCAGCGAGCAGATGCCCGCTCGGACGATGACGAGGACTCCGGCGAGACCTCCGACCACGAGGCCTCCGACGACGCGCGCGAGGACGACGGCGGCTCCGGTGACGGGCAGGAGCGGTCCGGCTCCCGGCGCTCGCGCTCGCGGGGTGGCCGACGCGGCAAGGGTGGTGCGAAGAGCTCGGACGACTCCCACGGCTCCTCCGAGGAGCACGCCGAGCACACCGCCGAGGACTCCGGGACGTCCGACGAGACCTCCGACGACGACCGCGACGACGACGACTCCGCGGACGGCGGCAGCTCGAGCTCGCGCCGCCGGCGCCGGCGCCGGCGCTCCTCGGGCGGCGGCGAGGACAAGCCGTCCTCGGACGATCCGCCCAACACGGTGGTCAAGGTGCGCGACCGCCGCGACGAGGTCAAGGCCGTCAAGGGCTCGACCCGGCTCGAGGCCAAGAAGCAGCGCCGCCGCGAGGGCCGCGACGCCGGTCGGCGCCGCAACGTCATCACCGAGGCCGAGTTCCTAGCGCGCCGCGAGAGCGTCAAGCGCTCGATGATCGTGCGTGAGCGCCCGGGCCGCACCCAGATCGCCGTGCTCGAGGACGACGTCCTCGTCGAGCACTACGTCGCCCAGAGGACGCAGTCCTCGATGGTCGGCAACGTGTTCCTGGGCAAGGTCCAGAACGTGCTGCCCAGCATGGAGGCCGCCTTCGTCGACATCGGCAAGGGGCGCAACGCCGTCCTGTACGCCGGTGAGGTCAACTGGGACGCGGCCGGGCTCTCGGGCCAGCCGCGCCGGATCGAGCTCGCCCTCAAGAGCGGCGACCCGGTCCTGGTCCAGGTGACCAAGGACCCCATCGGCCACAAGGGCGCCCGCCTGACGAGCCAGATCTCCCTTCCGGGTCGCTACGTCGTGTTCGTCCCGGGCGGCTCGATGACCGGCATCTCGCGCAAGCTCCCGGACACCGAGCGCTCGCGGCTCAAGAAGATCATGAAGAAGGTCATCCCAGAGGGAGCGGGCGTCATCGTCCGCACGGCCTCCGAGGGCGCGAGCGAGGAGGCGCTGACGCACGACGTCGAGCGTCTGCGCGCGCAGTGGGACAAGATCCTCAAGGCCCAGAAGTCGAAGTCCGCCCCGGCGTCGCTGGCCCAGGAGCCCGACCTCGCCATCAAGGTGGTGCGCGACGTCTTCAACGAGGACTTCACCTCCCTGATCGTCGAGGGCGACAAGGCCTACGACGACGTCCACGAGTACGTCCAGGACGTCGCCCCCGATCTCCTCGAGCGCGTGACGCGGCACATGGGCGACAAGGACGTGTTCGTCAAGCACCGCGTCGACGAGCAGCTGCTCAAGGCGATGGACCGCAAGGTCTACCTGCCCTCCGGCGGCTCCCTCGTCATCGACCGCACCGAGGCGATGACCGTCGTCGACGTCAACACGGGCAAGTTCACCGGCTCGGGCGGCTCGCTCGAGGAGACGGTCACCCGCAACAACCTCGAGGCCGCCGAGGAGATCGTGCGCCAGCTGCGGCTGCGCGACATCGGCGGGATCATCGTCGTCGACTTCATCGACATGGTCCTCGAGGCCAACCGCGACCTCGTCGTGCGCCGCCTCATCGAGTGCCTCGGGCGAGACCGCACCAAGCACCAGGTTGCCGAGGTCACGTCGCTGGGCCTGGTCCAGATGACCCGCAAGCGCGTGGGCCAGGGCCTCGTCGAGACGTTCTCGACCACCTGCGAGGCGTGCGCGGGCCGCGGGATCCAGATCGACATCGACGGCAAGCACCACCACGAGTCCGACCAGCAGGACGACGGCGGCCGCAACGGCGGCTCGCGCCGCCGGGGCGGACGCAAGGGCTCCGCCTCGGGATCCGGGTCCGCCGGGAGCACCGGCAAGGACGCGCCCGCGGAGGAGCCCGCCGAGGAGTCACCGGAGGACGTGCACCGGCTCGAGGAGGACACCACCTCCCGGGAGCTGGCCCGCGCGACCATCGCCTCGATCGCCGCCGCGACCACTGGCCACGGGCACCCCGAGGTGGTCGTCGACGGCCAGGTGATCAGCGTCGACGAGCCCGCGGACCAGGCGGCGTCCGCCCCGGAGCCGGAGAGCGCCGCCACGACGCCCGAGGACACGGTCGAGGACGCGTGGACCACCGAGGTCGCCGAGGAGGCCCCGGCGACCCCCGTGACGTCCGACGACGACTGGACCAGCGAGCCCTCCGAGGCTCCCGAGGACCCGGATGCCTCCCGTGCGTGACCAGTTCCACAGCGCGAGGTGACGTTCCCGCAGGTCACACGGCACGACATGGTTGACCGTGCGGCCTGCGGGACCGTATCCTGTACTGCGGCGCGTTCACCGCGCCCCGTCGTGCTCGCCCACGGGTGACGGCGCGACCGCATCGTCCCGCAGGCCCCTGCGGTGCCCGGCTCCGGCCGGGTCCCGGGAGCCCCGCGCGGTCGACGGTCGCAGGTCCGCCGGAACCGGGCGGGACAGCAAGCGAATCAGACGAACAGATGGAGCATTGACGTGGTGTACGCAATCGTCCGCGCAGGCGGTCGTCAGGAGAAGGTGTCGGTCGGCGACACCTTCGTCATCAACCGCGTCGCCGGCGAGACGGGCGACAGCGTCGATTTCGCTCCCGTCCTGCTCGTCGACGGCGACAAGGTCACCGCCGGTGCCGAGGACCTCGCGAAGGTCACCGTCACCGCCGAGATCCTCGAGGAGCTCCGCGGCCCCAAGATCCGCATCCTCAAGTACAAGAACAAGACCGGCTACAAGAAGCGCCAGGGCCACCGCCAGGAGCTGACGCGCCTCAAGGTCACCGGCATCGCCTGAGCGATCCCGTCACCGGGCACAACGAGAGAAGGTTTCCCCATGGCACACAAGAAGGGCGCAAGCTCCTCGAAGAACGGCCGCGACTCCAACGCGCAGCGCCTCGGCGTCAAGCGCTTCGGCGGCCAGAACGTCGGCGCGGGCGAGATCATCGTCCGCCAGCGCGGCACGCACTTCCACCCCGGTGACGGCGTGGGACGCGGCAACGACGACACCCTGTTCGCCCTCACGGCGGGCACGGTCGAGTTCGGCCGCAAGCGCGACCGCAACGTCGTCAGCATCGTCACCGGCGTCTGACGCACCGCCGCGCGCCGCGCGGCACGCACACACCTCGACCAGGGGCGGAGTCATCGCACTCCGCCCCTGATCGCATCCCCGGGCCGCATCCGCGCGCACCACATCGACCGGGGAACAACGGATCCGGGAGGACCCCACCATGACCACGTTCGTCGACAGGGTCCTCCTGCGCGCCGCGGGCGGCAACGGCGGCCACGGCTGCGCATCGATCCGCCGCGAGAAGTTCAAGCCCCTGGCCGGCCCCGACGGCGCCAACGGCGGCCGCGGCGGCGACGTGATCCTCGAGGTCGACGCCTCGTCGACGACGCTGCTCAGCTACCACCACGCCCCCAACCAGCGCGCACAGTCCGGCGGCTTCGGCAAGGGCGACATGCGCGCCGGCTCCAACGGCGAGGACCTCGTCCTGTCCGTGCCCGACGGCACCGTCGTGACCACCGAGGACGGCCGCGTCCTGGCCGACCTCGTGGGCATCGGCGCGCGCTTCGTCGCGGCGCACGGCGGCACCGGCGGACTCGGCAACGCCGCCCTCGCCTCCCGCCAGCGCAAGGCCCCCGGCTTCGCCCTCCTGGGAGAGCCCGGCGAGGAGCACACCTACGTCCTCGAGCTCAAGGCCGTCGCCGACGTCGCCCTCGTCGGCTTCCCCAGCGCCGGCAAGAGCTCGCTGATCGCCGCGATGAGCGCCGCGCGTCCCAAGATCGCCGACTACCCCTTCACCACGCTGACCCCCAACCTCGGCGTCGTCGAGGCGGGGGAGTACCGGTACACGGTCGCCGACGTCCCCGGGCTGATCCCCGGGGCGAGCGAGGGCAAGGGCCTGGGACTGGACTTCCTGCGCCACATCGAGCGCTGCCACGTGATCGCCCATGTCCTGGACGCCGCCGCGCTCGAGTCCGACCGCGACCCCGTCACCGACCTCGCGACGATCGAGGCCGAGCTCGCCGCGTACGCGGGCGGCCTGGACGCCGAGGCCGGGGACCGGGTGCCGCTCATGGAGCGCCCGCAGGTGATCGTCGTCAACAAGACGGACCTGCCCGACGGCCAGGACATGGCCGAGATCGTCCGCGAGCGCCTCGCCTCCCACGGCGTGCCCGTCCTCGAGGTCAGCGCCGTGTCCCACAAGGGGCTCCGGGAGCTCGAGTTCGTGCTCGGGCGTCTGGTCGACGAGGCACGTGCCGCGCTGCCCGAGCCCGAGGCGGCCCCGGTCGTCCTCAAGCCCCGCTCGGTGGACTCCTCGCCGTTCCGCGTCGAGAAGACCCAGTACGACGGGGACGTGGCGTACCGGATCCTCGGCGCCAAGCCCGAGCGCTGGGTCCGCCAGACCGACTTCACCAACGACGAGGCCGTGGGCTACCTCGCGGACCGCCTGAACCGTCTGGGTGTCGAGGAGAAGCTGTACAAGGTCGGTGCCGTCGCGGGCGACACGGTCGTCATCGGCGGCGCGGACGACGCCGTCGTCTTCGACTGGGAGCCCACCCTCATGGGAGGTGCCGAGCACCTCGGCTCCCGCGGCACCGACGCCCGCCTCGAGGACCGCTCGCGGCCCACCCGTGAGGAGAAGCGCGAGGACCAGAAGGCCCGCACGGCGGCGCGCATGGACCGCCTGGAGGCCATGGACCAGGAGCGTCGCTCCGGGCACTGGGCCGATCCCGCCGCCTCCGACGACTGACCCGTGAGCACCGTCCCCCAGCAGCCCCGACAGCCCGCCCGCGTCACCGCGCGCGCGCAGGTCCCCGGTGTCCACCGCATCGTCCTGAAGATCGGCTCCTCGAGCCTCACGGACACCGCCGGGCGCCTGGACCCGGCGGCCGTCCGGGCCGTGGCCGACCACGTCGCCGTGCTCGCCGCGCGGGGGACCGACGTCGTGATCGTCTCCTCCGGGGCGATCGCCGCGGCGCTGGCCCCGCTGGGCCTGCCGCGCCGCCCCGCGGACGTCGCGACCCAGCAGGCCGCCGCGAGCGTGGGCCAGTCGCTGCTGGCATCGGCCTGGGCGCAGGCGCTCGGCGCGAACGGCCTCGTCGCCGGTCAGGTGCTGCTCACCGAGTCCGACGTGATCCGCCGTGAGACCTACCGCAACGTGCGCACCGCCCTCGAGGCGCTCCTGGGCATGCGTGCCGTGCCCGTGATCAACGAGAACGACACGACCGCCACCCACGAGATCCGCTTCGGGGACAACGATCGCCTGGCCGCGCTGGTCGCCCAGCTGATCGGCGCCGATCTGCTCGTGCTGCTGACCGACGTCGACGCGCTGTACACGGCGCCGCCGCGGGAACCGGGCGCACGCCGCATCGTGACCGTCCAGGACGACGCCGCGCTCGAGGGCGTGGACGTGGGCAGCGTCGGGTCCGCCGTGGGCACGGGCGGCATGGTCACCAAGCTCGCCGCGGCCCAGCACGCCTCGACCACCGGCACCGCGACGATCCTCACCGCCGCGGGACTGCTCGGCGAGGTCCTCACGGGCCAGGACGTGGGCACGTTCTTCCCGGCCCGCCACGGACGGCGGCGCTCCCGGCTCGTGTGGCTGCGCTTCGCGACCCGCGGTGCGGGAAGCCTCCACGTCGACGAGGGCGCCGCGACCGCGCTCGCCTCACGACGCCGTTCGCTCCTCGCGGTGGGCATCACCGAGGTGCGGGGGACGTTCGCGGCGGGCGTGCCGGTGGACGTCGTGGCCCCGGACGGCCGCGTCGTCGCACGGGGCCTCGTGGCCTACTCGAGCGAGGACCTGCGGGCGATCCGCGGACGCTCGAGCGCCGACCTGCGCCACGAGCACGGGGACGCCTTCCGTCGCCCCGTGCTGCACCGGGACGACCTCGTGGTGCTGCCCGGAGCCTGAGCCCCGGACCCGACGGCGCGTCAACCCTCGCGCTTCGGGGCGAACGTCGCCCGGGCCGCCGCGACGGCACCCAGGACCAGCCCGAGGACGGCCCACAGCGCCGGGCCCGTGAGCCCGCCGAAGGCGACCGCCCCCGCAGCGCAGAGCAGCAGGGCCGTGGTGTACCCCAGCAGGGCCAGCCACATGGGACGTCGTCCCGCGGCGGCGACGACGGCCGATGGGCGATTCCCGGGCGCTCATGCGCGGGCACCCAGGACCGTGACGGTCCGTGCGGCCGCCGCCACGGCGATCCGGCTCGCGGCCAGCAGGTCCGTCCCCCCGGCGAGCTCCGCGGCGAGCACCCCCGTCAGCGCATCGCCCGCGCCGGTCGTGTCGACCGTGCGGACCCGGGGGGCGGGGACCTCGTGGACGGGGCCGGCCCCAGCACCCACGAGGGCGCCGTCGGCCCCTCGGGTGAGGACCACGGAGGTCACGCCCTTCGCGAGCAGGGTCCGGATGCTCTCCCGGAGGTCCTGCGCGTCGCCATCACCGTCATCGTCGCCCTCGGCGTGCCGGCCCGCGAGCAGCGCCACCACCCGAGCGGCCTCGTGGACGTTCACGACCAGGGGATCGGCGGCACGGAGCACGTCGGGATCCAGTGGTCCGACGGGGGAGGGGTTGAGCACGAGACGACCGCGGCACAGGCGCGCCGCGCACTCGGTGCCCGCCCGCGGGATCTCGCCCTGGACCACCACCACCGCGGCACCGGAGACCGCGGTGCGGTGCTCGAGCACCCGGTCCGCGGTGACCGCGGCGTTGGCGCCGGGCACCACGACGATCGAGTTCTCCGCGCCGGCATCGACGGTCACGACCGCGAGCCCGGTGGGACCCGGCACACGCCGCACCGCGGAGATGTCGACCCCGGCCTGCTCGAGCGCGGTCGTCGCGAGGTCGGCGTGCTGGTCGTCGCCGACCGCCCCGATCATGCGCACCCGGGCACCGTGCCCCGCGGCGGCCACGGCCTGATTGGCCCCCTTGCCTCCCGGGGTGGCGGCTCCGCCGCCGCCGATGACCGTCTCACCGGGGCGCGGTCGTCGCGTGACCGTCACCGTCAGGTCAACGTTGATCGACCCCACCACGACGACCTCGACCGCTCGGCCCGGGGCGGCCTCCTGCGCTGCGTGCACCCTGTCCTCCTCGTGTCCTGCGGCACCGGGGCCGCCGACGACGGACAGGCCACGCCCGCGCGCCGCCGCCTTCGTACGATGGGCCCCATGGTCCCCCAGCTGACGGTCGATGACACCCCCACCGCCGAACCCACCGCCCGCGATCAGGTCCTGGACGCCGCACGCGCCGCGCGCGATGCCCAGCCCCGGCTCGCCGTCCTGACCCGCGCCCGCAAGGACGCCGTGCTGCTGGCGATGGCGGATGCCCTGACGGGACGCTCCGCGAAGATCGTCGCGGCCAACGCGGAGGACCTCGCCGCCGCCGACGCCGCGGGCATGGACCCGGGGCTGCGCGACCGCCTGGTGCTGGACGCGGAGCGGATCGTGTCGATCGCCCAGCAGCTCCGCGACGCCGCCGCCCTGCCCGACCCCGTGGGGGACGTCGTGCGCGGCTCGGTGCTCGCCAACGGCCTGCAGCTGCGCGAGGTGCGCGTGCCCTTCGGCGTGGTCGGCATGATCTACGAGGCGAGACCCAACGTCACGGTCGATGCCGCGGGGCTCGCGCTGAAGTCCGGCAATGCGATCGTGCTGCGGGGCGGCTCCGCGGCCCGGCACTCCAACGAGGCGATCATCGCCGTGCTGCGCGAGGTGCTCCTCGAGCAGGAGCTCCCGGACGACCTGATCGTGGGGATCGACGCCCATGGCCGCGAGGGAGCGGACGCGCTCATGGGCGCCCGCGGCCTCGTCGACGTGCTCATCCCGCGCGGTGGGGCGGGGCTGATCCGACGCGTCGTCGAGCGGTCGACCGTGCCGGTCATCGAGACCGGGACGGGCACCACCCACGTGTTCGTCGATGCGAGCGCGGACCTCGAGCAGGCCGTCCCGATCGTGCTCAACGCCAAGACCCAGCGGGTCGGGGTGTGCAACGCGCTGGAGACCCTGCTCGTGCACGCCGATGCCGCCGGGACCGCCCTGCCCGTCCTGGCGGCGGCGCTGGTCGGAGCCGGGGTCACCCTGCACGTCGACGACCGCTCCCGGGCGATCCTCGATGCGGTCGCGGCCACCGTCGATCCCGCCGCGGTCGTGGACGCCGTGCCGGAGGACTGGGACCTCGAATACCTGTCCCTCGACCTCTCGGTGCGCGTGGTCGAGGACCTGGACGCGGCGCTCGCGCACATCCGCGCGCACTCCTCGGGGCACACCGAGTCGATCCTCACCCGCGACCTCGCCGCGTCCCAGCGCTTCGTGCAGGAGGTCGACTCCGCGGTCGTCATGGTCAACGCCTCCACGCGCTTCTCCGACGGCGGGGAGTTCGGCTTCGGCGCGGAGATCGGCATCTCCACCCAGAAGCTCCATGCGCGCGGCCCGATGGGGCTGCCCGAGCTGACCAGCACCAAGTGGATCGTGATCGGCCAGGGGCACGTGCGTCCCTGACGGATTCCCGGGCACGTCTGTGGGATGATGAGCAGGTCTGCCGTGACCGTGGAAAGGCCCGTTCCCATGCTCGACCAGCTCCTCATCCTCGCCGAGGGCGGCTCGCACGCCTCCGAGGGCGTCTCCCCGTTCCTGGTGGGCGGTGGTGCCTTCGTGATCCTCCTGTGCCTGCTGGGGATCACCTATCTCTTCAGCGGCCTCAACCAGAAGCCCTCGCAGCGGTCCAAGGACGTCGCCGCGCGCCGGGACGGCGAGCACGGCCGCACCACCAGCACGCGTCCGGGACAGCACTGAGCTCGATGGAGCAGCGGCGGCGGCGCATCGGCGTGATGGGCGGGACCTTCGATCCCATCCACCACGGCCACCTGGTGGCCGCCAGCGAGGTCCAGAGCGTCTTCGGCCTCGATGAGGTCGTGTTCGTGCCCACCGGTCGCCCGTGGCAGAAGTCCGGGCGGGGCATCTCCGATCCGGAGCATCGCTACCTCATGACCGTGATCGCCACCGCCGCCAACCCCGTCTTCACCGTCTCACGGGTGGACATCGACCGCCCCGGCGCGACGTACACGACGGACACCCTGCACGATCTCGCGGACCGCCACCCCGATGCCGACCTCTTCTTCATCACGGGCGCCGACGCCCTGCAATCGATCCTGACCTGGCGCGACAGCGCGAAGCTCTTCGAGCTCGCGCACTTCATCGGCGTCACGCGGCCCGGTCACGTGCTCGACTCGACGGGGGTGCCCCAGGACAGGGTCTCCCTCATCGAGGTCCCGGCCATGGCGATCAGCTCGACGGACTGCAGGATCCGGGTGGGCCAGGGGGAGCCCGTCTGGTACCTCGTGCCCGACGGGGTGGTGCAGTACATCAACAAGTACGCGTTGTACACAGGAGGTGACGACGATGAGCGACGGAACGCAGCACGCCTCGCCGGCTGAGGGGAGCCCCACGCGACGCCGGCACGGTCGCCGTGCACGGCAGCTCTCGCCCGAGGAGCAGGTGGCGCTCGACGCCCGCCGGGCAGAGCTCGAGGCCTCGGGGGTGATCCCGGTGGTCCCCTCCGATCCGGAGGAGGCCGCACCGCGGGACGACGCGGCGGGCGACACGGCCTCGCCGGGCACCGACCCCGCCGCGGGCGCCGACGCGGACACGCATTCGCGCACTGACGCGGTGGCAGAGCCCGGGCCCACCCCCTCCCCGGTCGATGCGCCGGCGGATCCCTCCGCCGACGACTCCTCCTGGACCTCCGTCGAGAGGGCCGGGGACCGCGAGGACGATGTGGCGCCCGCGACGGCGTCGACCGCCCTCGAGCCTCCCATGCCGCGACTGGCCCCCTGGGTCGACGAGGAGCGCCGCGGCGCCCAGCCCGCGCGCTTCCCGTACATCTCGGGCCGCCCGCTCGGCGGCGCCGCGCCGCCTCTCCCGGGCCACGACGACACGGCCGTCCTGTCCCCGATCCACCACGGCGCGCCCACGCCCAGTCAGGCGCCGACAGTGACGGACAGCCCCGCTGAGTCGACGCAGGACACCGAGGGATCCGCCATCGCGGGCTCTGCGGACGCGGAGCCGACGCCGACCGGGACGCCGGCAGAGGGTGACGTCGCGGAGACGTCGACCGCCCGGGGCACCGACCAGAGCCCCCGGAGTCCCGCGAGCCCTGCTCCGTCGGGTTCCCCGTCGTCCCCCGCCTCGCCCGCGCCCGGGACCCCGTCGCCCGCCCCGGCGAGCGGTGCGGCGGCGACGCTGCGCGATGTGCAGCGTCCGCCCGCCGGCTCGCCGACGCCCACGGTGCGCCGCCTGGGGCGCCGGGCGCGGATCGTGGAGATCGAGGAGGCCGCCGCGGCGGGCCGCCCGACGACCGCCACCCTGGATCCGGGATCCGTGCCCTCGGTCGCCCGCGACGCCGACGGCGTCGAGCTGGGCGAGCTCGCGGTGGGCGATGCTCCCGGTCCCCGTCCCGCACCGCGCTTCGAGGGTCGCGTGCTGCATCGGCCCGAGCGCTCCGGGGGCAACCCCATCGTCTGGATCGTGTGGGCGCTGGTCGCCCTCGCGCTGATCGTCCTCGTCGCCCTGCTCCTGGCGGGTGTCATCGGCCCCGGCATCTCCGGCGCCCTCGGCGCCCTCCCGGTGGGCGTCGACGCACCGCCCGCCTCGTCCCCCCTGTCGACCTGAGAGGTCCCACCGCGTGAGCGCTTCCGAAGAATCCATCGAGCTGGCCCGGATCGCCGGCCAGGCCGCCGCCGACAAGCTCGCGGGCGACGTGATCGCCCTCGACGTGTCCGAGCAGCTCGTCATCACCGACATCTTCCTGGTGTGCAGCGGGACCAGCGAGCGGCAGGTCTCCGGCATCGTCGACGGCATCGAGGAGGCGCTGCTGAAGACCTCGCAGCGCAAGCCCATCCGTCGCGAGGGCGAGCGGGATGCCCGCTGGGTGCTGCTGGACTACGGGGACATCGTCGTGCACGTCCAGCATGCCGAGGACCGCGCGTTCTACGCGCTCGAGCGCCTGTGGCGCGAGGCGCCCGTGATCGGCCTCGAGCTGGACGTCGCCCCCGCCGCCGGCACGGCCGCCCAGGAGTGAGCGGGACCTCCGGCGGCCACGGCACGGCGGGCGGGCACCCGGTCCGGGCACGCCGTCACGTCGGTCGGCTGATCCTGGCGCGCCACGGCCAGACGGCCCACAACGCCTCCGGACGGCTTCAGGGCCAGGTGGACATCCCGCTCAACGAACGGGGCCGAGCCCAGGCCCGGGCCCTCGCGCGCACCATCGCCCACCAGGACGTGGATCTGATCGTCAGCTCGCCCCTGCAGCGGGCGCTGGCGACCGCCGAGGCCTGCGGCGCGGCAGCGGGACTGCCCGTGCTCACCGATCCCGCTCTCATCGAGCGGGGCTTCGGCCGTTGGGAGGGGCTCAGCGGTGACGAGATCCGCGCCCGGTGGCCGCGCGAGCACGAGGCGTGGCGCTCCCACCTCGAGGTCCCCGGTCTCGACATCGAGGTCCGGGCCGACGTCGCCCGTCGCTTCGCGGATCGATGCCGGAGCCTCCTGTCCGAGCATCCCGGCATGACCGTCCTGGTGGTGGCGCACGGCGCCGCGATCACGCTCGGGATCAGCGCCATGATCGGGCTGGACCCGTCCTCCCGCGGGATCGCCGGCCTCGAGAACTGCCACCGCAGCGTGCTCGAGCCGCTCGCGGCCGATCCCTCGGGGCAGCAGCTGCGGCTGCTCGCCCACAACCTCGCGCCGGATCCCGAGGACTGAGAGCGCTCTCGGACCCGGTGCGACGTCGGGGACAAGACCCCGCAGGTCTCCTCCGTGCTCATCGTCCGGTCTCGATCTCCAGCCCGGCGACCGCCTCGTCCGGGGCCATCGGTGGGGATCGTGGCCACGGGCCGGCCCCGGGACCTCCGGTCGCCGAGGCTCGCACGTTCCCTGGTGAGGTCGCGGTCACATCGCGGACGTCCTGATTTCACCTCGCCGCATCGGAGTTGTAGAGTTATCGGGTCGTCGCGACACCGCCCCTCGGGTCGGCGAGCGAGGACGAGCACGGGGCTATGGCGCAGTTGGTAGCGCGCCTCCATGGCATGGAGGAGGTCCGGGGTTCGAATCCCCGTAGCTCCACTCGAGAAGCTCTGAGACAGTGACTCGTGACGAGGGCCCCGCCGTTCGGCGGGGCCCTCGTCGTGTCCGGGGTCGCCGCAGGGCGACGGCGGACCCTCCCGGATCGACGTGCCGCGAGCGATCGCGAGGGAGTGGAGACGATGCCCGCACGCAGCCCTCGCGCCCTCGCGCGCAGCACCGCCGCCGACGATGCCGATCCGGGCCGAACGCGGCGCAGGCTCGGCATGATCGCCCTGGTCGCGACTCTCGGCGGGCTGCTCTTCGGATACGACACCGGCGTGATCAACGGAGCGCTGCGGCCGATGTCCGCGGAGCTGGGGCTGACGGCGCTCACCGAGGGCGTCGTCACCAGCTCCCTGCTGTTCGGCGCCGCCGTCGGTGCGGTCCTGGGCGGACGCGTGTCCGATGCCCGGGGTCGCCGCCCGACGATCATCGGTCTCTCGTGCCTGTTCTTCGCGGGGTCCGCGCTGTGCGTCCTCGCACCCGGGGTTCAGGTCGTCGTCGCGGGCCGGGTGCTCCTGGGACTGGCGGTCGGGGGCGCATCGACCGTCGTCCCCGTCTTCCTCGCGGAGATCGCCCCGTACGAGATCCGAGGATCCCTCGCCGGACGCAACGAGGTCATGATCGTGATCGGTCAGCTCGCGGCCTTCGTCGTCAATGCGGTGATCGGCACCGTGTGGGGCGAGCATGCCGGGGTCTGGCGGATCATGCTGGCGGTCTCGGCGCTGCCGGCGGTCGCGCTGTTCCTCGGGATGTCGAGGGCGCCGGAGTCCCCGCGCTGGCTCGTGGCGCGGGGCCGTGCCGACGAGGCGATCGCCGTGCTGCGCCGGATGAGACCCCCGGGCCGCGCCGAGTCCGAGGTGGCGGAGATCCTCGCGTCCTCGCGCCCGGGGGAGGCGGAGGGGACGACGGGCCTGCGGGCCATCCTCGCCTCGCCCATGCTCCGGCGGATCCTGCTGGTGGGCACCGGCGTCGCGGTGGCCCAGCAGCTCACGGGGATAAACTCGATCATGTACTACGGGCAGACGATTCTCGTCGAGGCGGGCTTCGACGAGCACGCCGCCCTCATCGCGAACGTCGCTCCCGGAGTCATCGCCGTGGCGGGGGGCTTCGTGGCCCTGGCGACCGTGGACCGGATCGACCGGCGACGGACGTTCCTCATCGGCCTCACGCTCACGACGCTCTCGCACCTTCTGCTCGCGATCAGCGCGGGCTTGCTGCCGGTGGGCAGCCCCGCCCGGCCCTACGTGGTGCTCGCGCTCGTCGTGCTGTTCGTCGGTTCGATGCAGACCTTCTTGAACATCGCGGTGTGGGTGTACCTCTCGGAGATCTTCCCGCTGCGCATCCGCGGCATCGCGATCGGGGTCGCGGTCTGCTGCCACTGGATCACCAACGCCCTGCTGGGCCTGTTCTTCCCCACCCTCGTCGCCGCCCTCGGCATCACGGGCACGTTCTGGCTGTTCGGCGCGATGGGCGCGCTCGTCATCGTCTTCGTGGCCACCCAGGTGCCCGAGACCCGCGGACGGACGCTCGAGGAGATCGGAGACGGGATCGAGTCGGGGGAGATCTTCGCGCGGAGAGGAATCGCAGGACGATGACCGGGAGGGCACACGGCTCAGATCCGACCTCGGGCGACGACGCGCGGGCCGCGGCGCCTGGCCGTCGGGATCGGCGGTGCCGTGCTCGGGGTCGCCGGCGCCGCCCTCCTGATCCGTCCGCTCACGGCGCTCCTCGTGCTCGGGGGAGTCCTCGCCGCGGCCGCCGTCCTCGCGGGCGTCGCGGTCGCGCGCCGCCGGACCCTGCCGGCGTGGTGGCGCCGTCCGCTCGGCGTGCTCCTCGTGATCCTCGGCGCGCTGGCGGCCGCCGGCCTCCCGGTGACGATCCGTGCCGTGCCGGTCCTCGCGATCGCCGCCCTGATGGTGGGCGCTGCCGTCCAGGTGCGGCGCATGGTGCGTCCCGCGACGGGGCGCGAGAGGATCCTGGCCGCGGCGCGCGCCATCGCGGCCCTCGCAGCGGCCGGTCTGACCTGGGCCTGGCCCGATCTCGCCTCGATCGCCCTCGCGGCGGGGCTGTCGCTCGGGATGCTCGTCCGTGGGGCGATCCTGCTGGTCAGGGCGCTGCGCACGGCACCACGTCGCGCGCTCCCGCCGCGGCGTGCCCTCTCGCCGCGCGCCGTCGGGCGTCCGTCCCTCGTCCATCTGGTGGGGGCCTCGGTGCTCGCCGTCGCGCTCGCGGTGGGTTCGGCGAGCTCGGTCTCCCTCGTGGCCCGCGCCGAGGCGGTGGATGCCTTCTACTCGTGGTCGGGTCCGATCCCCGCGACGCCCGGCGCCGTCCTGCGGACTGCTCCGTACGCGGGGGCCGTGCCGTCGCGGGCGAGCGCCGTCCGCATCCTCTACGCGACGACCCATGGCGACGGCACGCCGGCACTCGCGAGCGCCGTGCTCGCGTACCCGGACGGTCCCGCCTCCGGGCCGCGTCCCGTCCTGGCGTGGCAGCACGGGACCACGGGCGTGGCCAGGGCCTGCGGCCCGAGTGTCGGACCCGATGCGCTCACCGAGACGGCGATCCCCGGGATCTCCCGGGCGATCGACCGCGGCTGGGCGGTGGTCGCGACGGACTACCCCGGACAGGGCACCGAAGGCCGCTACCCGTACCTGATCGGCCAGGGAGAAGGACGCGCCACCCTCGACGCCGCCCGCGCCGCAGGCCGGGTCGACGCCGCGCACGCCTCCTCGGACGTCTGGCTCTGGGGACACTCCCAGGGAGGCCACGCGACGCTGTGGGCCGGACAGATCGCCGCGGAGTACGCCCCGGAGCTCACCGTGCTCGGCGTCGCGGCGCTCTCGGCGGCCTCGGACCCGCTGGCGCTGGCCGAGCGCGTGACCGGTGCCGATGCCGGCCCGGTCTCGGACATCGTCACCTCGTTCGTGGCGGTGCCCTACAGCCAGGAGTACGCCGACATGCGCCTGCCCTCGCTCGTGCACCCCGCCGGACTGGCGCTGGTCGATGCCGCCGCGAGCCGCTGCGTCACCTCTCCCACGACGGCTGCCTCGGCGCTGACGGCCCTCGCGATCGGCCAGGACGCCCCGCTGTACCGGATCGACCTGAGCGCGGGGCCCGCCCGCGAGCGTCTCGCGGACAACCGCGCCGACGGGGAGGTTGACGCGCCGCTCTTCCTGGGACAGGGCACCGCGGACGAGGTGATCCCGCTGTCCATGCAGCAGCGGCTCGTCACATCCCTGTGCGAGCGGGGCCGCCCCGTCTCCGCGCACGAATACCCAGGGCGCAGCCACATGGGGGTGATCGCCGCGGATTCACCGCTGATCGAGGATCTCTTCGCCTGGGTGGACGCGGTCGAGCGGGGCGGGGCGCCGAGCACCTGCCCGGGGTGAGCGTCGGGCACTCCCGGCGGGGTCAGGGCCGTCGACGGAACGGGCCCAGGCGCGGCGCGTGCGTGATCCCGAAGCGTTCGCGCAGCACGTGCCGTGCCGCGTACCACCCGCTCAGGCCGTGCACACCGGGACCGGGCGGCGTGGCGGCCGAGCACAGGTAGGCGTCCTCGGAGAGCCGGAACGGATTGGCGGCGCCGCGCGGCCTGGCGATCATCCGGTACATGGTCACGGTGCCCGTGGCGATGTCCCCTCCCACGATCGCGGCATCGTGCTCGTGCATGCGGTCGGCCGGGATGCCCCGCGCCGCGACCACCGTGTCGCGGAATCCGGGCGCGTACCGCTCGATGCGGGAGATCACCAGCTCCACGGGGTCGACCGGGCACCCCAGCGGCACGTGGGCGTAGGCCCAGATGGGTCGCAGACCGGCATGCTCGCGGCCCGGATCCCCGACCACCGGGTCGCTCACGAGGACGACGGGGTCCGCGGGGAGCCGCCCCCGGGAGACCTCGTGCTCGGCGGCGACCATCTGCGCGCGTGTGCCGCCGAGGTGGACGGTCCCCGCGCGGGCGACGTCGGGGTGGGCCCACGGGATGGGACCCGAGGTGACGAGGTCGACCTTGGCGGCGGCGCCCGCGTGGCCCAGCGCCTGCACGCCGCGCGCCACGCGCGCGTCCATACGGTCGCCGAGGATCCGGACGGCGTCGTCCGCACTCGTGTCCAGGAGCACGGCGCGCGCGGGGGGGAGCTGCGAGGCGCGCGAGACGGGCACGCCGGTCTCGACGGCACCGCCGTGGGCGTGCAGATCCGCGAGGAGGGCGTCGACGAGCACGCGGCTGCCGCCGACCGGGATGGGCCATCCCCGCGCATGGGCATGGGTCGCGAGCATGATCGCGGTGCCCGCTCCGGCGAGCGAGGGCAGGGGAGTGATCGCGTGCGAGGCGACGCCCGTGAGGAGAGCACGGGCGCGCTCGGTGCGCAGCGGGCGGTCCCAGGCGGCCGTGCCCTGGCTGAGCACCCGCGATCCGAAGGCCAGGGCCGTCGCGGCGCCCCGCGCGCTGAGCAGCCCGGCCGGAAGGCTGCGCTTGTCGGACAGCGCGAGGGCCGTCATGTCCTCGGCGGCGCGCACCAGGGGAGCGAAGACGCGCCGCCAGGCCGTCGCGTCCTCGTCGAGGCCGGCGACCGTGCGCTCGAGGTCGTGCCAGGCGATCCCGGCGTCCCCGCCGTCGAGCGGCTGGGCGTAGGACACCTCGGGCACGGCCATCCGGACGCCGCGGGCCGCGAGGTCGAACTCCTGCAGGAACGGGCTCGCGAGCGCCATGGGGTGCACGGCCGAGCAGATGTCGTGGACGATCCCGGGCGCCAGACCGAGGTCGAGGGTGCGGGAGCCGCCGCCGGGGGTGGCCTGGCCCTCGAGCACCTGCACCGCCAGACCCGCGCGCGCGAGCGTCACCGCTGCCGCGAGACCATTGGGGCCGGACCCCACGACGACCACGTCGGGATGCTCGAGGATGCTCACGGGGGCGAGCCTATCGACTCCCGCCGGACCCACCGGGGCCCGGTGCCGAGCACGACCTGCGTGCACGACACCGGGCCCCGGCGTCAGGATCGTCGTCCCGTCAGCGACGACGACGGGCCACGGCCACGGCACCCGTGCCCAGGGCCACGAGGCCCGCGGCGACGGCCGCCAGCGGCAGCACCTCGGAACCCGTGCGCGGCAGGCGCGGGGTCGCGGACGCCGGCACCGGCGAGGGGCTCACCGAGGTGGTGGTCGGAGCGGGAGGCGTGGTCACCACGGCGGGCGTGGTGGTCTCGGCGGGAGGCGTGGCCGTCTCCGTCGGAGGCGTCGTGGTCTCGCTCGGCGGAGCCGACGTGGTGGGCGTCTCGGTCGGGGGAGTCGGCGTCGGACTCGGCGTCGCCCCGTTCTCGCCGCTCGCGTCGCCACCGGCGTTGAAGACCTGGTCGAAGGCGGAGCCCTCGTCCTGGAAGTCGGTGCTCGCGAAGGTGTACGAGTTGCCCACCTCCGTCTGGCCGGGATCCGGCACCGAGGCGTAGGTGACGCGGACGACGGTGTCGGCCGGGGTGTCGCCCACGGGGACCACGAGGGAGTCGTCGGCCTCGCCCGGTCCGCGGTTCTCGCACTGGACATCGGGCTGCGGGTCCACGAGCGTGAAGTCCGAGGGGAGGACGCTGCCCTGGCGCGTCCCCCGGTAGACCTCGACGGTGTCGCACAGGATGCGCTGGTTCTGCGCGTGATCCGTGATCACGCCGTTCCTCGTCGCGCCGGCGACCTCGATGGACCAGCCGTTGCGGTTGCCCCCGGCGCTCCAGGCGTACTTGCGGGAGTCCTGGGACGGCAGCTCGGTGCCGTAGTCCCCGGGCTCGGGCACGATGGTCGTGGACTCGTCGCCCCAGCGGATCACCAGCTCCTGGCCCGCCTCGGTGCCCTGCTCGACGTAGATGTCGAAGAACAGCGATCCCTGGACGTTCTTGGGGTGCGCGAGGACGTAGTCCGTGAGGGTGACCTCGACGTGGCCGTCCTTCGCCACGGCGGTCGCGACGACCTCGCCGTCCGCATCGCGGAGATCGAAGGTCCTCTGCACGGGCTGGAGCTCCGGGGGGAGCTCCAGGGAGAAGGAGTCGCCGGGCTGCGAGTCGTCCGGGACCTTCCAGTCCGCGGAGAGGTGGAAGGACTGTCCGACCTTGAACTCGCCGGACGTGGTCACCGAGGTGATCGCATCGGGGATGACCTCGGCGTTCGCCGGGGCGGCGATGCCGAAGGCGCCGAGGGACAGGGCTCCGGCGGCACCGAGGAGGACGAGGGATCGCAGGCGTGAGGACGGCGCGGTGCCGAGCGAGGGTGAGGTGGTCATCGGGTGAGCTCCTTCGCCCGCGTGCTGGAGAGCGCGCCGGGCTGGTACTGACGGGTCGTCGGGTTCCGGAGGAGAGACGGGCTCTCGGCGTCGAGCGACACCCACGGCCCACAGGCCGCAAAACGGACGGACAAGACGAACGGACGGATCAGGATGCACGGTGGACAATAGGGCGATATGGACATCCGGGGCAAGCGACGCGCCGCCCGATGTGGACCACGTGACCGCGGATGTCATCGGTTCGTCGCCGGCCGGCCCCGGGGTGCACGCCTTGTGGCCACCCGGCGGTCGCGCCGTGCACCTCTCGTGCGAGCGCCGCGTCCGGCATCGCCGCCGGGGGCACGATTCCCGTAGGGTCGGGGACATGGTCAACAGCGGGCAGAGCGATCCCTCCGAGCAGCGGTCCCCGGGGACCCACCGAGCGGGAGAGGGCGCCGCGGGTGGGAGCACCGCTCCTCGCGGCGGACGTCCCGCCCGACCGCAGGCGGTCCTCGAGGTGGTGGGGAAGACGCGCGTCACGCCCAACCTCATCCGGATCCTCCTGGGCGGGGACGGCATCGCCCACCTGAACGACAACACCTCCACCGATGCCTACGTCAAGCTTCTGCTCCCCGAGCCCTCGAGCGGCCTGACCCCGCCGTACGACCTGGACCGCCTCCGCGAGGAGACCCCGGAACTGCTCCCCAAGGTGCGCACGTACACCGTCCGCAGCTGGGACCGGAGCACCGGGCGGATCGCCCTGGACGTCGTCCTGCACGGGGAGGGGGAGGTCGACGGCGTGGCCGCGCAGTGGGCCGACGGTGCGATCCCCGGTGACCTGGTCGCCATGCGGGGAGCCGGCGGCAGCTACACCCCGGATCCCGCCGCGAGCTTCCACCTGCTGATCGGCGATCACTCCGCGCTGCCGGCGATCGCCTCCTCGCTCGAGGCCATGGAGCCGGCCGCCCGGGGACTCGCCCTGATCCAGCTCGACCACGCCGAGGACCGCCTGCATCTCAGCGCGCCCGACGGCGTCGAGATCCGATACCTCCTCGAGCCGCGTGAGGCGTTGGTCGCACAGGTCGAGGAGCTCGACCTCGTGGGCACCTCGGGCCTGCAGGTGTTCGCCCACGGGGAGCGCGGGATCATCAAGCAGATCCGTCGTCTGCTCGTCACGGAGCGGAAGATCCCGCAGGAGCAGATCTCCATCTCGGCGTACTGGGCCCTCGGGCGCATCGAGGACCAGTTCCAGGCGGAGAAGCGCGAGCCGATCGGCAGGATCGACGACTGAACGGTCGCACCGGTGCGCCATGATCGGGGCATGTACAGCCCCGATCCGTCCCGTCCCCAACTTCCGCCCGAGCCGCCGGTGCTGCACACCGGTCCGGACGGCCTCGCCCGCCCGCCCTGGGCCAGCCACCACGACGACCTCCGTGACTACTACGACACCGAGTGGGGCGTCCCGGTGCGGGACGAGCGGGGCGTCTTCGAGCGGCTGAGCCTCGAGGGCTTCCAGTCGGGCCTGTCCTGGGCCACGATCCTGCGACGCCGCGAGGGATTCCGACGGGCCTTCGCGGACTTCGACGTCGATGCGGTGGCGGCGTTCACGGCCGAGGACGTTCAGCGCCTCGTCGACGATCCGGGGATCATCCGTCATCGCGGCAAGATCGAGGCCACCCTCGGCAACGCCCGCGCCGCCGTCGCCCTCCGGGGGACCCCGGGACTCGGGGCGGGCGCCGCGCTCGGTCCCGGCGCCGACCTCGCCGACCTCGTCTGGTCCTACCGGCCGGACCGCACGCCCGTCCCGCGCACACCTGCCCAGGTCCCTACCACCAGTGCGGAGTCCATCGCACTGGCCCGGGAGCTGCGCGCCCGCGGCTTCCGCTTCGTCGGCCCCACCACGATGTTCGCGCTCATGGAGGCGCTGGGGATCGTCGACACCCACCTCGTGGGATCCCACCGGCGCGGGGTCTCGGGGCTCTGGGAGGCCGACGGCTCCCCGCGGACGTGACCGCAGGGTCATACTCCGTCATACGAATGCGGCGCGCGCCGCGGGCGGGCGCACCCTGGTCGACAGTCATCGCTTGAGGAGGAACTGCCGTGGGCACTGCCAACGTCCATGCCGGGTGGAACGCCGAGGACCCGCACGGGTCGGTCGTCCCACCGATCTATTCCACCAGTGCCTACGCGCACCGGACCCACGCCGGTCTGAAGGCTCTGTTCGCGCGGGAGTGCGACGGCTTCGCCTACTCGCGCGCCGGGAATCCGACCACGCGCGTCCTCGAGGAGCGGGTGACCGCGCTCGAGCACGGGATCGGCGCGATCGCCGTGGCCAGCGGTCAGGCCGCGACCACGATCGCCCTGTGCTCCCTGCTCGCGCCGGGCACCCACGTCGTGGCCTCGGACCGGCTCTACGGCGGGACCACCGAGCTGCTGCACGACACCCTCGTGGATCTCGGCGTGGCCACGACCACCGTGGACCCGTGGGACCTCACCGCCTGGGACGCGGCGATCCGCCCCGAGACCCGCGTGTTCCTGCTCGAGTCGATCGCCAACCCGGGCGCCGAGCTCGTGGACCTCGCGGCGGTCGCCGAGATCGCCCACCGCCACGACATCGCCGTCGTCGTCGACTCGACCCTCGCGAGCCCCGCGCTCTACCGCCCGGGCGACCACGGCGCCGACGTCGTCGTGCACTCGGCCACGAAGTACCTCGCGGGCCACGGTTCGGTGATCGCCGGGCTGATCGTGGACACGGGGCGCTTCGATCCGCGCCGATGTCCCGAGCGGTGGCCGCGTCTGACCACCCCGAACCCTCGCTTCGACGTGACGTTCTCCGACGACTACGCGCAGGGGTGCAGCGGCCTCCTCGGCTTCGCCCGCGCCAAGTACGTCACGGACTTCGGAGCGACCCTCTCGGCCCAGAGCGCGCACACGGTGCTCTTGGGCATCGAGACGCTGGACCTGCGCATGGAGCGCATCAGCTCCCACGCCGCGCAACTCGCCGCCTGGCTGCGCGAGCAGGCCGGCGTCACCCGCGTGAACCACCCCACGAGCCCGGGCCGGCCCGACGCCGTGATCGCCGTGCGGGACTTCCCGCGCGGCACCTCGGGCGTCTTCTCGGTGGACCTCGACGGCGGGGAGGCTGCCGCGGCGGCGTTCTGCGACGCGCTGGACCTGATCACCCTCGCCGTGAACATCGGCGACGTGCGCAGCCTGGTCTGCCATCCCGCGACCACGACCCACACGCACCTGGACGCCGCCCAGCGCGCGTCCTGCGGCGTGCAGGACTCGACCGTGCGCCTGACCATCGGCCTCGAGGATCTCGAGGACCTCCGCGCCGACCTCGCGCAGGGTCTCGCAGCGGCACGTCAGGCCACGGCGGCGCTCACCGTCACGGCCTGAGGGCCGCACTCCGACACGGACGGGGCGGCCCCGTGGGATCCTGCCCCGCCTCGCGGGCGGACCTGGCCACGCCCCCGGCACCCCACGCCCTCGGCGTCGGGGGAGCGGGGGACGGCGTGCGTCGCCGGCCGCTCAGTCGTGGCGCTTGCGTCCGCGGGTCCGGTCGAGGACCCGCTGGTACCAGCCTGAGGTGCTGATCGCGTTCGCGATCCCCCCGCCGGCGATGAGGCCGGCGGCCTGCCCCTCGAACTGCTCGTTGCAGCGGGAGCAGAGGATGCGCGTCGCGGTCCGGTGGCCCTCTCCCCGGATCTTCGTGCGGCATTGGTCACATCGCATCGTCATCCCCCCATCATGGCACCAGGGGGTCGTGCGGGTCGGGGATCCCCCGTGCGAGGCCGTCGGGGATGCCCTGCGATCGCCGTCTACCCTGGGCGGATGCACCGCGCGCGCCCCTCCTCCGCCGACGGCGGATCCCCGCCGGTCCGAGGGGTCGGCCGGCTCGGCCTGGCGGTCCGCCTCGCCGTCGTCACGGCGGCCCTCGCGGTGCTCCTGCTGGGCCAGCTCCACCACACCGACGACTACTTCCCGCTCGGATCGATGGCGATGTTCGCGCAGGCCCGCGACCCCGAGGGGATCGTCGACGACACGTGCGTCCAGGGGCGCTTCGAGGGGGACACCGAGCCCACACGCCTCGCTTTCGGGTCCGGCGGGGTGGGTGTCGCGCGGTCGGACCTGGAGGGGAACCTGCCGCGGCTGCGCGAGGACCCCTCGGGCCTGCAGCCGCTGGCCGAGGAGTACGCGCGGCACCATCCCGGGGCGCCCCCGCTGCGCACCATCGCCGTGTGCGTGGACCGCTACCGGCTGCACCAGGGCGGGCCCAGCGGTCCGCCCGAGCACCTGGTGCTCGTCGAATGGACGGTACGGTGAGCGTCCTGAGCGGGGAGACCTCGCACCGGGGAGCCGCGACCTCCCGGTTCCTCGACGCCGTCGCGCCGGCCCTGCCCCTGCAGCGCCTCGCCCTTCTGCGTCGCCTCATCAGCGCCTTCGTCGTCGTGGACGTGCTGCTGATCTCGAACGACGTGATCGGCCATGCCGCGAACCCCGAGTTCTACCGCCCCACTCTGCTCGCGCGCCTCCTGCACCTGCCGCCGGTCCATGCCGCGGGGGCGTGGACGCTCCTGGTCCTGATCCTCGGGGCAGGGGTGCTCGGCACCCTCGGGGTCCTGCCGCGGGTCACCGGGTGGGTGCTCGCCGCAGGGTTCTTCGTCTGGATGCTGTACTCACAGGGCTACGGCTACGTCAGCCACGACCATCTCGCGCTGATGGTGGCGGTGGCCGTGCTGCCGACGGCCGGTCGGGCGGGCCTCGGCGACCGCGGGCTGTCGCGCCCGGCGGGGTGGGCGCTGCGGTGCCTGCAGGTGGCGGTGGTGATGACCTACTTCGCCTCGGTCCTCGCCAAGACCGTCATCGCGGGATCGCCCGCGGCGTGGGCGAACAGCGCGGTGTTCGCCTTCGCGATCATCCGCCGGGGCGCCCCCTGGGTGCGCTGGACGCTCGAGGTGCCCTGGATCTTCGTCCCCGCGCAGTGGGCGCTCGTCGTGCTCGAGACGCTCTCGCCGCTCGCGCTGTTCCTGCGGGGCAGAGCGCTGTACGTGCTGATCGCCGTGTTCTGCGCCTTCCACTTCGCCACGTTCATCGCGCTCGGGATCCACTTCCTGCCGACCGTCGTGTGCTGGGCCGCGTTCCTCCCGCTCGAGAGGCTCCGCAGGCCGCGGCGGCGCGGCGGCGCCGGGGCACAGCAGGCGACGGCCGCCTGATCCGCGACGGGGAGCCCGGGGGCCTCAGCCGTCGATGCCGAGGCGGCCCAGCTCCTCGCCGATCACCGAGGGATCGAGCTTGGTGAAGATCGGCACGGGCTTGGCCACCGGCGCACCGACCTGCACCGCGCGGTGCTCCCACGCCGGGACATCGGAGTAGTCCCCGGTGATGATCGGGTAGCCGGGGCCGCCGTCGAGGTCCTCGACGTCCTCGAGGCGGGGCATCGGGGCGATGACGCGCGTGCCGCCCAGGGCCTTCTCGACCTCATTGGCGGAGAACGGCAGGAACGGGGCCAGCATCGTGTTGAGGTCGGTGACCGCCTGGGCCAGCACGTGCAGCACGGTCTCCAGGCGCTCGCGCTGCTCGGGAGACTTCAGGCGGAAGGGCTCGGTCCGGGAGACGTAGGCGTTGGCCTCTCCCACCAGGCGCATCGCCTCGTTGATCGCGGCCCGCTGGTGGTGGGACCCGATGAGCCGGCCCACCGAGGCGAACCCGCCCTCGATCTTCTCCAGCAGCGCGCGGTCCACGTCCTCGAGCTCCCCGGCGGCCGGGATCTCGCCGATGTTCTTGGCGATCATCGCCGCCGTGCGGTTGACGAGGTTGCCCCAGCCGGCGACGAGCTCGTTGTTCGTGCGGGCCACGAACTCCGACCAGGTGAAGTCCGCGTCCTGGTTCTCCGGGCCCGCGGCGGAGATGAAGTACCGCAGGGCATCGGGCTGGTAGCGCTCCAGCACGTCGCGCACGTAGATCACGACGCCCTTGGAGGAGGAGAACTTCTTGCCCTCCATGGTCAGGAACTCGCTCGAGACCACCTCGGTGGGCAGGTTCAGCTCCCCGTAGACCCCCGGCTCGCCGCCCTTGTCGCCCTTGCCGTTGTGGCCGATCAGCTCCGCCGGCCAGATCTGGGAGTGGAAGACGATGTTGTCCTTGCCCATGAAGTAGTACGTGAGGGCCTCGGGATCGTTCCACCACTGGCGCCAGCGGTCGGGATCGCCCAGGCGCCGCGCCCATTCGATCGAGGCGGAGAGGTAGCCGACCACCGCGTCGAACCACACGTACAGCCGCTTGGTGGGCTGGTCCTCCCAGCCCGGGACGGGGATCCCCCAGTCGATGTCGCGCGTCATCGCGCGCGGACGGATGTCCTTCAGGATGTTCTGGGAGAACCGGATGACGTTGGGGCGCCACAGCCCCGTCGCCTCGCGCTCGTCGAGCCAGCGTCCGAGCTCCGCGGCCAGTGCCGGGAGGTCCAGGAAGTAGTGGACCGTCTCGACGAACTCGGGCGTCTCGCCGTTGATGCGGGAGACAGGGTCGATGAGGTCCGTGGGGTCCAGCTGGTTGCCGCACGTGTCGCACTGGTCGCCGCGGGCGCCGGCGGCGCCGCAGATCGGACAGGTGCCCTCGATGTAGCGGTCCGGGAGGGTGCGCCCCGTCGAGGGGGAGATGGCCCCGTGGGTGGTCTGCTCGATCATGTAGCCGTTGTCCCGCACCGTCCGGAACATCTCCTGCACCACCTGGTAGTGGTTGACGGTGGTGGTGCGGGTGAACAGGTCGTAGGACAGCCCCAGCGCCACGAGGTCCTGGACGATGACGCGGTTGTTGCGGTCGGCGAGCTCGCGCGCCGTGACGCCCTCGGCGTCGGCGGCCACGAGGATCGGGGTGCCGTGCTCGTCGGTGCCCGAGACCATGAGCACGTCGTTGCCCGCCATGCGCATGTAGCGCGAGAAGACGTCGGAGGGCACCCCGAACCCGGCGACGTGGCCGATGTGGCGGGGGCCGTTGGCGTACGGCCAGGCGACTGCGGACAGAACGGTGCTCATGGGGGACAAGTCTAGGCGCGTCGAGGCCCCGGGCCGGTCCGACCGGGCGGGACGCGCGCTCCGCCATGCCTGGCACGGCCCTCGTGTCCGCCGATGACGCCGCCGTCCGGGCCCGAGCCGCCACGGGCGGACCCGCCGCTAGGGTGGTCCGGACCCCCGAGACGGAACCCGAGCAGCAGGAGGCCGCCGCACCATGCACCCCCACCGCCTACGGGCCGATGCCGTCCCGGCCGACGTGCGCGCCGCCCTCCCTGCGATCCTCCAGGACGTCGCCCTGCTGGTGGGCACCGAGTCCTCGAGCGACGACCTCGAGGCGCTCGCCGCCTGCCGGGAGGTGCTCGAGGACCTCGTCGTGCGTCGCCTCGGACGGCCGGACCGCCGGGTGCTGCACCCCGGAGGTGCGCGCGGGGACACGCTCGAGATGACCTATACCGGCGACGGGTCGGGGTCGCTGCTGTTCGTGGGCCACTACGACACGGTCTGGCCCACGGGCACCGTCGCCGGCTGGCCGCTGGCGCCCGTCGAGGTCGAGGGACGCGGCCCGTGCCTCACCGGTCCCGGCGCCGTCGACATGAAGGCGGGCCTCGTCGTCGCGATCTGGTCCCTGCTGCTGGCCCGGGACACGGGGGCACCGCTGCCCACCGTCACCCTGCTGCTGAACGCGGACGAGGAGATCGGCTCGCTGTCCAGCCGGCCGGTCATCGAGGAGGTGTCCGGCCGCCACGACGCCTCGCTCGTCTTCGAGGGCGGACTCGACGGCGCCGTCAAGACCGGCCGCAAGGGCGTCGGGATCTTCGAGGTCACGTGCCACGGCATCGAGTCCCACGCCGGGAACTTTCCCGAGCAGGGGGCCAGCGCCATCACCGCGATGGCCGAGATCATCCCGGCGATCGACGCGCTCGCCGACCGGGAGGCCGGCACCACCGTCAACGTCGGCACGATCCGTGGCGGCTCGGGCACCAACGTCGTCGCGCGCCGGTGCACGGTGGGGATCGACGTCCGGGTCACCTCCTCCGCCGAGCAGGACCGGATCGACGCGGGCCTCGCGACCCTGGTCGCACCGGACCCGCGGGTCCGCGTCGAGGTCGAGGGGCGCTGGAACCGTCCGCCCATGGAGCCGGGCGGACGCAGCGCCGCGCTCTTCGCACAGCTCGCCGCCGCGGCCGGGCGCCTGGGGTACGCCCTGCAGGGCGTCAGCGTCGGCGGGGCCAGCGACGCGAACTTCATCGCGGCCGCGGGCAATGCGGTCGCGTGCGGGGTGGGGCCGGGCGGGGGAGGCCCCCACGCGCGGCACGAGTTCGTCGAGGTCGCCTCGATCCTCGAGCAGACGGCGCTCGTGCGCGAGGTCCTCCGATCCGCCGGGGCCACGGGCACCCCGACCACATGAGGCGCACCGCTGATGGTGCCGCATTCCTCCCGCTACCCTGACCCCATGAGCACCGACGGACTCCTTGCCGCCCAGCAGAAGATGCGGGACGCCGGCGTCGCCCAGACGGCGATCGACGTCTTCACCCGATACCACCACCAGCTCGCCGACGGCGTCACGGGGTCCATCCCCGAGGACACCATCTCCCCGTACACCGACCCCGCGCACCTGGACGGCATCACGGTCGATCCCGAGGTCGCCGCGCGGGCCTTCGACCAGCTCGTCGTCATCGACCTCAACGGCGGCCTGGGGACCTCGATGGGCATGGACCGCGCCAAGTCCCTGCTGCCCGTGCGCGACGGCCGCTCGTTCCTCGAGATCATCGTCGAGCAGGTCCTCGCGGCCCGCGCCGCGACCGGCGCCCGCCTGCCGCTGCTGTTCATGGACTCCTTCCGCACCCGCGAGGACACCCTCGAGGTGCTCGCCCGCTACCCCGACCTGCCCGTGGGCGACCTGCCGCTGGACTTCCTGCAGAACAAGGAGCCCAAGCTCCGCCGGGACGACCTCTCCCCGGTCACCTGGGACGCAGATCCCTCCCTCGAGTGGTGCCCGCCGGGCCACGGCGACATCTACACCGCCCTGCAGACCTCCGGGATCCTCGCGAAGCTGCTCGAGGCGGGCTTCCGCTACGCCTCCGTCTCCAACTCCGACAACCTCGGGACCGTGCCGGACCCGCGGATTGCCGGCTGGTTCGCGGCCAGCGGCGCGCCGTACGCCGCCGAGCTGTGCCGTCGTACCCCGGCCGATCGCAAGGGCGGTCACCTCGCGGTGCGCCGCTCCGACGGGCGCCTGATCCTGCGCGACACCGCGCAGACGCCGCCGGAGGAGATGGACTTCTTCACCGACGAGAACCGCCACCCGTTCTTCCACACCAACAACCTGTGGTTCGACCTGCAGGCGCTCGACGAGGTGCTGAGGGCCCACGACGGGGTCATGCCGCTGCCGTTGATCCGCAACGAGAAGACCGTCGATCCCGCGGACAGGGCCAGTACGCCGGTGTACCAGATCGAGTCGGCCATGGGCGCCGCGATCGAGGTGTTCGACGGAGCCACCGCGATCGTTGTCGGCCGCGAGCGCTTCCTGCCCGTCAAGGCCACCAGCGACCTGCTGCTCGTGCGCTCGGACGCCTACGCCCTCGACGAGCGCGAGGCGCTCGTGCGGCAGGTGGACCCCGTGCCCACGGTGTCGCTGGACGCGGACCACTACACGCTGATCGGCGACTTCGACGCCCGCTTCGCCGACGGCGTGCCGTCCCTGCGCGAGGCACGCTCCCTGACCGTCGAGGGCGACCACGTCTTCGGCGCCGGTGTCATCGCGCGCGGCGATGCGAAGGTCACCGCCGAGGACCCCCGCGAGATCGCCGCGGGCACGATCCTCCAGGGCTGAGCAGCCCGGGCCCGGACGGGGCCGCGGTCCGGGCCCTGGCCCGTGCCGCGGCCCCGTCCGTCGTCGTCCTCGGGGCGTCGGTCAGGCGTCCGCGCGGCCCCGCTCGTAGCCGCCGGGCCCGACGAGGTCCAGGGCGTGGGGCAGCGGGTTGCCGAAGCGGTGGTCCGTCGCGCTGATCGCCTGCTCGTGCACGAAGGCCAGCAGCTCCACCCGGCCGCTGCGCACCGGCGCCCCGGGGAACAGCGCGACCTCGACGCGGTGGGAGATCGCCGCCAGCAGCGCGACGTCCGGCTCCCCGAGAAGGCGGATCCGCAGCCGGGAGAGCCCCGGGACCCGCCCGGCGAACTGGGCGTCGGTCTCCACCGCGAGCGGTGCGCCGGGGATCCGGGCTCCGACGACCTCGCGCAGCGCGGCATCGGCGACGGACACCTCGACGTCCGCACCGACCGTCGCCGCCGCGTGCAGCACCCGGGAGAGCTGTGCGGCAGTGGTTCCCTCCGATGCGCGCACCACGGTGGGCACCGGCAGGTGACGCAGCACGTTGCGCTCGCCGTAGAGGTCCTGCACGTCCCGGGGTGCGAACACGGTCGCCCACAGGTCGCGGTCGGAGAACTCGGCCTCGGTGAGCCACGCGTCCTCGTCGGCCGAGGGCGCGGGGTCCGCGGCATCCATGAGATGCACCAGGTAGTGGGGGCCGCCCGCCTTCGCGGTCTCGCCGATCGCCGACCTCTTCCAGCCCCCGAACGGCTGGCGCTGGACGATCGCGCCGGTGATGCCTCGGTTCACGTAGAGGTTCCCGGCCTCGACGGCCTCGGTCCACCGGGCGATCTCCGCGGGCTCGAGCGAGTGCAGGCCCGCGGTGAGGCCGTAGACCGTGCCGTTCTGCAGCCGGATCGCCTCCTCGAGCGTGTCCGCGTGCATCTGGCCGAGGATCGGCCCGAAGTACTCCGTGCGATGGAAGGCCGAGCCCTCCCGCACGCCGGTCCGCACGCCGGGGGACCAGAGCCGCCCGTCCTCGTCGAGCCGGGCGGGGCGCGACAGCCACTCCTCGCCGGGCCCGAGGGTCGTCAGACCGTCCAGGAGCTTGCCGGCGGCGGGCTCGATCACGGGCCCCACCTGCGCGGTGGGGTCGGTGGGCTCCCCGATGTGCAGGCTCAGCACGGCGTCGGCGAGCTGGCTGCGGAAGCGCCGGGACCGGGTCACGGAGCCGACCGTGATGACCAGGGACGCGGCCGAGCACTTCTGCCCGGCATGGCCGAAGGCGCTCGCCGCGACGTCCTTGGCCGCGAGGTCGAGATCGGCCTGCGGGGTCACGATGATCGCGTTCTTGCCGCTCGTCTCAGCCTTGATCCGCAACGCGGGCCGCCATCCGGCGAACAGCGAGGCGGTCTCGTAGGCGCCCGTGAGGATCAGCTGGTCGATCCGCTCGTCGGAGACCAGGGCCTGACCGACCTCGTTCTCGGGCACGTCGAGGTGCACGAGGACGTCCTCAGGAACCCCCGCCTCATGCAGGAGCGCGACGAGCACCGCACCGCAGCGGCGGGCCTGGGGGGCGGGCTTGATGACGACCGCGCTGCCCGTGGCCAGGGCCGCGGCGACACCCCCCGTGGGGATCGCGAGGGGGAAGTTCCACGGCGGGGTGACCAGGGTCAGCGGCCGTGGCGTGAACGTCACGTCCTCGCGGGCCGCGAGGGTCTCGGCCTCATCGGCGTAGAACAGCAGGAAGTCGATCGCCTCGGAGACCTCCGGGTCCCCCTGCTCGAGCATCTTGCCGGTCTCGGAGGCCGCGACCTCGAGGAGCTCCCCGCGGCGCCGCGCGAAGAGCTGGGCCGCGCGGCGCAGCACCCCGGCCCTCTCGGAGGCAGGGCGTGCAGCCCACGCCGGCTGCCTGTCGAGCGCCCGCCGGATCGCGGCGTCGACCCCTTCGACCGTGTCGACCACGGCCTCGTCCGCCTCGTGCACGCCGATCTGCGAGCCGCGCACGCGGTGGGTGATCTGATCGGCCCACGCCTGGTTGGCAGGGGTCGAGAGGTCGCTGTCGGGGGTGTTGCGGAAGTGCCCCGGGGTCGCCGGCAGCGCGGCCGAGCCGAGCTCGACGAGCTCGCCGCGGGCCTCGGCCGAGCGGTCCTGGGTGCGGTGGGTGGGCTCGGGCGTCTGCGTCAGGGCGCGCTCGAGGGCGCGGCGGAACCGGCCCTCCTCGCGAGCGAAGAGCTCCGCGCTCTCGCCGAGCTCGAACACCGCCGACATGAAGTTCTCGCTCGACGCGTTCTCCTCGAGGCGACGCACCAGGTAGGAGACCGCGACGTCGAACTCGCGCGGGGAGACGACCGGCACGTACAGACGCATCGAGCCGACGGCCTCGCGGACCACCTGCTGCTGGCCGGGGGCCATGCCCGCGAGCATCTCGAACTCCACCGCCCCGTCCGAGCGGTCCACACCCCGCTCGGCGAGCAGCAGGTGCGCGAAGGCCACGTCGAAGAGGTTGTGCCCCGCCACGCCCACGTGCACCGCGGCGAGGGACTCCGGGGTCAGCGCCTGCAGGAGCACCCGCTTGTACTGCGCATCGGACTCCTCCTTGGTGTGGAAGGGGGCCTGATCCAGCCCGCGCAGCGAGGCGTCGACCTCCTCCATCGCGAGGTTCGCGCCCTTGACCACGCGGACCTTGATGGGGGCGCCGCCGCGTGCCACGCGGTCCTCGGCGAAGCGGCGAAGCCGCGCGAGCGCGCCGAGGGCATCGGGCAGATAGGCCTGCAGGACGATCCCCGCGCGCAGGTGCAGCAGCTCGGGGCGGTCCAGGAGGCGCTCGAAGACGTCGAGGGTGAGCGCGAGATCGCGGTACTCCTCCATGTCCATGTTGATGAACGTCGGGTGCTCGGCCCGTGCCGAGTCGAGGTACAGCGGCAGGAGCGTCTCGACGATGTGGTCGACGGTCTCCTTCTCGCCCCACAGCGACAGGTGGTCCACGATCGAGGAGACCTTGATGGAGGCGTAGTCGACATCGGGCCTCGCGACGAGCTCGCGCACGCCGCGGAGACGACGTCGCGCCTCCCGGGCGCCGAGGACCGCCTCTCCCAGGAGGTTGATGTTCAGCTCCGTGCCGTCGGCGCGCAGTCGCGCGATGGACCGGGCCAGGTGCGGATCACGGGCGTCGAGGATGAGATGGGAGACCATGCGGCGCATGACTGCCTGGGCGGTGGGGACGACGGCCTGCGGGAGCACCGGGGCCATCGACCCCCCGAAGGACACGATGCGACGCAGGGCCGGCGGCAGGAAGGCCGGGGGATCGGCGGCGAGGCGCCGCAGCTCGACCGCGGCCGCGCGCGGGTCCTCCGGACGGATCACCCGGTCCACGAACGCGACCGTGAAGTCGAGACCCTGGGGATCCTTGAGCAGATCCGCGAGCAGGCGGGCCTGGGCCGGGACCGGATGGGTCGAGGCCTCCGTCACCCACTCCCGGACCTGCTGGGAGACCTGCTGCTCCGTCACGCCGGTGGCGGGGGAGATGTCGGGGGACGGGGTGGAGGACAACGGCGACTCCTGCTCACGAGATGCTGCGGACGGGCACGTGCCCGCTCGGAGCGCCGCGGGCGGCGGGGCCCCGGCGCGTGGGACACGACGCCGTGCCCGGGATCGACACTATCCCCGGCGTCGGCGTGACGGTGCCCACGTCTCCCTCCGTTGCCGTCTCGTGACCCGGGCGAGTGACCTGGGGCACCTGCTGTGCCACGATGGGGCGATCCGACCAGCACGACCCGCCCACCAGGAGGTCCCCATGAAGAAGCTCGTGTTCGTCCTCGGCGTCGCCCTCGGCTTCGTGCTCGGCTCCCGCACGGGCCGCGGCCCGTACGAGAAGCTCGAGCGCACCGCCCGCACGGTCGCCGAGGACCCCCGCGTCCAGGAGGCCGCGACCCAGGCCCGCGACACGGCCGCCCGCACGGCCCGCGATGCCGCAGAGACCGTCAAGGACAAGGCGCCCGGCGTGGCCGCGGCGGCCAAGGAGAAGGCGGGCGACGCCGCGGCGGCGGCCAGGGACGCCGCCGCGAGCGCGACGCACCGCGCCACGGGCTCCGGCGACGATGACTCCGCCGAAGATGCCCCCTCCGATGATTCGCCTTCGGGGGATTCCGAGACGGCCCCCGACGCCGACACCGACGGCCGTGCCGCCGTCCCGGGAGCCGGTGCCACCGAGGGCGGTGCCAGCGCCGGCGGGAGCGACGACTCGGACGCCGCCGGCGGCGACGCCCAGGTGGGGGACCGGCTCCTGGGGAGTTGACACCCGACCCCGCGCGAGCGAAGCAGGAGGCCCGCACCGTCGACGGTGCGGGCCTCCTGCGCGACGGCCGGTGCAGGGCTCCGGGCACCGTCGTCAGCCGTGACGCCCCGGCGCGACCCGACCGGGGCCCGCGGCGGACCGAGCGGTCAGCCCCCGCCGATCACCGCGGCCCCGGCCGCCCGCTGCTCGCGGAGGAAGCAGGCGCCGCACAGCGACTCGTACGTCACCGCGGCACCGTCGTCGATGGCGACCTGGTCGCCGGTGAACACGTACCGACCCTGCGCCCGCCGGCAGTTGAACTCCGCCTGGGAGCCGCAGCGACACATGGTCGGCAGCTTCTCGAAGTTGTCGGCGAGCTCGAACAGGCGCCGGCTCCCGGGGAACTCATGGGTGAGGAAGTCCGTGCGCAGGCCGTAGCAGATGACCGAGATCCCGTCCTCCTTGGCCACCAGGAAGAGTTCGTCGACCTGGGCGCCGGGGAGGAACTGCGCCTCGTCGACGAGCACGCAGTGCAGGGGCCGCAATCCCTTGCCGTCCGCCGTCCGCGCGATCTTCTCGCGCAGGGGCTCCCCGGGCGCGACCAGCACGTCGACCTGGCGTCGGGCCCCGCCGCGCGCCACCACCCAGTCGGCGCCCTTGGTGTCCACGGCCGGTTTGACGGTGAGGGTCGCCAGTCCCCGTTCGTCGTAGTTGTACGCGGTCTTGATCAGCGTGTCGGACTTCCCGGAGTTCATCGCGCCGTACTTGAAGTGCAGTTTGGCCATCGGATGTGACGCTCCGGTCAGTCGGGGGCTCGGGACTGCCCGAGTCTAGGGGGCACCCCGGCCCCTGCGTCATACTGGCTCGGCCCGTCGTCCACACCCCCAGGAGCAGCACGTGAGCCCTCATCACAGCAGGGACCCCCACCGGACGTCACCGCGCAAGCCGTACACGCGCACCAACTCCGCGCACCGGACGGGGCACGGCCATCTCAGCCGACGCCTGAGCGCGGGAGACCCGCTCAGCGACCAGTCGCCCACCCGGCGCATCCCCGTCGGCGTCTCCACCTCGTCGGTGTTCCCGCTGCCCGTCGAGGACTGCTTCCGCATGGCCGACCACATCGGCTACGACGGCGTCGAGGTGATGGTCTCGGTCGACAGGACCAGCCGCGACGTCGGCGCGCTCGCGGCGCTGTCGCGCGAGTACAGCCAGCCGATCCTCTCGCTGCACGCCCCCACGCTGTTCCTGCTCCAGCACGTCTGGGGCTGGGACCCGTGGGTCAAGATCGAGAAGACCGTGCAGATGGCCCAGGAGCTCGACTGCCCGACGATCGTGGCCCACCCGCCGTTCCGCTGGCAGGGCTCCTACGCGCGGGACTTCGTCCAGGGCGTCGCCGAGCTCGAGGACCGCTACGGCATCGCGATCGCGGTCGAGAACATGTACCCGTGGCGCCTGGGCGTCCGCGAGGCGATGATCTACCTCCCGGACCACGACCCCACCGACGAGGACTACGCCCACGTCACCGTCGACCTGTCGCACGCCGCGACCGCGGGCGACGACGTGCTCGCGATGATCGATCGGCTGGGCGACCGGCTGACCCACCTGCACCTGGCCGACGGATCCGGCAAGACCACCAAGGACGAGCACCTGCCGCCCGGCGAGGGCAACCAGCCGTGCGCCGAGGTTCTGCGGCGCCTGTCCAACCGCGGCTGGCAGGGCTCGGTGCTGCTCGAGGTCAGCACGAGTGGACGCAAGGGGCCCACGGCTCGCGAGGACATCCTGCGCCAGAGCCTGCTGTTCGCACGTCACCACCTGGGCCACGGCGTCGGCGAGGCCCCGGTGACCGGTGCGTCCACGGGCACGACGGCCGGCCCCGGCCTCGACGGCACCGCGACGCCCGACGACTGAGCGCGCGCAGGGGGATTCCACCCAGCCCACGGGCAGGCGGACAATGGAACAATGTCCGGGGCCCCGCGCGGCGGGAGGGGCCGCTCCGCGACCGGCGCGTCGGACGCGGACCACGACCAGCTCGGATGAAGGTGCACAGCTTGAACGGGAACACGACGTTCGTCCATCGCAACACGGCGCTGCTCGCGGTCGAGGCCACCGAGGCGCAGGTCCCTGTGAGCTCCGACCAGATCGACGAATGGCTCGCCCCGGCGCGCCGTCGGCTGCGGCTGCCCAAGGGCGTGCTGCAGCGGGTGGCGGGCGTCTACGAGCGCCGCTGGTGGCGCGACTCCGAGAACGGCTGGCGCCAGGGCATCGTCCTGGCCGCCGAGCGCGCCATGGCCAAGGCGGGGATCACCCGCGACCAGGTGGGCCTCATGATCAACGCCTCGGTGAGCCGCCAGCACCTCGAGCCCGCCGTCGTCACCTCCGTCCACGACGCCCTGGGCATGCCCAGCTCCTGCATGGACTTCGACATCACCAACGCCTGCCTCGGCTTCGTCAACGCGATGACGATGGCCTCGGGCATGATCGACTCCGGCCAGATCGAGTACGCGCTGATCGTGGGCGCCGAGGACGTCGAGGAGGTTCAGCGCGGCACGATGGACCGCCTGAACTCCAAGGGCGCCACCCGCAAGGACTTCAACAACCAGTTCGCCTCGCTCACCCTCGGCTCGGGCGCCGCCGCCGCCGTCCTCGGCCGCGCCGACGCCCATCCCGAGGGGCACCGCCTCGTGGGCACGCAGGCCCGCGCCGCCACGCGCTTCCACGACCTCTGCATCGGCGACATGGACGACATGCGCACCGACAGCGAGGGCCTGCTCGAGAACGGGATCGGGCTGATCATGGAGACCTGGCGCGACGCCAATGCCGCGGGCCTGGACCTGCGCGGCTGCGACCACGTGATCCCGCACCAGGTCTCGATGGTCTACACCCGCAACTTCGCGAAGGTCAGCGGGGTGGGCATGGACAAGATCCCCGTGACGTTCCCGGACTGGGGCAACGTGGCCGCCGAGGCCGTGCCCATGACGCTGGCCAAGCACCAGCCCAACATCACCCGGGGCGACCGGGTCCTGCTGCTCGGGGTCGGCTCCGGGCTCAACACCGCCTTCATGGAGGTCCAGTGGTGAACGCCCGTCCGCATCGTCCCGGCTCCGCCCAGGGATGTGACACCTCCCTCCCGGCGATCCCCGCCCTCGAGGGGGTGGATCCCCGCGCCTCCCGCACGGTCACCGCACGCGACCACACCGGCACGGTGCGCACCTGGCACCTCCTGGACTCCGCCCCGCTGCTGGCCGAGCGCGGCATCGAGCCCGAGGGCACGCTGCTGTGCGTCCACGGCAACCCCACCTCCTCGTTCCTGTTCCGCTCGCTGATCCGCGACGACATCCCCTGGCGGGTGCTGGCCGTGGACCAGCTGGAGATGGGCTGGTCCGAGCGCACCGGCGTCACCCGTAGGCTGCAGGACCGCATCACCGACCTGTCCCTGCTCACAGACTCCCTGGGCCTGCGCGGCCCCGTCGTCACGGTCGGCCACGACTGGGGCGGGATCGTCTCGGTGGGCTGGGCGCTGGACAACCGCGCCGACGTCGTCGGGATGATCCTCACCAACACGGGGATCCATCAGGAGCTGGGGGAGTCCCTGCCCAAAGCTCTCGAGCTGGCGACGGCGCCGGGCTTCCTGCCGGCCGTGACCGCGATCACCGACGCCTTCCTGCGCACGACGCTCGCACTGTCGGACCCGCCGCTGGCCCCCGCGGTGCGCGAGGGCTACCTCGCGCCGTACCGCACCCACGCCCGCAGGGCCGGGATCGAGGCGTTCGTCGCGGACATCCCCGCGACCGCCGACCATCCCAGCCGGCCCACCCTGGAGCGCCTGGCCGCCGGGATCCGCGAGCTGCACGTCCCGACCCTGTTCGTCTGGGGTCCCAAGGACATCACCTTCTCCGACCGCTACCTGCGCGATCTGATCGAGCGGGTCCCGCACGCCGACGTGCACCGCTTCGAGGGCGCCAGCCATCTCGTGTGGGAGGACGCCGACGTCGCCGGCCTCGTCTCCACCTGGCTCGCCGACACCCTCGGCGCGTCGCCCCGACCGCGACGATCGGTCTCCCTCGACGCCGAGCAGGCACCCGACCAGCACCTCGGTGCCCGCATCCAGGAGCTCGCCGCGGATCCGGCCCGCCGTCACGAGGCGGCCGTCGTCGAGATGCGGCCCGACGGCCAGGACCCCCGGGAGATCTCGTGGGGGATGCTCTCGGCCCGGATCGACGACATCGCCTCGGGGATGCTGGCCCACGGGATCCGTCCCGGGGAGAGGATCGTCCTGCTCGTGCCGCCGGGCGCGGACCTCACGGCGATCCTCTACGCCTGCCTGCGGATCGGCGTCGTCGCCGTGGTCGCCGACGCGGGTCTCGGGGTCGACGGCCTGACCCGTGCCGTCATCGGCTCCCACCCCGACCACGTGATCGGCGTCGAGAAGGCGCTGCTGGCGGCGCGCGCCCTGGGATGGCCGGGGCGGCGCATCGCCGTCGAGCGCCTGCCCACCATCGACCGCCGTCTCCTGGGCGTCGACACCGCCGTGACCCTGCTCGCCGCCGAGGGACGCCGCATGCGCGAGCTCGGCGCCCCGCTCGCGGCCGCATGGCCGGCCCCCGAGGACGACGCCGTCGTCCTGTTCACATCCGGCTCGACAGGCCCCGCCAAGGGCGCCGTGTACACCCACCGCCAGCTCGGGGCGATGTTCACGGCGGTCGGGGAGACGCTCGACCTCGACCCCGACCGGGGTCTCGTCGCGGGCTTCGCGCCGTTCGCGCTGCTGGGCCCCGCGCTCGGGGCTCCCTCGGTGGTCCCGGACATGGACATCACCCGGCCGGGCGAGCTCACCGCGCAGGCGCTCGCCGGTGCGGTCCGGGCGCTGGGGGCACCGGCGGTCTTCACCGCCCCGGCCGCCCTGCGCAACATCCTGGACACCGCCGGCCGTCTGAGCGCCGAGGACCGCGCGGCCCTGGCCCGCGTGCCCAGCTTCTTCTCCGCCGGGGCGCCGATCCCGGCCCCGCTGCTGCGCGAGCTGCGGAGCCTCCTGCCCACCGCCCGGGCGCTGACGCCCTACGGCATGACCGAGTGCCTGGCCGTCGCCGCGATCGACCTCGACGGCATCGACGCGGCGGGGGAGGGACCCGGCGTGTGCGTCGGCCGCCCCGTGCCGCGCGTCGAGGTCGCGATCGCCCCGATGGACACCCTGGGCGCCGCCGGAGCCGAGATCACCACCGACGCCGACGTCACCGGCGAGATCCTGGTGCGCGCCCCGCACGTCCGCGACCGGTACCTCATGCTGTGGGGCACGACCCGTCGCTCCGCGCGGTTCCCCGGATGGTACGCCACGGGCGACGTGGGACATCTCGACGCCGAGGGTCGCCTGTGGGTCGAGGGACGCGCCGCGCACGTCCTGTCGACCTCCGAGGGCCTGCTGACGCCGGTCCGCATCGAGTCCGCTGCCGAGGCGGTCCCCACCGTGCGTCGCGCCGCGGCCGCCGCCGTGGGCCCGGCGGGGACCCAGCAGGTGGTGGTGATCGTCGAGGTCGAGGGGGAGCACCGACCGGGACGCACCGCCGTCCCGCGCCCCGCGCCGATCGCGCTGGCCGCCGCGATCCGCCGTGCGGTCCGGGCGGCCACCGGCACCGAGGTGTCGGCCGTCTTCACCACGCGGAGCCTGCCCACCGACATCCGCCACAACTCCAAGATCGACCGCACGGCCCTCTCCGCCTGGGCGGACAGGGCGCTCCAGGGCCAGAGGGCGGGTCGTCCGTGAAGGTCCTGGTCACCGGTGCCTCCGGCATGCTCGGCAGGGCCGTCGCGGAGACCCTGCGCGACCGCGGCGACACCGTCGAGGCCTTCCAGCGCCGCGCCGCGGACATCCCCGGGGTCCGGGACGTCCGGGGCTCCCTCACCGATGCCGGGGACGTGACGCGCGCCGTCGAGGGCGTCGACGCCGTCGTGCACCTCGCCGCGAAGGTCTCCATCTCCGGGCCCGAGGCCGAGTTCCGTGCCGTCAACATCGGCGGCACCCAGAACGTCCTGGACGCCCTGCGGGCCTCCGGCGGCGGGAGACTGATCAACATCTCCTCGCCGTCCGTCGCGCACCTCGGCACCTCGATCGTCGGGCTCGACGCGACCCCTCCGGATCCGGAGCGGGCCCGCGGCCCCTACGCCCGGACGAAGGCCTCCGCCGAGCTGCTCGCGATGGCCGCCGACGGCACCGACGGGCTCCTCGTGACCTCGGTGCGACCCCACGTGGTGTGGGGCCCGGGGGACACACAGCTCGTCGGGCGGATCGTCGACCGCGCCCGCAGGCGGCGTCTGCCGCTGCTGGACCAGGGGCTCGCGCTCATCGACACGACGTACGTGACCAACGCCGCCGAGGCGATCGTCGCGGCCCTGGACCGGATCGAGGAGGTCCACGGGGAGAGCTTCGTGGTCTCCAACGGGGAGCCGCGCACCGTGCGCGACGTCCTCGGAGGATTCTGCGACGCCGCCGGGGTGCCCCGCCCGACGCTGCGGATCCCCGGGAGCCTGGGACGGGCCGCGGGACGTCTCGTCGAGACGCTGTGGGACCTCCGACCCGGCACCGACGAGCCGCCGATGACAGAATTCCTCGCGGAGCAGCTGTCCACCGCCCACTGGTTCGACCAGCGCCGCACACGCGAGCGTCTGGAGTGGACGCCGCGCATCCCGCTCGACGACGGTTTCGCCGAGCTCCACCGGTGGTTCGAGCGCCACCCCGTCCCGGCATGAGCCGCAGGTCCCGACCCGGACCGGAAGGAATCGTCATGGCAGGCAGCGACCCCCTCGGCACGGCACCCGACGACCTCGACGACGACAGCGCGCTGATCGCGGAGATCGACGCCGAGCTGATGGCCGATGCCCGCGCGCGCCGCCGCGCCCCCGACCGGGTCGCCGGCGCGGTCCTCCTGTTCGGGGGCGTGGTCGGCTGGCTCGCGGCGCTCACGCTGCTCGTCGAGAAGCTGCACCTCCTGACGGATCCGAACGCGCGCCTGCTGTGCGACATCAACCCGTTCATCTCCTGCGGGAGCGTCATGCAGTCGTGGCAGGCCTCCGCGTTCGGCGTGCCCAACATGGCCATCGGCCTCGGAGGATTCGCGATCATGGCGGCCGCGGGCTCCCTCGTCCTGGCCCAGGCACCCCTGCCGCGCTGGTTCCGTGCCGCGGTGCTGGGCGGCATGACCTTCGCCTTCGCCTTCGTGCACTTCCTGGCGATCTCGGCGATCTTCGTGATCCACGCCCTGTGCCCGTGGTGCATCATCGTCTGGACCGTCACGGCCCCGATGTTCTTCGCGACCTCGGCTCACGCCGTCGAGGCCGGGACGATCCGGGTCCCGCAGGTGCTCGGTGACATCCTGCGGCGTTGGATCCTGCTGACTGCGGCCTGGTACGTCCTGGTGGTCGCGGTGATCATGGTCGCGTTCTGGCCCCAATGGGCGGCGATGGCGGGCATCTGATGTCCTTGGGGCACGGTACGATCCGGCATGGCCAGACGACCTGAGATCACCCTCGCGCAGCTGCGGTACTTCGTCCTGGCCGCCGAGAAGCTGAGCATGACCGAGGCCGCACGCGAGCTCTACGTGGCGCAGTCGGCGGTCTCCGCCGCGATCGCGCAGCTCGAGACCCAGATCGGCGTGCAGCTGTTCGTCCGGCACCGCTCCAAGGGTCTGGCCCTGGCACCGGCGGGGGTCCAGCTGCTCGGGGACGCCCGCGCCCTCCTCGTGGGCATCGACGGCGCGCTGGATGCCGCGCGCGGCGTCGACAACCAGGTCCGGGGCCCCGTCCGCATCGGCTGCTTCGTGACGCTCGCGCCCTTCCTGGTGCCGGCCCTGCTCGCGCGCGCCCAGGAGCGCCATCCGGGTCTGCAGATCCTGGTCGAGGAGGTCGATGCCGAACAGGCACGGGAAGCCCTGCGGTCCGGTCGGGTGGAGATGCACGTCGGCTACGACTTCGCCCTCGGCGGGGAGGTCGAGCGGGAGGTCGTCGCGGGGGTGCCCGCCCATGTCGTGCTCCCGGCGGGCCATCCCCTCGCCGATCACGGGACGATCCACCTGGCCGAGCTCGCCGACGAGGGCTTCATCCTCCTGGATCTCCCCTTCAGCCGGGACTACTTCCTGGGGATCCTCGCGCTCGGCGGGATCAGCCCGGAGATCCGGCATCGTTCGGGCACGTACGAGACGGTGCGCGCGCTGGTGGCCAACGGCCAGGGGTTCGCGCTGCTCAATCAGCGTCCCCGTCACGACCTCACGCACGACGGCCGCCGCGTCGTGACCGTCCCGATCGAGGACCCGGTGCCCGAGCTGGCCCTCGTGATCGCCTCCCTGAGCGCCGTCCGGCGCAGTGCACGGGCCCAGGCGGTGGCGTTCATGCTGGCCGAGATCGCCGATGAGATCTTCGTGGAGCACGGCTGACCTGCACGAACATCGCCGCATACTGATTTCAGATGCGAAAGAGCAGTCTTACCTGTTTGATTGGTGACCCCAGATGGGCGAACAATCTCCCCACACCGCACGTCCGCGGTGGCCGCGAGGAGAGGACGTCCATGTCGCACGACGAGACCGAGGTGCTGGTGGTCGGAGGAGGACAGTCCGGGATCGCGATGAGCGAGCACCTGGGACGGCTCGGGATCGATCATCTGGTCCTCGAACGGGATCGGGTCGCCGAGGCGTGGCGCACCGGTCGCTGGGACTCGCTGTGCGCCAACGGGCCCGCCTGGCACGATCGCTTCCCCGGCCTCGAGCTCGAGGGCGTGGACCCCGACGCCTTCGCGCCCAAGGAGCGCGTGGCCCGGTACTTCGCCGAGTACGCCGAGATGATCGGCGCCCCGCTGCGCACCGGCGTCCAGGTGCACGAGGTGCGCCGTGCCGAGGACGGCCACGGCTTCCTCGCCCGCACCTCCGAGGGCACCGTGCGCTCGCGGTACGTGGTCGCGGCCACCGGGCCGTTCCAGAAGGCCGCCGTGCCGCCGATCATCCCGGAGACCGCAGGGATCACCCAGCTGCACTCGAGCGCGTACCGTAGCCCGGAGCAGCTGCCCGAGGGCGGCGTGCTGGTCGTCGGCGCAGGATCCAGCGGCGTCCAGATCGCCGATGAGCTGCGACGCGCCGGACGGGACGTGCACCTCTCGGTGGGCGAGCACGACCGTCCGCCCCGCCGGTACCGCGGGCGCGACAACGTCTGGTGGCTCGGGGTGCTGGGGCTGTGGGACATGGCCACCCCCGGGCCCGGCAAGGAGCACACCACGATCGCCGTGACCGGCGCCCGCGGCGGGTACACGATCGACTTCCGCGACCTCGCCGCCTCCGGCGTGCGGCTCGTGGGACGCACCGACTCCTTCGCGGACGGCGTCCTCCGCTTCCGGGAGGACCTCGCCGGCAACCTCGCCGGTGGCGATGCCAACTTCCTGTCCGTCCTCGAGGCCGCGGACCGTTACGTCGAGCGCACCGGCCTGGACCTCCCGCCCGAGCCCGAGGCCCACCGCCTCGGCCCGCTGCCCCAGGACGCGCTGGACCCCGTGCTCGAGCTCGACCTCCGGGCCGCCGGGATCACCTCCGTCGTCTGGGCCACCGGCTTCGGCATCGACTACTCGTGGCTGCGGGTCGACACCTTCGACGACCGCGGTCGCCCCCTGCACGAGCGCGGCGTCTCCCGCGAGCCCGGGGTGTACTTCCTGGGACTGCCGTGGCTCTCGCGCCGCGGGTCCAGCTTCATCTGGGGCACGTGGCACGATGCCCGCAACCTCGCCGATCTCCTCGACATCCAGCGCGGCTACGCACGCTACGACGGCGACGCCCGCGTCGTCGCCACGCCCGCGGTCGCCCGCGTCTGACCACCCCTCCACCGCCGCACCGACCTCCACCCCGGAAGGAACCATGACCACGCACACCCGCATCCGCCCCTTCAACACGAAGGACACCTACCCCGAGCAGGACCTCGACAACGACCTCTGCCAGGCGGTCGTCGCCGACGGCGTCGTCTACGTGCGCGGCCAGATCGGGCAGGACCTGGACACGCGGGAGAACGTCGGGGTGGGCGACGTCGAGGTCCAGGCGGAGAAGGCCATGGCCAACATCGCGATGCTGCTCGAGGAGTCCGGCGGGACGATCGCGGACGTCGTCAAGGTGGTCGTCTACCTCACCGACATCCGCTTCCGGGAGCCCGTGTACCGGGTCATGGGGCGCTGGCTGCAGGGGGTGCACCCCGTCTCGACGGGTCTCGTCGTCTCCGCGCTCGCTCGCCCCGAGTGGCTCGTCGAGATCGACGCGACGGCCGTGCTCACCGCGCAGGAGCGGGCCGCGCTCAGCGAGGGGGATCCCGCATGACCTTCTCCCTCGTCGCCCGTGACCCCGCGACGGGGGCGCTGGGCATGGTCGTCTCCTCCTCCTCACCGGCGGTGGCGTCGCGGTGCGTGCACCTGCGCACGCGCGTCGGCGCCGTCGCCTCCCAGAACGTCACCAACCCCGCCCTGGGCACGGCCGTGCTGGACGCCCTGGCCGAAGGCGCCGGAGCCCGGGACGCCCTGGCCACGGCGCTCGCGCACGAGAGCTTCCCCGACGTCCGCCAGGTCACCGTGGTCGACGCCCATGGCGCGGTGGCCGTGCACTCGGGGGATCGGGCCCTGGGCATCCATATCCACAGCGAAGGGCCCGGGGCGGTGAGCGCCGGCAACATGCTCGCGACGCCCGAGGTGACCCTGCAGATGCTCGATGCCTTCTCCCGCAGCGGGGCCCCGACCTTCGAGGGGCGCCTGCTGGCCGCTCTGCAGGCGGCCCTGGCCGAGGGCGGGGAGGCGGGCCCCGTGCGGTCGGCGGGCCTCGCGGTCGTCGACGACGTGCCCTGGCACACCACGGACCTGCGGGTCGACGACCACGACGATCCGATCGGGGAGCTGGCACGGCTCGTGGAGCTGTGGCTGCCGCAGAAGGCGGACTACCGCATCCGGGCCCTGCGCCCGGATGCGGCCCCGTCGTACGGGGTGGCGGGGGACCGATGAGCAGCGCCGCCCCCGCCTCCGCCTCCGCCTCCGCCGCCACCGCGCCGGTGCCGCTCGCCGTCCCGGACGGCGTGCTGGATCGCCTGCGCGCGGCGCTCGAGGCCGAGGCGGGCACCCTCGTCGATCTCAGCCACGCCCTCCACGCGGACCCCGAGACGGCCTGGCACGAGCACCGCTCCGTGCGCCGGATCGGTCAGGTCCTCACGGCGGGCGGGTTCACCGTCGAGGCCGGCGTCGCGGAGCTGCCCACCGCGTTCACCGCACGCGCGGGACGGGATCGGGCCCGCACCCACATCGGCCTCGTCGCCGAGTACGACGCCCTGCCCGGGCTCGGGCACGCCTGCGGACACAACGTCATCGCCGCCGCCGCGGTCGGTGCCGCCCTCGCCCTGCGCGAGGTCCTCGATGAGCTGGACCTCCGCGTGACCGTCGTCGGCACCCCCGCCGAGGAGGGCGGCGGCGGCAAGCTGCCGCTGCTGGACGCGGGCGTCTTCGACGGCCTCGACGCGGCGATGATGATCCACCCGGGCCCCGAGGACCGCGCGTGGGCCGCACCGTTCGCCGTCGCGCACTTCGACGTGACATACGTGGGCCGTGCCTCCCACGCGGCGGCCTACCCGACGCTCGGCATCAACGCCGCGGACGCCTTCGTCATCGCGCAGACCGCGATCGGCCTGCTGCGCCAGCAGCTGCCCGAGGACACGCGGGTCCACGGGATCGTCACCGAGGCCGGCACCGCCCCCAACGCGATCCCGGGCCGCGCCACCGGGTCCTGGTACGTGCGCGCACGGAGCCTCGAGCAGCTCGAGGAGCTGTATGCCGCCGTATGCCGCTGCTTCGAGGCCGGAGCCCTCGCGACCGGCTGCGCCGTCGAGATCGAGGAGACCAGCGGCCGCTACGCCGACCTCGTCAACGACGAGGAGCTGCTGGCGACGTTCTGCGCCGCGACCGCGGGCACCGGGCGGGCCTTGGACCCTGCGGACCGTGCCCGCACCGGCATGAACACCGCCTCGACCGACATGGGCAACGTCTCCCACGTGGTGCGGGCCATCCACCCCTACCTCGGCATCGATTCGCTGCCGGCCGTCAACCATCAGGCCGAGTTCGCCGACGCCGCGGTCACCCCCGCCGCCGACCGCGCGATCCTCGACGGAGCGCTGGGCCTGGCCGGGACCGCCGCCGCCCTCGCCGCCTCCCGCCGTCGCCGGACCCTGTGACCTCTCCGGCACCATCCCGGCAGCACCCGACCCCACCGCAAGGAGCATGACAATGGTCCAGAGCACGACGCTCCTCGCCTCCCAGGAGACACAGCACCTCAAGAAGACGCTCGGCCGCTTCGACATCGTCTTCCTCGTCGTCTCCGCCGTCCTGTCCATCGAGACCCTCGCCCAGACGGCGAGCTTCGGCGCCGAGACGTTCACGTGGACGCTCGTCCTGGCCGTCTTCTTCCTCGTCCCCTACGCCCTCGTGTTCGCCGAGACCGGCAGCACCTTCATCGGGGAGGGCGGTGCGTACCTGTGGGTGCGCCGCGCCTTCGGGAGGCCGGTCGCCGCGATCGCCTCGATCCTCTCGTGGATCACCCAGCCGGTCTGGGTGGGCGGGACGATGGCCTTCCTCGCGGCGGAGACGTGGAACCATTTCATCTCCCCGCTCGCGACGGGGTCCGCGCTGGACTACCTGTTCAAGATCGTCTTCATCTGGATCACGGTGACCGCCGCGATCCTGTCGCTGGCCAAGGCGAAGTGGCTGCCCACCCTGGGCGGCGTGCTCAAGGTGATCTTCCTGCTGTTCTTCCTGGTCACCACGATCATCTATGCGGTCAAGCACGGCACCGAGACCATCGGCGCCGGGGACTTCGCCCCGACCTTGGGCGGGTTCCTGGGCCTCGTGCCGCTGCTGCTGTTCGCCTACCTCGGCTTCGAGGCCGCCAACTCCGCCTCCGGTGAGATGAAGAACCCCGCCCGTGACATCCCGACGTCGATCGCCCGCTCGGGGATCACCTCCGCGCTGTGCTACCTGCTCCCGATCCTCGCGATGCTCCTGGTCCTGCCCCAGGAGACCATCACCGGCGTCGGCGGTCTCATGGACGCCGTCCAGGCGGTGTTCGGCGTGTACGGCCCGGCGGCCGGCCCCATGACCTTCATCGCCGCGGTGCTGTTCGTCATCATCCTCGCCTCCCAGGGCGCGTCCTGGATGATCATGAGCGACCGGATGCAGGCCCTCGCCGCCGCCGACGGATCGTTCTTCGGCGGCTTCTTCGGGCGCTTCCACCGCCGGCTCGGGACGCCCGTCCGGGTCAACCTGCTCTCGGGCGTCGTCGCGACCGTCTTCCTCATCGCCGCCTCGACCCTGACCGGCGGCTCCGCCGGGGACGTGTTCGGCGTGGTCCTGAACATCTCGATCTCGACGTTCCTGCTGTCCTACCTGATCATCATCCCGGCGGCCGTGCGCCTGCGGCACCGTCACCCCGAGGAGCACCGCCCCTTCACGGTGCCCGGCGGCAACGGCGTGTTCACCGCGCTGGGTGTCGTGTGCTTCGCGTGGATCCTGCTGGGATCCTGGACCACGGTGCTCCCGGGGACGCTCGAGCGGCTGTTCGGCCTCGAGTACGACTTCGTGGACATCTGGGGAGTCGAGCAGGGACCGTTCCTGCTGCTGACCTGGGGCACGCTGGCCGTGCTCGCGGCGCTGGCCCTGGTGGGCTACGTGCGCGGCGCCACGGTCCGCGAGCACGTCGTGGACGCCGATGCGGCCACGCTCACGGGCGTCCCGGAGGACCTGCCGCCCGCGCCGCTGGGGCACTGATCGGCCGCGCCCGCCCGCATCGTGGTGCCGGTCCGGGCGGGCTCCGATCATGATCAGCTCCCGATCCCTCCACGGCCCCGGCTCCGTGCCATCCCGTCACAGGCCGGTCCGCATCGCCGGCCACGATCCGTCTCGCACCCACGATCCGTCTCGCACCCACGATCCGTCCCCCGACCCCGAGGAGACCCCGTCATGACCACCGACTGGCACACCCTGGCCACCGACCTCAGCCCGGACGGCCGCGCCGTGATCGGCGGCGCGCGTGTCGACGCCGCCGACGGTGCGACTTCCGGCGACGTCGACCCCGCCACCGGTGCGACGCTCGCACAGGTCGCGGCGCTGGGCCCTGCGGACGTCGACCGCGCGGTCGCCGGAGCCCGTGCGGCGTTCGCGGGAGGGGAGTGGTCCCGCGCGGGGGCCGAGGACCGCAAGGCCGTGCTGCTGCGGCTCGCGGACCTGATCGACGAGCACGGCGATGAGCTCGCGCTGCTGGACACCCTGGACATGGGCAAGCCCATCCGCGAGTCACGGGGCGTGGACGTGCCGGGCTCGGCCGCGACGTTCCGCTGGTACGCCGAGGCGATCGACAAGATCAGCGACGAGATCCCGGCGACCCCGCCCGGGTCGACGGCGCTGGTCACCCGTGAGGCGCTCGGGGTCGTCGCGGCGATCACCCCGTGGAACTACCCGCTCGAGATCGCGGCGTGGAAGCTCGCCCCGGCCCTGGCGCTCGGCAACTCCGTCGTGCACAAGCCCGCCTCGGTGTCCCCGCTGTCGGCGCTGCGCCTGGCCGACCTCGCCCTCGAGGCAGGGCTGCCGGCCGGGGTGCTCAACGTGCTCCCGGGCAGCGGACCGCGGGTCGGCGGCGCCCTGGCGCATCACCGGGACGTCGACGCCATCACCTTCACGGGCTCGACCGCCGTGGCCAGGACCCTGCTGGCTGCCTCGGGGGCCTCCACCATGAAGCGGCTGAGCCTCGAGGCCGGCGGCAAGAGCTCCAATCTCGTGTTCGCCGACGTCGACGACCTCGACGCGGCGGCCTCGGCCGCGGCCGACGGCGCGTTCTACAACCAGGGGGAGGTCTGCTCGGCCAACTCCCGCCTGCTCGTGCACGCCTCGATCCGCGAGGAGTTCCTGGCCGCCGTGGCCCGGCACGCGGAGGCCTACCGGCCCGGGGACCCCCTGGACGCGGCGGCCCGCTCCGGCTCGCTCGTCAGCGCCGCGCATGCCGACGCGGTCTGGGAGGCCATCGGCACCGCGCGCCGCGACGGGCACATCGTCGCCGGTGGTCAGCGGCTGACCCGCGGGGACTCCGAGGCCTTCATCGTGCCGACGATCGCCACGGACCTGCCCGCCGATCACTCGCTGCACGCGGAGGAGGTCTTCGGCCCGCTGCTGACCGTCGAGACCTTCGAGGACGAGGACGAGGCGATCGCCCGCGCCAACGCGACCGAGTACGGTCTCGCGGCCTCGGTGTGGACCGGCTCGCTGGCCCGCGCACACCGCGTGGCCGGGCGCCTCGTCGCCGGCACCGTCTCGGTCAACACGATGGACGCCCTGGGCCTGACCACGCCCTTCGGCGGCTTCAAGCAGTCCGGGTTCGGCCGCGACCTCTCGCTGCACGCCTTCGACGCCTACTCGGCGCTGAAGACCACCTGGATCCAATTCGGATGAGCACCACCGACGCCCGCGGCACGAGGAGAGCACGATGACCACCGACACGACGGCAGATGGCACAGCGCCGAGCCCCGGACCCGTTCCGGACGCCGACCGGGAGCACGGCACCTCGACCCCGCCGCATCCCGGCGCGCTCACCTTCCGGTACCTCGACGAGCCGGCGATGATCGCCGCCGGGGTCGAGGACATGGCCCGCTGCATCGACGTCATGGAGGAGACCTTCGCGCTCCTGGGCGCCGGCGACTACGTGATGACAGGCGCCAACGGCCACTCCCACGGCGCGGAGATCGACTTCCCCGACGAGCCCGCGGTGCCCGGCATGCCCACCAACGACGGCGACGACCGGCGCTTCCTGGCCATGCCCGCCTACCTGGGCGGCCGCTTCGGGACCACCGGCGTCAAGTGGTACGGCTCCAACGTCGCCAACCGCACCCAGGGCCTGCCGCGCTCGATCCACACCATCGTCATCTCGGACACCGACACCGGGGCGCCGCTGGCCTTCATGTCGGGCAACCTCGTCAGCTCGATGCGCACCGGAGCCGTCGCGGGGCTCGGGGCGCGCTACCTGGCCGCGGACGACGCGGAGGTCGTCGGGATCATCGGCCCCGGGGTCATGGCCCGCACGGCCCTGCGCGCCTTCTGCGCGGCGCGCCCCTCGCTGCGCACCGTGCGCGTCAAGGGGCGCGGCGCCGAGAGTCTGCAGGCCTTCTGCGCCTGGGCGCGGGAGACCTTCCCGCAGCTGACCGTCGAGCCGGTCGAGACCGCCGAGGAGGCGGTGCGCGGTGCCGACATCGTCACCTATACCAACACCGGCGGCACCGGGCGTGACACCTACCCGCTGCTGGAGCGGGCATGGGTCGAGCCCGGCGCCTTCGTCTCCCTGCCCTCGGCCACCGCCCTGGATGCCGGGATGGAGAACGCCGAGGTGCGCAAGGTCGTGGACTGCCGGGCGATGTACGAGGCCTGGCGCGACGAGGTGCCGCGCCCGTGGTTCGACCACCTGAACCTCATCGGCATGCGCTTCGAGGAGCTGGTGGACTCCGGGCACATCGCCGCCGAGGACCTCGTCGAGCTCGGGGACGTCGTCGCGGGCACCGCGCGCGCGCGCACGAGCCCGGACCAGATCGTGATCCTGTCGATCGGCGGGCTCGCCGTCGAGGACGTCGCCTGGGCCACCGACATCATGCGCCGCGCCGAGGAGCTGGGACTGGGGCAGGAGCTCGCGCTCTGGAACCGCCCCGCGATGGCATGATCGCCGATCCGTCGGCGACGCCCGCGAGCAGCGACGGGCCCCGGGGATGAGCGGCCGCAGCAGCGGCCGCCGGCCCGACGTCGTCGTCGTGGGCCTGGGGACGATGGGGTCGATGGCGGCCTGGCAGCTGGCCGAGCGCGGCGCCCGCGTGGTCGGGATCGAGCAGTACGGCCCCGTCCATGCCCACGGATCCTTCACGGGGGAGTCGCGCCTGTTCCGCGTCGCCGCGAAGGAGGGCCGGCGCTACGTACCGGCGCTCCAGGAGGCACGGCAGCTCTGGGAGCGACTGGGCCGGGAGACGGGACGCACGCTGCTGCTGCCCATCGGAGCCCTGAGCGTCGGACCCGGCGACAGCCCGGAGCTGCGCGAGACGCGCACGGCGATCGACGAGTTCGCACTGGCGCACCGGATGCTGGACGCCGCCGACCTGCGTCGGGAGTACCCCCAGTTCCGCATCGAGGACGACGACACCGGGATCCTCGATCCGTCCGGCGGCGGCCTGCGCCCCGAGCTCGCGGTGCTCTCGGCCCAGGAGCGGGCGCGTGAGCACGGAGCCGATCTCCGGTTCCGCACGCCCGTGCTGGACATCGAGGAGCGGAAGGACGGCGTGGTGGTGCACCTGCCCGACGGGCACCTCCATGCCGATGCCGTCGTCGTCGCGGCCGGGTCCTGGGCGAGCCGCGTGCGACCGGGGCTGGCGCCGCTGCTGCGGGTGCGCCCCCTGATCCTCACCTGGTTCCTGCCGCGGCACCTCTCGCTGTTCACCTCGGACCGCCTGCCCGTGTTCATGCGGGACCTCGGGGACGTCCACGCCTTCGGCGCGCCGAGCCTGGACGGCTGCGCGGTCAAGGTGTGCCCGGCCAGCCGCGTCGAGGAGCAGTACGCGGGCATCGAGGACGTGCCCGGGGTGATCGACGACGAGGAGCTGGGTGTGCTCGGTGCCCGCGCGCAGCTGCTGTTCCCGGACCTCCACCCCGAGCCCGTCCGCTGGAACGTGCACCACGACGCGTACACACCGGACCGGATCCCCATCATCGATCGCTCCGAGGACGGCCGCATCGTGACCCTCGCGGGCTTCTCCGGGCACGGCTTCAAGTTCGCGCCGGCCTTCGGGAAGGTGGCCGCGGAGATCGTGCTCGACGGTGGTTCGGACCTGTGGCGGGAGGAGTACGCGATCGGTGCGGTGCGGGAGCGCCTCGCGTTCTGATCGCCGTCGCCGGAGGGCAGCTCGGCGAGCCGGGGGAACCAGATCGTTCCCTCCCCAGGTCGAGGATGTCCCCGGCGAGGACTTCGGCGCCGCGCCCTGCCCAGGGCCGCTCCTAGCCTCGCGACATGGACTTCACGAGCGGGGACGCCAGGAGCGGGAACAGCACGGATGGTCACGGACCGTCCGGGCACGACATCGCCCCGGGACGGCACGCACGGCACAGAGCGTCGGAGTTCGCTGGGGCAGATGGCCTGTCCGACTCTGAGCCTCCCCGGGAGCGACTGCTCGACGGCGTGCCCGGCGCGCAGCGGGACCCCGGTGACGACCAGCCGCTCGTGACCGTCCTCGACCGGTCCCAGGAGCGTCGTCGTCGCCGCAGGTTCAGGTTTCCGACGGTCAGCCGGTCCGCAGCCCTGGGTGTGCTCGCGGTCGTCGTCGTCGGGGCGGGGGCGATCCATCTGTCGACCCGAGGAACGGCGATCGAGCTGGACCCCGCGGCCCCGCCGACCGTGGCGGCCCGGTCCTCCGGGCCGAGCGGAGCCGCGGGCGGCGCGACGACGGGCACGAGCCCGGATGCCGCAGCCGGCACCGCGGCGTCCGTCGAGGCGCCGTCCAGCGAGAGCGCTCCGGCCACCGCATCGGGATCCGAGGCCGGGTCGGAGCAGGGGAGCACCGCCACGGGGACCGTGGTCGTCCACGTCACCGGGGCGGTCCAGTCCCCGGGGATCGTGCGATTGCCCTCGGGCTCGCGCATCGACGATGCGGTCCGTGCGGCCGGGGGCGCGCGGCCCGATGCCGATCTCTCCGCCGTCAACCTCGCGCGGCCCCTCGCGGACGGCGAACAAGTGCACGTCCCGGTCCCCGGGGAGCCTCCGCCCACGGCGGCGGAGGCGGCGCCCCCCGCCGCGGGTTCGGCGGGACAGGCGGGACCCGGCGCGGAGGCACCTGCCGAGGGTGCCCTCGTGGATCTCAACACCGCGAGCGTCACGGAACTGGACGCCCTGCCGGGGGTGGGTCCGGCGATCGCCCAGCGGATCGTGGACCACCGCGACCTCAACGGGCCCTTCGCCAGCGTCGACGACCTCGAGCAGGTCTCGGGCATCGGCCCGGCGACGCTCGAGAGGATCAGACCGCGGGCGACCGTCTGACCGGCCTCGGACATGCCTGAATCCCCGCCGGCCTCACCCCTCGTCCCCGGCGCCGAACCCTCCCTGCTGGACCTGCGCCTCGTGCCGGCGTCCGTCACGCTCTGGGTGCTGGCCCTCGTCGGGATCGCGTCCGACCTGCATGCGACGGTGCTGCTCCTGGCCGGCCTCCTGGCGGCCGTCGTGCTGGTGCGGGTCCTGGTCGGCACGGCCCGCCGGGAGCGCCCGACCGCGGGACCCGTGGTGGGCCACGTGGCGCTCGTGCTGTGCGGAGCCGCGCTCCTGCTGCCCGGAGTGCACCGGCACGACGTCTCGCGGGACGCGATGGAGACCGCAGCACGCACGGGAGCGCGCGCCACCGTCGAGGTCGTGACCCTGTCCGATGCCCAGGCTCCCCAAGGGGCTCCCGCGTGGGCCCGCGATGACCTGACGGCGACGGCGCGCACCGTGCCCGGGATGATGGAAGTCGGGAGGGAGAGGATCCCGAGCCCGGCGTCGATCCGGGTGCTGCTGCGCGGCCCTGCGGGCACCGGAGGAGCGGCCCCGGGACAGGACCCGACCGCCGCGGGAGGGCTCGGTGGGGTCCGGGACGGCAGCAGGCTCCGGGTCACCGGGACCGTGCGGGTCGAGGGCACGCTGGTCCTCGTGCGCGTCGACCGCGTCGAGACGATCGCACCCGCGGCCGGTGTGCGCACGCTGCTGCGTGACACGGCGCGGGACGCGACGTCCCATCTGCCGCCCGACGAGGCGGCCCTCGTCCGCGGGATGACGACCGGGGACACGGCGGGCCTGTCGGGCACGGCCGAGGACCAGCTGCGACGCGCGGGCATCTCCCACCTCGTCGCGGTCTCCGGGGCGAACATCGCCCTCGTCCTGGCCGCGGTGCTGCTGCCGCTGCTGGTCCTCGGCGTCCCCCGGCGCCCCCGGCTGCTCGTGGCCGCAGCTGTCGCGGGCGGGTACGTGGCGCTCGTCGGCGAGGAGCCCAGCGTCCAGCGTGCCGCGATGATGGCCGCGCCGCTGCTGGCCGCGCGGTTCCTGGGCCGCCGGCCACGACCGGTGACGGCGCTCGCCGCAACGGTGGCGATCTGGGCGTGCGCCTCCCCGCAGACCGTCGCCTCCTTCGGGTTCGTGCTCTCGGCCCTGGCGACCGGGGCGATACTCGTCCTGGCACCGCGGGTCGCCGCGGTGCTCCGCGAGGTGTCCGGAGACCGGATCGGCACCGTCCCTGCCCTCGTCGTGGCGGTCCCCCTGGTCGCCCAGCTCGTGTGCACTCCGGTGCTCGTGCTCCTGGACCCCTCGATCTCCGCCTGGGCCGTCGCGGTCAACCTCGTGGTCGCACCCCTGGTCGCCCCGATCACCGTGGTCGGGCTCGTCGCGGTCGTGGTCGGTCCCGTCGTCCCGGCAGCGGCCCGGGCGCTCGACACCGCCGCCGGGGGCGGTGCCCACCTCGTCCTGCTCGTCGCGGGCACCGCGGACGCGCTGCCCGGATCCCGGATCGATGTGCCCGGCGGTGCGGTCGGCGGGCTCCTGGCGGCCGCGGTGGTCGTGCTCGTGGGCGTCGCGACCGTCCTGCGCCACCGTCGGATCGTGCGGTGGTCGGTGGCTCTCGTGCTCGTCGCGATGCTCGCACCGCCGATCGCCGCCCGCGTTCCCGGCGGCACGGACGCCGGGGAGTGGACCGTCGCGGCATGCGCCGTGGGTCAGGGGGACGCCTTCGTGCTGCGCGGAGCACCCCGCGGGCCGGACGGCACGCGCGACGTCGTCGTCCTCGACACCGGGCCGGATCCCGACGCGCTCACGAGCTGCCTGGACACCCTGCGCGTCGAGCACGTGTCGCTGCTGGTCCTGACACATCCGCACGCCGACCACATCGGCGGCGTCGACGCGCTGGTGGGGTCCCGGCGTCCCGTCGAGCAGTGGATCTGCCCGAGCGAGGGGGCCGCACGCGCCCGAGCGGTCCCCTCGGGTCCCGCACCCGTGCCCGTCGTGCGCGGGCACGCCATCGAGCTGTCCGGCCTGCGCCTGGACGTGCTCTGGCCGGAGTCGGCGGACGCGGCCGCTCGTGTCGCGGCCCTCGAGGACTCGGGGGACGAGGAGGCGGGCGCCAACGACTGCTCCGTGGTCGTCGCGGTGAGCTGGGACGACGGGACCCGTCTGGTGGCGCTCGGGGATCTCGAGCCCGCGGCGCAGCGTGCCCTCTCACGGCTCGACGTCGGGCACGCCGACATCGTCAAGGTCGCCCACCACGGCTCCCGGCGGCAGGACGCCGGGCTGTACGCGGGGATCCGGCCGCGCCTGGCCCTGATCGGCGTGGGTGCCCAGAACTCCTTCGGGCACCCGGCCCCTGCGGCGCTCGGGATCCTCGAGGGTCTCGATGCACGGGTGCTCCGCACGGACCGGGACGGCACGGTCGTGCTCACCCCCGCCCGCCCCGGTACGACGGGGGACGAGGCCCGGTCCGTCAGTGGTCCCCGATAGGATCGAGAACGCTCGCGAGCACCCGCCGGACGGCGCGGAGGTGCCCCGCGCGAGCACCGGCAGCGGGAGCTGCGACGTGCGACGGAGGGACGGCGACATGGGTGACGTGGCCTGGCACTCGGTGGACCCCGCGCCGATCGTCCTCCTCCACGGCACCGAGCCGCTCCTGGCCCAGCGCGCCCTCGAGCGGATCCGCCGGATCCTCCGCGAACGCGATCCCGAGACCGCCGTGCACGAGCTCGGCGGCGAGGGGGCCGCGACCTCGCTGGCCCAGGTCGCCAGCCCATCGCTGTTCGGCGAGCCGCGCCTGGTGATCGTCCGCGACCTGCAGAGCGCCCCGGAGGCGCTGGTGCGGGAGATCGACGCCTATCGGGCGCACCCCGAGGACGACGTCATCCTCGTCCTCGTCCATCGCGGCGGCCAGCGCGGCAAGAAGCTCCTCGACGCCCTGCGCGCCGCCGGGGTCCCCCGGGTCGCGTGCGACCCGATCAAACGCCCTGCGGACAAGCAGGCCTTCGTCACCGCGGAGTTCAGCCGCGCCGATCGCCGCATCCGCCCCGAGGCCGCCGCGGCCCTCGTCGACGCCTTCGGCGGGGACCTCTCCGAGCTCGCCGCCGTCAGCCGGCAGCTCATCGAGGACACGACCCCCGAGCAGGGCTCGGGGCGCCCCGACCCCGTGGGGATCGAGGAGGTCCGCTCCGTGACCGCCGGGCGCGTCGAGTCGACGGCCTTCGCGGTCGCCGACGCCGCGATCTCCGGCCGCGACGCCCAGGCCCTGGTGCTGCTGCAGCAGGCGAGCCTGGCCGGGGTGGACCCGGTGCCGCTCGTGGCCGCGGTCGCCCGCAAGGTCCGGGACCTCGCCAAGGTCTCGGCCCCCGGGGCGGACGCCCGCCGCCTGGGCATGCCGGACTGGATGCTCCGCAACCTCCTCAAGGAGGCCCGCGCCTGGGACGACCGCTCCCTGGCCCGGGCGCTCGAGGCCGTCGCCCGCGCCGACCACGAGGTCAAGGGGGCGGGCCGGGACCCCCGATGGTCCGTCCAGCGGATGGTCACCGAGATCTGCCGGGCCCGCGCCCGACGCCCCTGAGGTCACGGACGTGTCGCGCGCCCTCCTGCGTCGTCTGAGCGGCGCCTGGCTGATCCTCCAGGGTGTCGGCGTCCTCGCCTGGTGGGCGCTGCTGCTCCTGGTCCCGGGTTCGCGGGGGAGCTCTTCCGGGCCGCGACGGCACCGGACGCGACCCTGCTGGCCTTCGCCGTCGGCGACGTGCTGATGGTCGGGATCCTCGCGATCCTCACCGGGTGGGGCGTGCTGCGTCAGCGGGCGTGGTCGGGGCCGGCCCTGCTCGTGGTCGCCACCGCCTCGGCGTACGCGGCGCTGTACTGCCTGTTCCTCCCGCTGATGGGTGACGGCTCGGGGTGGCTCGCCGCGCTGTCGATGGCGCCGCTGCCGGTCGTCCCCGCGCTCATCGCCTTCGCGTGGTGGGCCGGGCTCCTGTCCGCGCACGGGGCCGCCGTCCCCGGCGTCCGGGGAGCTCGACGCGGGAGCAGCCCGCGATGATCCGCGTGTATCGGCCCGCGCGCCCTGCCCGGGCGCGTCGTCACCTCGCGGCCGGGGCCGTGCAGAGCGCCGTCCTGTCCCTCGTGCTCCTGGGGCTCGTGCCCGCCGCGATCTCCTGGGCCGAGGCCCGCTGGTCGCCCGTCCGTCCCACCGGCCGCCTCGGTCGAGCCACGATCGGGGCCGGCGCCGCGGTGCTCGCGGGGGCGACGGGGCTGAACGTGGGGTCGGCGGCCACGATGGCCGTCCACGGCGACGGCACCCCGCTGCCGATGGACGCCGCCCGTCACCTCGTCGTGCGCGGACCGTACCGCTGGGCGCGCAACCCCATGGCGATCGGGGGCATCGCCCAGGGCATCGGGGTGGGACTCCTGCGGCGCTCCGGGGGGACGATCCTCTTTGCGCTGTGCGGCGCGGTGCTGTGGCACGTGGCGATCCGTCCCTCGGAGGAGGCCGATCTCCTCCGCCGGCACGGGGAGCCCTACGCCCGGTACCGGGAGGCGGTGCGCTGCTGGTGGCCGCGCCGCCGGCCGGTGCCGGCGCCGTGACGCGGCAGGCCGCCGCGAGCACCCCTCGACACGACGCAGCGCCCCACCCGGGGACCCGGGCAGGGCGCTGCGGACGTCACCGAGGTGACCGGACGCTCAGGGCGTCCGAGGACGGATCATCAGGCCTTGATGTCGGCCACGAGGCTCGCGAGACCGGACTTGCGGTTCGCGGCCTGGTTCTTGTGGATGACGCCCTTGGAGACGGCCTTGTCGAGCTTGCGCGACGCGGCGGCGAGCGCGGTGCCCGCGGCGGCGGCGTCGCCGGCCTCGGCGGCCGAGCGGACCTTGCGCGAGTAGGTCTTGAGCTCGCTCTTGACGGACTTGTTGCGCAGGCGGGCCTTCTCGTTGGTCAGGTTCCGCTTGATCTGGGACTTGATGTTTGCCACAGGGACTCTTCTCTTGGACTGATCGTGGATCTCCCGCGCCGCTGAGGCGAGCAGCCGACGGGGACCGGCGGTGGGGATCGCCTGGGACGTCGGCCGCCGTATCGCGGCCACGGACTACGCTCGAGGTCGGCACGCCCGCCGACGCCCGGACACGGAGGGGCGGGACGGCATGCGCACACCTCGCGGTATGTCACACATACAGCGGACGATGCTACCAGCCACGACGCCACGGACGCCAAGGCCTGCCGCGTGTCCTGGGTCCCATCGGGCCGCGCCGTCCCGAGGGTCCTCGTCGCGAGGTCCGTCGGGCCCCGATCGTTCCTTGCGGCGCGGCGTCCATCTCAGCGCCGTGCCCGACGGACCTCGCCGACGACGACCTCGAAGCGGCGCGCGTCCAGCCGTGCGCCCTCGCGGCGCACCGCGCCCAGCGGGATCCGCAGAAGGCGGTCCACCCGCACCTCGGAGGGTCGGCCCCGGGAGTCCCAGGGCCCGGAGCCGATGTCGACCCACGTCGTGCCGTGCTCATCGGTGTGCGTCCCGGTGCCGCGGTCGTGGGAGGTCAGCATGAGGGCGACGGCGACGGGTCCGCTGCCGTCCGTTCCCCCGTCGCGCGCGTCCTCGCGGGCGATGACGAGCACCGGGCGGTCCTTGCCGCGGGAGATGTCCTCCTCGAACGCGACCCAGGCCCAGACGATCTCGCCGGGATCCGCGAGATCGTCGTCGACGGGGGCGTAGCGGAGCTCGGGCAGCGCGCCGCCGGACCGGTCCGCGAGGGCGAGGTGCGCGCCGTCGCCATCTGCCGAACCTGCACCGCGCGGGGAGCGGGACGTCGAAGACGCCCGCGGCACGGGCCGCCGTGCAGGGGACGGGCGGCGGTCGGCGGGGAGCGTCCCGGTGCGCTCCCGGCTCGACTCCCCGGTGCCGCGCGCCGACGCGCCCGAGCGGCCCGACAGGCGCCGTCCGGCCTCCTTCGCCAGCCCCTGGGCGGCGCGCCGCACCTCCGGGAACCGGGCGGCGGAGCGGAACAGGGCGGACAGGCGTGAGGCGATCGACATACGAGGGATCGTAACGAGGTCGGCACGGCCGGTCGTGAGACGATGGTGCGTCGCCCCGCCGTCGCGGGGCCAGACCCGCCGTCGCGACCGCCCCGGTCCCGCACGCGCCCCGCACCACGAAAGGACGGATGCCGGTGACCCCGAGGATCGCCGATGCCGACGCCGCCACGATCGCTCCGGCCTCGACGCCCACGGAACGCATCCGCAACTTCTGCATCATCGCCCACATCGACCACGGCAAGTCGACGCTCGCGGACCGGATGCTGCAGCTGACCGGCGTGGTCGACGAGCGCGCCATGCGCGCCCAGTACCTCGACCGCATGGACATCGAGCGCGAGCGCGGGATCACCGTGAAGTCCCAGGCCGTGCGCATGCCCTGGGCCCTCGAGCAGGCCGACGGCTCGACCGAGGCCTACGCGCTGAACATGATCGACACCCCCGGGCACGTGGACTTCACCTACGAGGTCTCCCGTTCTCTCGCCGCGTGCGAGGGCGCGATCCTGCTGGTCGACGCCGCACAGGGCATCGAGGCCCAGACCCTCGCGAACCTCTACCTCGCGATGGAGGGCGACCTCACCATCATCCCGGTGCTCAACAAGATCGACCTCCCCGGCGCCGATCCCGACAAGTACGCCGCGGAGATCGGCCAGCTCGTCGGCGTGGACCCCCAGGACGTGCTGCGCGTCTCGGGGAAGACGGGAGTGGGCGTCGCCGAGCTCCTGGACCACGTGGTGCGCACCGTCCCGGCCCCCACCGGCGATGCCGACGCCCCCTGCCGCGCGATGATCTTCGACTCCGTGTACGACACCTACCGCGGCGTCGTGACCTACGTCCGGGTCGTCGACGGGTCGCTGAGGCCCCGCGAGCGCATCGCCATGATGTCCACCGGTGCCCAGCACGACCTCCTCGAGATCGGCGTCATCTCTCCCGAGCCGATCCCCACCCAGGGACTCGGCGTGGGAGAGGTCGGCTACCTCATCACGGGCGTCAAGGATGTGCGCCAGTCCAAGGTCGGCGACACGGTCACCCTGGCCCGCAGGGGCGCCACGCAGGCCCTGGAGGGGTACTCCGACCCCAAGCCCATGGTGTTCTCGGGGCTGTTCCCGATCGACGGCTCGGACTACCCCGTCCTGCGCGACGCACTCGACAAGCTCAAGCTCAACGACGCGGCGCTCGCCTACGAGCCCGAGACCTCCACCGCCCTGGGCTTCGGGTTCCGCGTCGGGTTCCTGGGCCTGCTCCACCTCGAGATCATCCGCGAGCGGCTCGAGCGCGAGTTCGACCTGGATCTCATCGCGACCGCCCCCAGCGTCGTCTACCACGTGACGATGGAGGACGGCACCGAGGTGGAGGTCCTGAACCCCTCGGACTTCCCCGAGGGCAAGGTGCGGGAGATCCGCGAGCCCGTCACCCGGGCCACGATCCTCGCGCCGAGCGAGCACATCGGCGCGATCATGGAGCTGTGCCAGACCAAGCGCGGTGCGCTGCTGGGCATGGACTACCTGTCCGAGGACCGTGTCGAGCTGCGCTACACGCTGCCGCTGGCCGAGATCGTCTTCGACTTCTTCGACCAGCTGAAGTCCCGCACCAAGGGCTACGCCTCGCTCGACTACGACATCGACGGGGAGACCCCGGCGGACCTCGTCAAGGTCGACATGCTGCTCCAGGGGGAGCCTGTCGACGCCTTCAGCGCCGTCGTCCACCGCGACCGCGCCTACGGCTACGGCGTCGAGATGGCGGGCAAGCTCAAGAACCTCATCCCGCGCCAGCAGTTCGAGGTGCCGATCCAGGCCGCGATCGGCTCACGGATCATCGCCCGCGAGAACATCCGGGCGATCCGCAAGGACGTGCTGTCCAAGTGCTACGGCGGCGACATCTCCCGCAAGCGCAAGCTGCTGGAGAAGCAGAAGGAGGGCAAGAAGCGCATGAAGAACATCGGCAGCGTCGAGGTGCCGCAGGAGGCCTTCATCGCCGCGCTGTCCTCGGACGATGCTCCCGCCGCCAAGGACAAGAAGTCGTGAGCGGCAACGTCCGCCACAACGGCGACCGCGGCGCACCGGGCGCGGTCGCGACCCGGATCGGGGCATGACCACGACCTCCGCCTCGCTGTCCGCGTACATCCACGTCCCGTTCTGCGCCGTGCGCTGCGGGTACTGCGACTTCAACACGTACACCGCGACCGAGCTCGGCGGCGGCGGCTCCCAGCGCGAGTACCCCGACGCCGCAATGGCCGAGATGGACCTGTGCCGGGACGACGACCGCGCCGCCGGCTACGTGTACGACCGGGTGGACACGGTGTTCTTCGGCGGCGGCACCCCCACCCTGCTGCCCGCCGAGGACCTCGTGCGGATGCTCGCCCACCTCGACGCGCTCGTGCCGCTGGCGCCGGACGCCGAGGTCACCACGGAGGCCAATCCCGATTCGGTCACCGCCGCCTCCCTGCGGCGCCTCGCCGAGGGCGGGATCACCCGGGTGTCCTTCGGGATGCAGTCCGCGGTGCCCTCGGTGCTGCGGACCCTGGACCGCACGCACGATCCCGAGCGCGTCCCCCAGGCCGTCGCCTGGGCCAAGGACGCCGGGCTCCAGGTGAGCCTGGACCTCATCTACGGCACGCCGGGGGAGACCCTCGAGGACGTCGGCACCTCGGTGCGCGCGGCGCTGGCGTGCGACGTGGACCATGTCTCCGCATACTCGCTCATCATCGAGGGCAACACCGCGATGGCCCGGCACCTGCGGCGCGGTGAGATCGAGGCGCCCGATCCCGACGACATGGCCGACAAGTACGAGCTCGTCGACGACCTCCTCAGCGGCGCGGGGCTCACCTGGTACGAGGTGTCCAACTGGGCGCGGGACGAGGCCTCCCGCTGCCGCCACAACCTCGCCTACTGGCGCGGGCGCGACTGGTGGGGGATCGGCCCCGGGGCGCACCGTCACCGCGATGGCCTGCGCTCCTGGAACGTCAAGCACCCCAGCCGCTACGCGACGATGGTGGGCGCCGGGACCCTCCCGGTCCAGGAGAGCGAGCAGCTCAGCGACGCCGACCGCGCCCTCGAACGGATCATGCTGGGTCTGCGGATCGCCGAGGGCCTGCCCCTCGAGGTGATCCCTGGCCAGGCCCGCGACCAGGTGCAGGTCCACGTCGACCGCGGCCATCTGGTGCCGGCGGCGGCCGAGGAGGGGCGGCTGGTGCTGACCCGGTCGGGCCGGCTGCTGGCCGATGCGGTGATCCGCGACCTCACGCCCTGAGGCCACGAGGCCCTGCCCGGAGCGTGCAGGGCCTCGTGCCCCGGACGCACGGATGCCCCGCGGCCTCGGACGAGGCGGCGGGGCATCCGGCGCTGGTGATCGGACGGTGCCGATCGGTCCGTCACTTCACGAGGCGGATGTTCACGGGGTAGTTCCACCAGGAGAGCTCGTTGGCCTTGACCGCGCCGATGATCGCGAAGATCAGGTGCAGCACGACGGGGACGGCCAGCAGCACGTAGAGCACGGACCCGATGCCGAAGGTGACGACGGCGATGATCGTGATGACGATGGACAGCGCGATCTCGGCGATGAGGACGGCGATCGCGGCGTTGAGCGCCTCGGCGGCGTTGTACCGGACGTACCGGTCGCGGTCCTTGTAGATCACGAACACGATGAGCGGGCCGACCCAGCCGAGGAAGCCCGCGCCGAGCACGTACCCCGCCACCGTCGACAGCTGGGCCAGGATCGACCAGAGCTTGACATCCGAGGGGCTGACGGGCTGGCCGGTGAGCGGTCCCTCGTAGATGCCCTTGAACCCCGCCGGCGGGGTGGACGGCGCGCCGGCCCCGGGGGCGCCCCCGGGCTGGGGCCCGTAGCCGCCCTGCGGGCCCGCATAGGGACCCTGGGGGCCATGGCCCTGCGCTCCCGGTGCGGCGCCGGACTGCGGCGGCACGGCGTAGGGATCGCTCTTGGGCGCGCCGTGGCCGCCCGCATGGGGCGCGCCGTACCCCTGGGGGGCGGCGCCGCCGGTGCCGGGCACGGCGTACGGATCGGCCGGCTCCTGCGGCGCCGCCGAGGCGGGGCTGCCGTAGGGCGCGGCGGAACCGGCGCTCGGAACCGGCGCCGCCGAGGCCGGGCTGCCGTACGGAGCAGCGGAACCGGCACCCGAGGACGGTGTTGCCGGTGCCGACGGTGCCGGGCTGCCGTACGGCGATGCCGGGGCGGAGCCGTCGTACGGCGCGGCAGGCTGGGCGGGCGCGCTCCACGGCGCCGCGTCGGAGGTCGGGGCCGCGGGGGCAGGGCCGGGGGCACCCTGCTGCGGCGGAGCCTGGTACGGAGGCTGGGCAGAACCGCCGTCGCCCGCGGGACGAGGCTCGTACGGGTTGGCGGGGCCGGTGTTCTCGGTCATGGGTGGCGCTCCTGGTCGGGCTCGGCGAGGGGGCTGCGCGGCCCCGGGGTCGGGGCAGGCGCTGTCGGGCACCAGAGTATCGAGCGGACGAGGCCACGTCGCGGGGGATGTCCCCCGTGGACGCCGGGGTCGGCAGGGACCGTGCCCGCCCGGGGGCGGTCAGCTCTCCTGGGTCACCCAGTCGATGAGCTCCTCGATGCGTCCCGAGAGGGTCGGCTCGACGTCGGCGTAACTGCGGACCGTCGACAGGATCCGCTGCCATCCCTGGGCGATGTCGACCTGATCGGCGTGCGGCCAGCCCAGCGCCTGCAGGCTGCCCACCTTGATGTCGGTGCCACGAGGGACGTGCGGCCACGCGTTCAGGCCCACTCGGGCGGGACGCACCGCCTGCCAGACGTCGACGTAGGGATGACCCAGCACGATCACGTTCCCGCGCGCTCCCGGCAGGCGCATGACCTGCTCGGCGAGCCGGGTCTCCTTGGATCCTGCGACGAGGTGGTCCACGAGCACGCCCAGGCGCCGTCCCGGCCCGGGGGAGAAGTCCCGCACGCGCTCGGGCAGGTTGTCGGCGCCGTCGAGCATCTCGACCACGACGCCCTCGATCCGCAGGTCGTGACCCCAGACCTTCTGCACCAGCTCGGCGTCGTGCTTGCCCTCGACCCAGATCCGTGAGGCCCGGGCGGTGCGGGCGTCTGCGCCCTCGACGTACACCGAGCCGCTCGCGCTGCGCAGCGGTCGTGCATCCGCGGGGCGCGCCTGCGGCGGGGTGAGGGTCACGGGCCTGCCGTCGACGAGGAATCCGGGCCCCAGGGGGAACGAGCGGGTGCGTCCGCGGGCGTCCTCGAGCTCGACCAGGAGCTGGCCGGCGATCTTCTCGACACGGGTGATGGCCCCGGTCCATCCGGTCGTCGCGTCCTCGACCACGAGGTCCCGGCGGACGGGCACGGGCGTCGAGGTCGGACGCCGCCGGGGGTGGTCCGCGCCACCTCCGGAGAGCACGTCACGGCCGTAGCGATCGGGGAAGGAGCTGGACACGGCCACGACCGTACACCGGGAGCGAACACACACCGGGGCGCCGTGCCGACGCTTGTAGACTTGGCACTCGCCCGACCCGGGTGCCAGCGATCCCGGGCCCCCGCGGGACCGTGATGCGGACGAGCACCGGGTCCCCGCGGGCGCGAGACGGAACGAGGAGGTGGGCACGACGGACGAGCGCAAGCTGCAGATCCTGGACGCGATCGTCCAGGACTACGTCGCGACCCGTGAGCCCGTCGGATCGAAGTCGCTCCTCGAGCGGCACGACCTGGGGGTCTCGGCGGCCACCGTCCGCAGCGACATGTCGGTGCTCGAGGACGAGGGGCTGATCGTCCAGCCGCACACCTCCGCCGGACGTGTCCCCACCGACAAGGGCTACCGCGCCTTCGTCGACCACATCGCCCGGATCAAGCCGCTCTCCTCCCCCGAACGCCGCGCGATCGAGTCCTTCCTGGCCGACGCCGGGGACCTCGACGAGCTGCTGGGCCGCACGGTCCGCCTGCTCGCCCAGGTGACGCACCAGGTCGCGATGGTGCAGTATCCGCTGCGCCGTCAGGCCCGCGTGCGGCACATCGAGCTCGTGCGGCTCGGCGAGACCATGCTGCTGCTGGTGCTCATCACCGAGTCCGGCCGGGTCGACCAGCGGACGATCTCGCTCGCCGCCCCGCGGGACGTCGAGTTCTACGAGGCTCTGCGGGGGGACCTGCTGCGGGCGACGATCGGCGGACAGGTCACCGAGCTCGACGAGGCCCTCGCCGGGGTCGTCGCCACCCGGCCCGTCGAGGACCAGCTCGCGGCCGGGGAGGTCGCCTCCGCGCTCGGTGCGATGTTCGACGAGCGTCGCGAGGAGAGGATCGTGCTGGCCGGTGCCGGCAACCTCGCCCGCTCCGCCGCGGACTTCTCCCGGGAGGTCGAGCTGCTGCTCGACGTGCTCGAGGAGCAGCTCGTGCTGCTGCGCCTGCTGGGGGACATGAATCCCGAGCCGGGCGCCGTCGAGGTGCGGATCGGCGGGGAGATCCGTGACGCGGCGCTGGGCCAGGCGGCGCTCGTGGGAGCCGGCTACGGCTCCGGGGCGCACCTGGCGATCCTCGGCCCCCGACGCATGGACTACGTCGCCGGCATCTCCAACGTCCACGCCCTCGCTCGCTACATCTCCCGATACCTGCAGTGATCGCGCCGCCGGCCCCTCGCCGCAGGGGCCGGCCCGCCCTGCACCCCCGACTCGACCTCGACGACAGGAACACCGCCTCGTGAACGACGACTACTACGACCTGCTCGGCGTCTCCCGTGACGCCTCCTCCGAGGACATCAAGCGCGCCTACCGCAAGAAGGCCCGCAGCCTCCACCCGGACGTCAACCCCGACCCCTCGGCGCAGGAGCAGTACAAGAAGGTCTCCCAGGCCTACGAGACCCTCGCCAACCCCGACAAGCGCCGCACCTATGACATGGGCGGCGGCCCCGGGGGCGCGGGCGGCTTCGGCGGCGCCGGCGGCTTCGACTTCTCCGACATCTTCGACATGTTCGCCGGGGGCGCCGCCGGCATGCGCGGCCGCTCGCAGGGCCCGGTCCCGCGCCAGCGTCGCGGCGGGGACATCCTGCGCCGCACCACCCTGGGCCTGAAGGACGTGGTCTTCGGCACCGAGCAGGACGTCACCTTCCGCACCGCCGTGCTGTGCTCGGTCTGCGAGGGCTCGTGCTGCGCCCCGGGCACCTCCCCGACGCGCTGCACCGTCTGCGGCGGCACCGGGCACGTCCAGCGCGTCGCCCAGTCGCTGCTGGGCCAGATGGTCACGGTGGCCCCGTGCTCGGCCTGCCAGGGCCACGGCGACATCATCGAGAGCCCGTGCGTCGAGTGCTCGGGGCACGGACGCGTCCAGCAGGAGCGCACCACCACGGTGAAGATCCCCTCCGGCGTCGAGGACGGCACCCGCATCAAGCTGCGCGGCGCCGGCGAGGTCGGCGAGGCCGGCGGTCCCTCCGGTGACCTCTACGTCGAGCTCACCGTGAGCGCCGACGACCTGTTCGAGCGCGACGGCGACGACCTCGTCACCCGCGTGCGCGTGCCGATGACCTCGGCCGCACTGGGCACCAAGGTGCCCATCGAGACCTTCGACGGCGCCCGCGAGGTGGACGTCCGCGCCGGCAGCCAGCCCGGTGACGTCCTCACGCTCAAGGGTCTGGGCATCACGCCCCTGCGGTCCGAGCGCCGCGGCGACATCAAGGTCGAGGTCGAGGTGGTCGTGCCCAAGAGCCTCAGCGCGGAGCAGCGCAGGATCCTCGAGCAGTTCACCGACGTGCGCGGCGACGAGCCGCCGCAGCAGCCCGGCCGCAAGGCCGATCAGCGCGGGGGCGTGTTCGGCCGTCTGCGCGATCGCCTGCGCGACCGCTGATCGGGGCCGGCACCGTGCCCGCCACCCGCCCGGCCTTCCTGCTCCTGGACCGCGATCTCGACGGCTCGGGGGCCGGGGACGCGCTCACCCTCGCGGGCGACGAGGGCCGTCACGCCGCCAAGGTCGCCCGGATCGGGGTGGGTGAGGAGATCCTGCTGACCGACGCGGGGGGTCGCCAGGCCCCGGCCGTCGTCGTGGCCGCCCGCAAGGAGCAGCTCGACCTCGAGCTGCTCGGTGCACCCACCGCGGCGGTCGTGCGGATCCCGTGCCTGGCACTGGTCCAGGCGCTGGCCACCGGGGGCCGCGACGAGCAGGCCGTCGAGAGCGCGACCGAGCTCGGCGTCGACCGCATCACCCCCTGGATCGCCGGGCGCTCGGTGTCGGTGTGGCGGGGGGACAAGCTCGCCAAGGGGCGCGCCAAATGGGAGTCGACCGTGCGCACCGCGGTCAAGCAGTGCCGTCGCGCCGGGATCCCCGCGGTCGATGCCGCGGTCCCGACCCAGGAGCTCGTGGACGACGTCGCGGCCCGCACGGCGGCGGGCGGGATCGTCCTTGTCCTGCACGAGCAGGAGAGCAGCCCGCTGCTGGACCTCGCCGCCGAGCTGCGCGGTGCCGCGGAGCACGGGGTCCCCGAGATCGCCGTCGTGGTGGGACCCGAGGGCGGGATCTCCGAGGAGGAGCTCGCGGCCCTGCGCCGCGCCGGAGCCCGCAGCGTGCTGCTGGGCCCGGAGGTCCTGCGGTCCTCGACCGCGGGCCCGGCGGCACTGGCCGTGCTCAGCGCCCTCCTCGGTCGCTGGGGCCGCGACGGCTGAGCCGCCCGGCCCGCGCGGCTCAGCCCTGCCGGGCGGCCACGGCGACGGACTCGAGGGACCGCAGCAGCGCCCCGAGGGCCCCGGTCTGCTCGGGGCGCACGGTGAGGTCGCCGGAGACGTCGAGGTCCTGTCGGAAGGCGAGGCCCACGGAGCCGCGCACGTCGGCACCGACGAAACGCAGCAGGCGCTCGGCCTCGGCGATCGCGCCGGAGCCCGCGCCCCAGCCGTAGCCGACCACGGCCACCGGCAGCTCGGCCCACTCGCGGTGGAGGTAGTCCACGGCGGTCTTCAGCGAGCCGGGGATCGAGCCGTTGTACTCGGGGGTCACGATCACCAGGGCGTCGAGCGCGGAGACGCGGTCGGACCACGTCAGGGTGTGGTCGTGCGCGTAGGGCTCGCCCTGCTTGGGGCTGAAGGCCTCGTCGAAGTTGGGCAGCGACACGGCGCCGAGATCGATGAGGTCGAGATCCCACGCGGGATCGACGTGCTCGGTCACCCACTGGGCGACGTGCGAGCCGACACGGTTGGGGCGGGCGGAGGCGATGAGGATTCCGAGTTTCACTTCCCGCCGAACGCGGCGGCGCCGCCGATGCTTCCCCCGTGTGAACCGGTGTGGCCCGCCTCACGCATGCCGGAGGATCGTAGAATCGACGCCATGACCCAGGATGCGAGCGCCCCCGCGGCTCCTGCCGCCGACCCCGACTGCGTGTTCTGCGGCATCGTCGCGGGCACCGTCCCCGCCGACCTCGTGCATGCCGACGACACCGTCGTCGCCTTCCGCGATCTCGCCCCCAAGGCGCCGGTGCACGTCCTCGTGGTCCCGCGCGAGCACCGTCGCGACGTCCGCGAGCTGGCCGCCGTGCCCGAGACCCTCGCCCACCTCGTCGACGTGGCGGGGCAGATCGCCGCCGACCTCGCCGACGGCGACTTCCGCCTCGTCTTCAACACCGGCGAGAACGCCGGCCAGACCGTCCTGCACGTCCACGCCCACGTCCTCGCGGGCATCGCACAGACCGAGTCCGACACAGGAGAGCTGTGACCGCATCCGTCACCCCCGGCCCCACGCCGTCCGTCATCGAACGGCGACTGGCCATCCCCGACCACCTGAGCCCCTTCCAGGTGCTCGGCGAGAACGACCAGGCCCTCGCGGCGCTCGAGGACGTCGTCCCGGACACGGACGTCACGGTCCGCGGGCACGAGGTCACCCTGCGCGGCACCGAGGAGGCCGTCCGGCGCGCGGAGCACATCGTCCGCACGATCATCGGGATCGCCGCCTCCGGCCAGGCCGTCACCGCCGAGGCGGTGCAGCGGGCCGCCGATCTCCAGGGCGATGAGCGCCGCACCGACCAGCGCCTCGAGCAGGTGCTGTCCCAGGCGGTGCTGTCCGCGCGCGGCCGCACCATCCGGCCCAAGACCCTGGGCCAGAAGCAGTACGTCGACGCGATCGAGCAGAACACCGTCACCTTCGGGATCGGCCCCGCCGGCACCGGAAAGACGTACCTCGCGGTGGCCGTGGGCGTCCACATGCTGCTGACCAAGCAGGTCAACCGGATCATCCTGACGCGTCCCGCCGTCGAGGCGGGGGAACGGCTGGGCTTCCTGCCCGGCTCGCTCAACGAGAAGATCGACCCCTATCTGCGACCGCTCTACGACGCCCTGCACGACATGCTGGACCCCGAGTCGATCCCGCGCCTGATGGCCGCCGGGACGATCGAGGTGGCGCCGCTGGCGTACATGCGCGGCCGCACCCTCAACGACGCCTTCATCATCCTCGACGAGGCCCAGAACACCACGCCCGAGCAGATGAAGATGTTCCTGACCCGCCTCGGCTTCAACTCGACGATGGTCGTCACCGGCGACGTCACCCAGGTGGACCTTCCCGGGGACCAGCGCTCGGGGCTGCGCGTGGTCGAGCAGGTCCTCGGCGGGGTCGACGACATCGCCTTCTGCCGCCTCACGTCGCGCGATGTGGTGCGCCACCGCCTGGTGGCCTCGATCGTCGAGGCCTACGGACGCTGGGAGGTGGGCTCCGGCAACCGCGAGCAGCGCCGCCACGGCTCGCGACGGACGGGGGAGGGCCGATGACCATCGAGGTCAACAACGAGACCACCGTCAAGGTCGACGAGCGCGAGTTCGTCGAGCTGGCGCGCTACGTCTTCGCGGCGATGCACCTCAGCGCCGCCACCGAGCTGTCCATCGTCTTCGTCGACGAGGAGGCGATGACGCAGCTGCACGTCCAGTGGATGGACGAGCCCGGCCCCACCGACGTCCTCTCCTTCCCGATGGACGAGCTGCGTCCCGGCAGCGCCGAGGACGAGACGCCCGAGGGGATGCTCGGGGACATCGTCATCTGCCCCACCGTCGCCGCCGCCCAGGCCGCGTCCTCCGGGCACAGCGCGATCGAGGAGATGCTCCTGCTGACCACGCACGGGATCCTCCACCTCCTCGGCTACGACCACGCCGAGGACGACGAGCGCGAGGTCATGTTCGCCCTCCAGCGCAAGCTGCTCCTGACGTTCCTCGCCACCCGCGACGCCCGCGCATGAGCCTGCTGCTGGGCATCCTGATCCCGCTGGCGATCCTCGGCTTCATCGGCGGTGCCGCCTTCACCGCGGTCGACGCGAGCCTGCTGTCGGTCTCCCGCGTCTCCCTGGACCGTGCCCTCGAGGACGGCACGGACCGGGTGCGCCGCCGGGTGCTGCGTCAGCACGACGACGCGGCGCGGCTGTTCGCGACCGTCACCCTGGGACGCATCCTCTCCGAGGCGGTCTTCGCCGTGTCGATCGCCGCGATCGCCTTCGGGACGATGGACGGCTGGGCCCTGCCGTGGATCATCGCGACCGTCGCCGTCGCGGCCCTGTCCTTCCTGGGCGTCTCGGTGTCCCCGCGCACCCTGGGACGCCGCCACCCGGAGAAGGTCGCGATCGCCCTCTCGGGCCTGACGGCGGTGGCCCGCACCCTGCTGTGGCCGCTCGCGATGGCCCTGATCCACGTCGGCTCCGCCTTCACCCCGGGCGGCGGCGTGCGCGGCGGACCCTACGCGACCGAGGCCGAGCTGCGGCACTTCGTGGACCGCGCCACGGAGTCCCAGGAGCTCGAGCACGACGAGCGCGACATGATCCAGGGCGTCTTCGACCTCGGCGACACCCGGATCCGCGAGATCATGGTGCCGCGCACCGACATGGTCACGATCGCCGCGGACGTCACCGCCGAGAAGGCCGCCCGGCTGTTCGTCCGCTCGGGCTTCTCGCGCATCCCCGTGATCGGCGAGAACGTCGACGACCTGCTCGGCGTGGTCTACGCCAAGGACATCATGCGCGCCATCCACTCCCCGTGGGAGTCCGGCGCCGAGCGTCCCGTCTCCGAGATCATGCGCGCGGCGATGTTCGTCCCGGAGATCGCCGGCGCCGACGACGTCATGCGCCAGATGCAGACCCAGCGCATCCACGTCGCGATCGTCGTCGACGAGTACGGCGGGGTGTGCGGGATCGTCACCATCGAGGACGTCCTCGAGGAGATCGTCGGGGAGATCGCCGATGAGCACGACCGCCGCGAGCCGGAGGTCGAGGATCTCGGCGAGGGCGTGTTCCGGGTGCCGGCCCGCGAGTCCATCGCCGACACCGGCGAGCTGTTCGGCCTGGACATCGAGGACGAGGACGTCGACACCGTCGGCGGCCTGCTGTCCAAGGCGCTGGGCCGGGTGCCGATCGTGGGCGCCGAGGCCGACACCCACGGCCTGCACCTCGAGGCCGAGACCACCGCGGGCCGCCGCCGCACGCTCGCGACGGTGCTCGTGTCGCGGTCCGAGACTAGCGAGGACGAGGACGACGACCAGGAGGACCGCGATGACTGACAGCACCCCCACCGCCCCGGAGGCGACGACGGAGCACCGCTCGGGCTTCGTGGCGATCGTCGGGCGTCCCAACGTCGGCAAGTCGACGCTGACCAACGCGCTGGTGGGCGACAAGGTCGCCATCACCTCGTCCAAGCCGCAGACCACGCGCCGCGCGATCCGCGGGATCGTCACCACGCCCGATGCCCAGATCGTCCTCGTGGACACCCCCGGCGTGCACCGCCCCCGGACGCTCCTGGGCGAACGGCTCAACGACCTCGTGCGCGAGACCCTGCTCGAGGTCGACGTGGTGGGCTTCTGCCTCCCCGTTGACCAGAGCATCGGGCCCGGGGACCGGCACATCTACCAGGACCTCGCGGAGCTGCGACAGGACCGCCGACGCCCGCAGGTCATCGCGATCGTCACCAAGTGCGACGCCGTGCCCCGCGAGAAGGTCGAGGAGCATCTGCTGGCCGTCGACCGCGCCTTCGACGTCGACGACATCGTGCCGGTCAGTGCGGTCAGCGGACGCCAGGTCGACCTGCTCACCGAGGTCATCGCCCAACACCTCCCGGCGGGGCCGTCGCTCTATCCCGAGGGCATGCTCACCGAGGAGACCGATGAGGGGCGCATCGCCGAGCTGATCCGCGAGGCCGCCCTCGAGGACGTCCGCGATGAGCTCCCGCACTCCCTCGCCGTCGTCGTCGAGGAGATCGCCGAGACCGATCCCGAGGACGCCTTCGCCCGCCCCGCGCCGGGGGAGGGGCGCCTGGTGGTCCGCGCCTCGATCTTCGTCGAGCGCGACAGCCAGAAGGGGATCGTGATCGGCCGCGGCGGCTCACGGCTGAAGAAGGTCGGCTCGGACGCCCGCGCCGAGATCTCGCGTCTGCTGGGCCGCAACGTGCACCTGGACCTGCGGGTCAAGATCGCCAAGGACTGGCAGCGCGACCCCAAGCAGCTGGGCCGCCTCGGGTTCTGAGCCCCTCGCCGCGCCCGCCCGGTGCGCGGACACCGCCGAATCCCTCCCGCGACGGTGCTACGGTGTCGGGCGTGCGTGGAACCTTCCTTCTGCTTAGCCGCCGCGTCGAGGCCTGACCCGCTGGGACCTCGCCGCGGCCATCGTTCCTGCCCCCGGCGATCCCCCCACGTGCACAAGGAAGCCCCATCGTGACCACCACGCCCCAGACCACCACGGCCTCGTCCAGCACGGACCCGTCCACCACGGCCCGCGACGCCTCCTCGGAGGCCGCCTCGGCCGGCCCCGTGCGCACCCTCCCTGTGGTCGCCGCCACCCAGGACCCGGACGTCCCCGTCGTCGGTGCCGACGGCCAGGACCCCCAGCAGCCCTCGGGCATGCCGTTCGCCCGGTACCAGCCGTTCTCCGAGCAGATCCGGGTGCATCTCCCGGACCGCACCTGGCCCGATCGCGAGATCACGCGCGCGCCCCGCTGGTGCGCCGTGGACCTGCGCGACGGCAACCAGGCGCTCATCGACCCCATGAACTCCGAGCGCAAGCTGCGGATGTTCGAGCTGCTCGTGCGGATGGGCTACAAGGAGATCGAGGTGGGCTTCCCGGCCGCCTCCCAGACGGACTTCGACTTCGTGAGGACCCTCATCGAGGAGGACCGCATCCCCGGTGACGTCACCATCCAGGTGCTCACCCAGGCGCGCGAGCACCTCATCGAGAGGACCTACCAGTCCCTCGCCGGCGCCAAGAAGGCCGTCGTCCACCTCTACAACTCCACCTCGGTGCTGCAGCGCGAGGTCGTCTTCCGCTCCGATGAGGACGGGATCCTGGATCTCGCCGTCCAGGGCGCCCTGCTCTGCAAGAAGTACGAGGAGACCCTCGAGGGCACCGAGATCGTCTACCAGTACTCCCCGGAGTCCTACACGGGCACCGAGCTCGAGTACGCCGTGCGCGTGTGCAACGCCGTCATCGATGTCATCAAGCCCACCCCCGAGCGCCGCATGATCGTCAACCTCCCGGCGACCGTCGAGATGGCCACCCCCAACGTCTATGCCGACTCCATCGAGTGGATGAGCCGCCACCTGGACCGCCGCGAGGCGATCGTGCTGTCGCTGCACCCCCACAACGACCGCGGCACGGGTGTCGCGGCCGCCGAGCTCGGCTACCTCGCCGGTGCCGACCGCATCGAGGGCTGCCTGTTCGGCAACGGCGAGCGGACCGGCAACGTCGACCTGGTGACGCTGGGCCTGAACCTGTTCGGCCAGGGCGTGGACCCGCAGATCGACTTCTCGGATCTCGACGACGTCCGCCGCACCGTCGAGCACTGCAACCAGATGCGGGTCCCCGAACGCTCGCCCTACGGCGGCGACCTCGTGTTCACCGCCTTCTCCGGCTCCCACCAGGACGCCATCAAGAAGGGCCTCGAGGCGATGCAGGCCACGGCCGACGCCGCGTGCACCTCGATCGACGAGGCCACCTGGCGGGTCCCGTACCTGGCCATCGACCCCAAGGACCTGGGGCGCTCCTACGAGGCCGTGATCCGCGTGAACTCGCAGTCCGGCAAGGGCGGCATGGCCTACCTGCTGCGCACCGAGCACGGCCTGGACCTGCCGCGCCGCCTCCAGATCGAGTTCTCCGCGATCGTCCAGCGCACGATGGACGCCGAGGGCGGCGAGGTCTCGCCGGCGGCGCTGTGGGACTACTTCGTCGACGAGTACCTGCCGGCGACCGACGCGTCCAAGGCCTGGGGCCGGTATGGCTTCCGCGGCGTCCAGCACGAGTCCCAGGGCGAGGGCGCCGATCGCGTCACCGTCGAGCTGCTCGTGGACGGCGAGGTGCGCTCGGTGACCGGGATCGGCAACGGACCCCTCGACGCCTTCGTGCGGGCGCTGTCCGAGCACGGCGCCCCGGTGCGGATCCTCGACTACGCCGAGCACGCCCTGACCGAGGGCGAGCAGTCGCTGGCCGCCGCGTACGTCGAGTGCGAGATCGGCGACCGGATCGTGTGGGGCGTCGGGATCGACGGCTCGATCACCCGCGCCTCGATGCAGGCGATCGTCTCGGCCGTCAACCGCGCCCGCCGCCTCGAGGGTTGAGGCCCACCCCGTCGGGAGCCCCGATCTGCCGCCTCGCGACGGGTCGGGGCTCCCGAACGTGAGGCCGCGCGCTGCGGGGATCGACACCGGGGTGCCGGCGATCCGGATGCCCTGCGCGACGTGTCACGGTGGCTCGGTGGCGAGTGGCCCTGTGCTTCGATGACGCGATGACGCGATGCCGTGGTGAGGCGCCGCCTCACCGTGCGGACGGCGATGCCGCGTCCGCCGGCGGGGCGGGCAGGTCCTCCATGTCGGCCGGATCGCGCGCCGCAGGATCCTCCTCGGGATCCAGCGCCCCGGCGACATGTGCGATCTGGGGCACGGGTGCGAGGCCATCGGTCGACCGGTCCACGGCCGTCGCCCCGTCGCCGGCCCGCCGTCCCGCGAGGCGACCGCTCACGGTGGTGCCGATGCTCGCCCCGATGACGAGCGCGATCGCGGCGATGCCCAGCGCCGTCACGGGCTGGCCCAGGAGCATCAGGCCCGCGAGGGCCGCGACGGCCGGCTCGAGGCTCAGCAGGATCCCGAACACGTGGCGCGGGATCCGGCGCAGCGCCGACAGCTCGAGCGAGTAGGGGATCACCGAGGCCAGCAGGGCGCACCCGAGCGCGAGCAGCAGCAGGTGCGGCTCCGTGACGGCGCGCACGACCCCCGGCGCGCCGAGGGGCATCAGCACGAGGGCGCCGATCGCCATGGCGACGGCCACGCTGCCGTGCCCGGGGACGAGGGCGCCCGCGGCGGAGCTCGTGAGGATGTAGCCGGCCCAGAACACGCCCGCGACGAGCGCGAAGGCGACGCCCACCGGGTCCAGGGCCGTGACCCCCGCGAACGACTCGACGCCGAACAGGGACACGCCCGCCAGCGCGAGGGCCACGCACGCCAGGTCCAGCCGCCGCCGCGACAGCACCGCCGACAGCACGAGCGGCCCCAGGAACTCGATGGCCACGGCCGTTCCCAGGGGGATCCGCTCGATCGCGGCGTAGAAGCTGCCGTTCATGCCGCCCATCGCGAGGCCGAACCACACCATCGCCTTCCACTGCCTCCGGTCCCAGCGCAGCAGCGCCGGACGGATCGCGATGCCCAGCACGATGGCAGCCAGGCCCAGGCGCAATGTCGTCACGCCCCAGGAGCCCAGCGCCGGGAACAGTCCGGCCGCGAAGGCGGCCCCGATCTGGAGGGACACGCACGAGCCGAGGATCATCGCGACGGGGGCCCCGGAGCGGGGGGCAGAGGAGGGGGCGGGCATGCATCCAGGATCCTCGTGGACGATGGTGCAGTCCAGCGTGACTTCTTGACGATGATCGTGAAGCTCGGCTGACGTATCGTGAGCCCGTGGACGCACGGGACCACGAGAGGGGATCGCGATGATCGGGTGGAGCCTGGTGCGCCTGCGCATGCTCTCGGAGCTGCACCGCCTGGGGACCCTCGCCGAGGTCGCACGCTCGATGTCGTACTCGCCCTCGGCCGTCTCCCAGCAGCTCGCCCAGCTCGAGCGCGAGTCCGGCACGACGCTCCTGGAGAGGGTGGGCCGCCGGGTGCGCCTGACCGATGCCGCCCTGATCCTCGTCGAGCATGCCGACGCCGTGCTCGAGCGCCTCGAACGCGCCGAGTCCCACCTCGCCCATGCTCGACCCGAGACCGCCGGGACCCTCCACGTGGCCTCGTTCCAGACACCTCTGCTGTCGATCGCGCCGCCGGCCCTCTCGCTCCTGGCCGAGCGGCACCCCGCCCTGCGCATCACCATCACCCAGCAGGAGCTCGCCCCCTCCTTCGAGGGGCTGCTGACCCGGGAGTTCGACCTGATCCTGGGGGAGGAGTTCCCGGGGGTCCACGAGGAGCTGCGTCCGGGGGTGGACCGCGCCCACCTGGTCTCGGATCCCCTCCTGCTGGTGCTCCCGCGGGAGGGGCCCTGGTCGCGACCGGCCCGGCTCACGGACCTCGCCGCCGCCCCGTGGGCGCTGGACCTCGCGGACACCCCGGCGGGCGCCTGGGCGCGCTCGGCGCTGCGCACCGCCGGGTTCGAGCCGGAGGTGCGCTTCGACAGCCCCGACCCCCTGCTCCAGGCTCACCTGGTGCGCTCGGGCCATGCGGTGGCGCTGATCCCCTCGCTCATCGCCGCCCGCACCTCGGGGGGACGCGGCTGCGGAGGCTCCCGGGGGACCCGCGACGGCAGATCTACACGGCCGTCCGAGCGGGTCGCAGCGCGCATCCGGCGATCCGGGCGTTCCGCACCGCGCTCCAGGAGGCGGCGCTGGCCGAGAGCCCACGGGTGGCCGATCAGGAGATCGCGCCCTGACCGCTCTGGTATCTTGACGTCAAGATAACGCGGGGCGCGGTGATCGGACAGCACCATCTCGGCGGCGCCGCCGGCGCACTGCGGCCGGGTCCCGGACGATCATGAGGAGCGAGCATGCCCCACACCTGGGATCCTGACACCTACCTCCAGTTCGCCGACGACCGCGCACGTCCCTTCCTCGATCTGCTCGCGCGGGTCGGTGCCTCGGCGCCTCGCACCGTCGCCGACCTCGGCGCGGGCCCCGGCACCCTCACCGCGCTGCTCGCGCGGCGCTGGCCGGAGGCGACGGTCACGGCGGTCGACGCGAGTCCCGAGATGGTCGCGCGGGCCCGAGAGGTCCCCGGCATCGACGCCCTCCTCGCGGACCTGCGCACCTGGGAGCCCCCGACGCCCGTGGACGTGCTCGTCACCAACGCCGCGCTGCAATGGGTCCCCGGTCACCTGGACCTCCTGGGCCCGCTGCTGGGACGGGTCGCGCCCGGGGGGTGGTTCGCGATGCAGGTGCCCGGGAACTTCGCCGAGCCCAGCCATGTCCTGCGGACCCGGCTCGCCGCGGATCCCCGGTTCGCCCCGCACCTGGCGGACGTCGCCGTGCCGTCCTCCCACGATCCCGCCACCTACCTCGAGGCCCTCGAGGCGGCGGGCGCGGAGGCGGATGTCTGGGAGACCACCTACCTGCACGTCCTGCGGGGGCAGGACCCGGTCCTGCGGTGGGTGCTGGGCACCGGGGTGCGGCCCACCGTGCAGGCGCTGCCAGACCCCCTCCGGGCCCGGTTCGTCGACGAGTACGGGGAGCTGCTGCGCGAGGCCTACCCGCCCCGCGCCGACGGCTCCGTGATCCTTCCCTTCCGCAGGATCTTCGCGGTCGCGCGCCGTCCCTGATCCGTCGGGGTGCGGCGGTAGATTCGGGGGCATCATGCTCAAGCTCTACCGGGACGACGCGATCGTCCTGCGCACCCACCCCCTGGGCGAGGCGGACCGCATCATCACCCTGCTCACCCGCCGCCATGGGAAGGTGCGCGCCGTCGCCAAGGGTGTGCGCCGCACCGGCAGCCGCTTCGGTGCCCGCCTCGAGCCCTTCGGTCTCGTGGACGTGCAGCTGCACACCGGGCGGTCCCTGCACACCGTCACCCAGGTCGTCGGCATCGAGGCCTTCGCGACCGGCATCAGCGCCGACTACTCCCGGTACACCGCGGCCTCGGCGATGCTCGAGACCACCGACCGCCTCACCGATGACGTCGTGGACCCCTCCGCCCGGCAGTTCCTGCTGCTGGTCGGAGCCCTGCGCACCGCCGCCGAGGGGCGCGTGCCAGCGGACCAGGTGCTCGACGCGTTCCTCCTGCGCACCCTCGCCTACGCGGGCTGGGCCCCGGACCTCAGCACCTGCGCCCTGTGCGGGGCGGAGGGCCCCCACCACGCGTACGACGTCGCGGCGGGCGGGCTCGTCTGCTCGGCGTGCCGCCGCCCGGGAGCCGTCGCGGTGCGCCGCGCGGCCGTCGAGCACATGATCTTCCTGCTCGCGGGGGACTGGGACAGCGTGCTGGCCGACGACGACACGATCCGGGTCGAGGCGGGCCGTCTGATCGCCGACACCGTCACCTGGCACCTCGAACGCGGGGTGCGGGCCCTGGGGTACGTCGAGCGCTGAGCGCGACGCCTTCGACACCGTCCCTCGATCCTCCGTACCGTCGATCCGCACCCCATCGCTCAGGAGTCCACATGCCCCGCAGGTCACGTCCGTCCGCCGAGCCCTTCACGCATCCCTCCGGCGCCCGCCCGCCCGTCCTCCCGGCCGCCGTGGTCCCGGCGCACGTCGCCGTCGTCATGGACGGCAACGGCCGCTGGGCCAATCAGCGGGGGCTCCCACGCACGGCGGGGCACGAGGCGGGCGAGGCGGCTCTCCTGGACGTCGTCGCCGGTGCCCTGCAGGTGGGCGTGACCCACCTCAGCGCCTACGCCTTCTCCACCGAGAACTGGGCGCGGTCGCCCGAGGAGGTGCGCTTCCTCATGGGCTTCTCCCGCTCGGTGCTGCGCCGACAGCGGGACACGCTGAACTCCTGGGGCGTGCGGATCGTGTGGATCGGCCGCCCCCAGCGGCTGTGGGGCTCGGTGATCCGCGAGCTCCAGGAGGCCGAGGAGCTGACGCGGCACAACACCCGGATGACCCTGTACATGTGCGTCAACCACGGCGGGCGCGCGGACATCGTCGATGCGGTGCGCGAGATCGCCGAGGAGGCGAAGCAGGGACGCGTCCGTCCGCGCAGCATCACCGAGAAGAGCTTCGGGCGCCTCGTGGGGGATCCGGACATGCCCGATGTCGACCTGTTCCTGCGGACCAGCGGGGAGCAGCGCACCTCGAACTTCCTGCTGTGGCACGCCGCCTACGCGGAGCTGGTGTTCGTGCCCGAGCTGTGGCCGGACGTGGACCGGCGGGTGCTGTGGCGCGCGATCACGGAGTACGCGCGTCGGGACCGTCGGTACGGGGGAGCGATCGACCTTCCGACCGCCCCCGACGACGACGCACGATGAGCGCGACGACGATCCCCGCGAGGAGGACCAGCGCGGCCACGGCCGCCCACGGGCTCCGCAGGAACAGGTCCACCCACAGGGCGATCGCCGCGAGGCCCACGGTCGCGTAGATCGTCGCCCAGGCCAGGCCCCCGATCGCGAGCGCGGGCAGGTAGCGGCGCACGGGCATGCGGGTCAGTCCCGCGGCGGCGTTGGCCGCGGTCTGGAACCCGACGGTCAGGAAGCTCAGGGCGATGACCGGGGCGCCCCAGCGGTTGACCACGTCGGTGGCCCGCGCCACCTTGGGCGAGCTCAGCATCTCCTCGAGCCGACCCCGCCGGGCCAGGCGGTGCGCCCCGCGGCCGATCGCGTAGGTGCCTCCGGCGCGCAGCAGCACGATCACCCACAGCACGGCGATCGCGGGGATCAGGGGGAGGTCGCGGATCCAGTCCATCGGGGGCGGATCAGGCGTCCGCGGCGGGCGCGGTGTGATCGGGGCACAGCCCGAAGATCTCCATCGTGTGATGGACGTCGGTGAAGCCGTGGCGGGCGGCCATCTGCCGCGTCCACTCCTCCATCTCGGGGGCCTGGAACTCGACGGTCCGGCCGCACTCGCGGCACACGAGGTGGTGATGGTGGGCGGCGTCGGCGCACTGGCGGAAGATCGACTCGCCATCGTCGGTGACGAGCACGTCCACCTCGCCAGCGCCCGCGAGCGCCTGCAGGGTGCGGTAGACGGTGGCCAGGCCCACGCCCTGGCCGTCGGTGCGGGCCTGCTCGTGGATCTGCTGCGCGCTGCGGAAGTCGTCCTGGCGCGAGAGCACATCGAGGATCGCGGCACGCTGACGGGTATTGCGCTGCACGGGTTCAGCCCTCCACGGCCACCGTCGGCGAGGTGGCGGATCCGAGCCGGTTCCTCAGCGTCCTCACGAGAAGTCCCAGCGCGTACACGGCGACGGTCGCCAGCACGATCACCCCACCGGGTGGGAGATCGACGTAGGCCGTCAGGAGCAGCCCGCCGAGGCTGCACACGATGCCGATGATCATGGCCGTGCGCATCGTCCGGGCGAACCCGACGACCACGGTCTGCGCGGCGGCGACCGGGACGATCATGAGGGCCGAGACCATCAGCACTCCGATGATACGCATCGCCAGGGTCACGGTGAGCGCCGCGATGACGGCGATGAGGATGTTCACGGCCCGCACCGGGAGGCCGGAGGCACGGGCGAAGTCCTCGTCGCTCGTCACGGCGTACAGGAGGCGCCACAGGCCCATCCCGACGGCCAGCACGATCACGGCCAGCACGCTCGAGATCAGGACATCGGTCGAGGTCACGGTCGAGAGGGACCCGAAGAGGTAGCCCATCAGGCTCGCCGAGGTCCCCCCGGCCAGCTGGATGACGACGACGCCGCCGGCGATCCCGCCGTAGAAGAGGATCGCCATGGCCACGTCACGGCTCGTGTGACCCACCTCGCGCACGAACTCGATGACGAGGGCTCCGATCACGGAGGCCGCGAGCGCCCCGGGCAGGGCCAGCGCGTCGTGCGGCGTCGTCTGCAGCCACGCGCCGACCAGCCAGCCGATCGCGACGCCGGTCAGGGACACGTGCCCCAGGCCGTCGCCCAGCAGCGACAGCCGCTTCTGGACCAGGTAGGTGCCGACCACGGGGGCGGTCAGCCCCATGAGCACGGCGATCACGAGCGGGTAGCGCATGATGTCGGAGCTCAGCAGCTCCCACGGGGAGATGGTCACGGGTGCAACTCCCGTCCGAGGTAGGTGGTGGGCACGACGGCGTGGTCGTGCCCGGGGTCCAGCAGGGGCCGCTCCGCCGGACGGCCGTCGTGCACGACGCGGCCGTGGTCCAGGACGACAGCACGGTCGATGGAGGACTCCAGGACGCCGAGCTCGTGGAGCACCACCAGCACCGTCGTCCCCCGGTCCTGCAGGCGGGACAGGAGCGTCGCGAGCGTCCTCTGCGTCGTGACGTCGACACCGGAGAAGGGCTCGTCGAGCACCAGGACGGCGGGCGCGCGCACCAGCGCACGGGCGATCAGCACCCTCTGCCGCTGGCCGCCGGACATCTGGGTGACAGGACGGTCGGCGAGGTCGGCGAGGCCCACGTCCTGCAGCAGCGCGGTGACGCGCGGATCGCGGGCGCGCACGAACCAACGCCGGGGGCCCAGCAGCCCGGCCGCGACGGTCTCGCGGGCCGTGGCGGGGATGGAGCCGGCGTCCTCGGCGAACTGCGGGACGTAGCCCAGGCGGTCGTGGGCGCCCTGGTCGGTGATGGGTCGGTCGAAGAGCCGGACGGAGCCGGCCCGGGCGGGGAGGATCCCGGCGATCGCCCGCAGGAGGGTGGACTTGCCCGAGCCGTTGGCACCGAGCAGGGCCACCATCTCCCCGGCATCGACGCGCATCGACACGTCGTGCAGGACGGGCCGGGCGCCGAGGGCCACGTCGAGGTGGGAGACCTCCACGACGGGCGCGGGCGTCGCGGTGGCGACGGTCTCCGTGCCCGCAGGGGGCGTCACGGCGGCGGTGCTCGCGCCGGGCTCCGACGTCATGACCACGTCGCGACGAGCTTGGCGGCGTCCTCGCGCATCACCTGCGCGTAGTCCTTGTCGGGATCGAGGCGGGTCTCGAGGTTGTCGAGGGAGTCGGCCGTGACGCCTGCTCTCTCGGCGAGGGTCTCGGCGACCTTGGGGGAGGCGTTGACCTCGAAGCAGACCGTGGAGACCTGCTTCTCCTCGATGACCGTGCGCAGCTGCAGCAGCCGCTGGGGCGAGGGCTCCGTCTCGGGGTCGATCCCGGTGATGCCCACCTGCTCGAGCCCGTAGCGATGGGCCATGTACGCGAAGGCGGTGTGGCTGGTGACGAAGACCTTGGGGTCGGTCACGGCGTCGTAGGTCGCGCGCAGGTCCTCGTCGAGAGCGGTGAGGATCTCCACGGCCTTCGTGGCGCGCTCCCGGATGGCGTCGGCGTGGGCCTCGTCCTGGGCGGCGAGGCGCTCGCCGAGCGCGGTCGCGACCGTGGCCAGCAGCGTGGGGTCGGTCCACATGTGGGGGTCGGTGGCCCCGTGCCCCTCGGAGTGCTCGCCCTCGCCCGCGTCGGACGCGGCATCGTCGTGCCCCTCCGCCCCGGCGTGATCATGCCCGCCGGCGGCGGGCAGCATCTCGACAACCGTCGAGACGTCGAGGGTGATGTCTCCGAGCGACTTCGCGCTGATGACGTCGTCGACGGCGGACTGGAAGCCAGGGATCTGGACGATCACGGCGGCCTGGGCGACCTTGGCGGCCTCGGCCACCGAGAGCTCCAGGCTGTGCGGCTCGCTCCCGGGCTGGGCGAGGTTCCAGACCTCGGCGGCATCGCCCGCCACGAGGGTCGCCATGTACTCGAGGCCGTAGCAGCCGACCACGACGAGGGGCTTCCCGTCGGCGCCGGATCCCGAGGACCCGCACGCGGCCAGCGCCAGACCGAGAGCCGAGACGCCTCCGGCCCGCAGCAGGGACCGGCGTCCGAGCGCGTGGGGGGTCGGCGGGGAGGGGTCCTGGGGATGGCGCGGGGAACTCTGCATGAAAATCATTATCAACAGGGCCGGGGGGCTGGTGCAAACCGTGCCGGCACGACGTGATGCATGCGGCATCGTGGTCCGCCGTCGGAATCCTGGTCGCTCGGGCACGGGGCCGTCGATATGCTGGCAGGACGGCCGATCCACCTCGGTGGTCGGCCCGTCCATCTCCCCCCAGCCTGCCGCAGGAGTCCCGTCGTGGCCAAGCCCCCGCCCTCTGCCCTGGACCATGTGATCGCGCTCGCCAAGCGGCGCGGATTCGTCTTCCCGGCAGGTGAGATCTACGGCGGAACGCGGTCGGCCTGGGACTACGGGCCACTCGGCGTCGAGCTGAAGGAGAACATCCGCCGGCAGTGGTGGCGCACCTTCGTCCAGGGGCGCGAGGACATGGTGGGCCTGGATTCCGCCGTGATCCTGCCGACCCGGATCTGGGAGGCCTCCGGGCACGTGGAGACCTTCACGGATCCGCTGGTGGAGTCCCTGCACACCCACAAGCGCTATCGCGCCGACCACCTCATCGAGGCCTACGTCGCCAAGCACGGGCATGAGCCCGCCAACGGCCTCGCCGATGTCCGCGACCCCGAGACCGGGCAGGAGGGCTCCTGGACCGAGCCCCAGCAGTTCTCCGGGCTCATGAAGACCTATCTGGGCGCCGTGGACAACGAGCAGGGTCTGCACTACCTGCGGCCCGAGACCGCCCAGGGGATCTTCGTCAACTTCCTGAACGTCGTGACCGCCGCGCGCAGGAAGCCGCCGTTCGGGATCGGCCAGGTGGGCAAGGCCTTCCGCAACGAGATCACCCCGGGCAACTTCATCTTCCGCACCCGCGAGTTCGAGCAGATGGAGATCGAGTACTTCACGCCGCCCGCGGAGGCCGACGCCGCGTTCGAGCGCTGGGTGGAGGATTCCTGGGACTGGTTCGTGGGCCTGGGGATCGATCCGGCGAACCTCCGCCGCTTCGACGTCCCCGAGGACGACCGCGCCCACTACAGCGCCGGCACGATCGACATCGAGTACCGCTTCGGGTTCCAGGGCAGCGAGTGGGGCGAGCTCATGGGGATCGCCAACCGCACCGACTTCGACCTGAACAACCACACGGAGGCCTCGGGCACCAAGCTGCAGTACTTCGACCAGGCCAGCGGCGAGCGGTACACCCCGTACGTCATCGAGCCGTCCTTCGGGCTCACCCGGTCGATGATGGCCTTCCTGGTCGACGCCTACACCGAGGACGAGGCCCCCAACACCAAGGGCGGCGTCGACACCCGCACGGTGCTGCGCCTGGACCCGCGCCTGGCGCCCGTCAAGGCCGCCGTGCTGCCGCTGTCCAAGAGCGGGGACCTGGTCCCGCGGGCCCAGGACCTCGCGCAGGAGCTGCGCGGCCTGTGGAACGTGGAGGTCGACGTCTCCCAGGCCATCGGACGCCGCTACCGTCGCCAGGACGAGATCGGCACCCCGTTGTGCATCACGGTCGACTTCGACACCGCCGAGGACCAGGCCGTCACGATCCGTGACCGCGACACCATGGCCCAGGAGCGCGTGGCCCTGACGCAGGTGCGCGGCTACCTCGCCGAGCGGCTCGCCGGCGCCTGAACCCCGGGCTCACCGAGAGGGAGCCGGGTCCCGCCGCCGCGCGGGACCCGGCTCCCTCTCTCGGTGTGCGGGTCGCGCGCGGCCTCGCGGGGGATCCGCGCTCAGCGCCGGGTGCGGAGCAGGGGCGCGACGTCCTGGGCGAAGGTGACGACGATGCGGCGCACCAGGTCGATCGGTCGGTCCATGGGCAGGGAGAGCACCAGCTCGTCGGCCGCGGCCACGGCGCGGTCGGCCTGGAGCGCGGCGGCGACCCCGGCGGGGTCGTCGACGGGGACCGGAGCGAACACGGCCGGACCGCCGCCGATCTCCCGTTCGAGCAGTCCCTCCTGCCGCGCGCGGCGATGCCAGCCGTCCTCGGTGATGAGCCCGTCGAACAGCTCGCGGTCGGCGTCCGTGCGGATCGGCAGCGCCAGGCGGCCCACCGAGACGTGGCCGTCGCCGAGGCCCCCGATCTGGCAGGCCTCTCGGTAGGCATGGATGAGCTCGGCCTGCAGCTCGTCGACGGGACGGCCCGAGCCGTCGTCGGGATGCATCGTGGTCAGCTGCAGTCCCAGCCCGAGGGTTCCGGCGAGCCCCGCGCCGCGCACCGTCGCCGCGCCGTAGGACAGCCGCTCCCGCAGGCCCGGGACCTGGGGCTGGACCTGGAGCGGAGCTCCGGGGTCCGCGGTCTCGACGTGCGTGTCCGCCAGCGAGACCGTCTCCCCGTCGAGGAAGGCCAGGAGCCCGGTCAGCGTCCGGTCCACGTGCTCGCGGACACCGCCCTCGGGGATCCCGAAGGCCCGGACGTTGATCGCGTCGCGCGCCGAGTAGCCGGGACCCACACCCGCGCGCAGGCGTCCCTCGAGCAGCAGATCGGTGGTCGCGAGGTCCTCGGCGAGGCGGCCTGCGTTCTCGAAGCGCAGGGGGATCACCTGGGTGCCCAGCCGCATCCGCCGCACGTGCTGCCCGAGGGCCGCGAGGAACGGCAGCGGTGAGGAGAGGTAGCGCTGCAGGTGGCGGGTGCGCACGTAGCCCACGTCGTACCCGAGCAGCTCGGCCAGCTCGAACAGCGCGAAGCCCTCGGCGAGGCCCCGTGACCTGACCCGGCCGTCGCGGGCGGCGATCCCGGCATGGTCGACGAAGGCGAGGATCCCGAGGTTGAGGTCCGGGCGCGGGCCGGGGCCGGTGAGGGCGATCCGCTGGGTCATGGGGCAGGGCTCCTTCGCGTGGGAGCAGGAGCGGACGGTCGTCCGCGATGGCCCTCCCGACGCTCCGATGCTGTCATCTGCCGCGACGGCTCATCGGGACCATTGGTCCCGGTGTGCACCCCTTTTCGACCGGAGCGTCCGATACGTCCACCCTCCGCGTGGCAGAGGTCTCGCGACCAGGGCGCCAGGTTGCGCCCGTGCGACCTCAGCCGGTGACGCCGACCTGGGCGCGCAGCACCGGCGCGACGCCGCGCGCGTAGCTCTCGACGATCCGGCGGACCACCTCGATGGGATGCCCGAACGGCAGGGCGAGCACCACCTCGTCCGCCTCGGCCAGGGCAACGTCCCGCGCGAGGAACGCCGCGACGTCGGCGGGATCACCCGAGGCGACGTGCCCGAAGGCGGCCGGCCGGCCCCCGATCGTCGCGGTCCCCTCCCGCATGGCCTCCTGGCGCACGCTGTCCCGCTCGATGAGGTCCTCGAAGCCCCGGAGGTCCTCGGGCCTGTCGGCAGGCAGCACCCGTCGGGAGGCGGCGACGCGGCCCTCGCCGTGCCCGGCCTCGCGGCACGCGGCCCGGTAGGCGCGGATCACGTCGCGCTGCAGCTCCTCGAAGGAGCGTCCGGAGCCGTCGGAGGGCTGGAGCGTCGAGACCTGCAGTCCGATGCCCTGGAGCCCGGCGGCCCGGGCGCTCGCGAGCGATCCCGCCCCGTAGGCGACCCGGGAGCGCAGCCCCGGGGCCTGGGGCCTCACCACGAGCGGGGTGCCCTCCGTCTCGGTCTCGAAGAACTGATCGGCCGTCGCGACCTGCTCCCCGTCCAGGAAGGACAGGAGGTCGGCGAGGACCGTGTCGACGTGGGCGCGCACGTCCCCCTCGACGGGACCGAAGGCCCGGGTGTTGACCGCGTCCTGCGTGACGTAGCCGGATCCGACCCCCAGACGCAGCCGTCCCCCCAGGAGGAGGTCCACGGTCGCGGCCTCCTCCGCGAGGCGCCCGGCGTTCTCGAACCGCAGCGGGATGAGGGAGGTCCCCACGTCCAGCCCGGGCGCCCGCAGCCCGGCGGCCGCCAGGAAGGGCAGCGGGGTCGAGAGGTAGTCCTGGAGGTGGCGGTGGCGCACGTAGCCGACGTCGAAGCCCAGGTGCTCGGCGCGGCCGAAGAGGTCGACGCCGTCATCGAGCCCCTGGGACCTGTGGCCGTGGATCCCGGTGTGGTCGACGAAGGCGAGGAATCCGAGGGCGCGAGCGGTCACGAGGGTCTCCTGGGAGGACGGCGGCGGGCGGAGCACGGAGGACCCCGCGGGGGAATGCCCGCAGTATCCCGCGCGCGCCGCGGAGGGATGCACCGGAGGTGACGCCGCATGACGAATGGCCGGGAGCACCGGAGACCTCGCACTGATGCACATCACGCACCGCCGGGGCTCGGACGATGGGACAATCGAGGGTGATGACGACGCTCGACACCTCCGCCGCACGCACCCTGCGCCCCCACGACCGGGCGGACGGTGCTCCTGGTCCTGCCGCGCGCCGCACCCTGACCATCGGCCCCCACACCCTCGACACCCCGGTGGTGCTGGCACCCATGGCCGGGATCACCAACATGGCCTTCCGGCTGCTGTGCCGCGAGTTCGGTGCCCTGCACAGCCAGGACGACGGCGGCTTCTTCGTCTCGGAGATGGTCACCACGCGCGCCCTGGTCGAGGACCATCGCGAGTCCTGGCGCCTGGTGACGATGGGGGAGCGGGAGACCCCGCGCTCGGTGCAGCTGTACGGGGTGGATCCCGCGACCGTGGGCCGCGCCGTCGAGATGATCCGCGAGCGCGACCTCGCCGACCACATCGACCTGAACTTCGGGTGCCCCGTGCCCAAGGTGACACGCCGCGGCGGAGGCGGGATCCTGCCGTGGAAGACGGAGCTGTTCACACGGATCGTCCGCGCCGCGGTCCGGGCCGCGGGGGACGTCCCGGTCACCGTCAAGACCCGCATCGGGATCGACGAGGACCACGTCACCTACCGCGACGCCGGGCTCATCGCCCAGGAGGTCGGGGCCGCGGCCATCGCCCTGCACGGGCGCACCGTGAACCAGCACTACTCGGGCGAGGCGGACTGGACCGCGATCGCAGACCTCAAGCAGCTGGTCACCGACATCCCCGTGCTCGGCAACGGGGACATCTGGTCCGCCGAGGACGCCCTGCGGATGGTCGAGGAGACCGGGTGCGACGGCGTCGTGGTGGGCCGGGGCTGCCAGGGCCGCCCGTGGCTGTTCGCCGATCTCGCCGCGGGTTTCGCGGGCAGCCCGGATCGCGTGCGCCCCACCCTCGGCGAGGTCGCCGGGATCCTGCGGCGACACGCCGAGCTGCTGGTCGAGTACTTCGAGGACGAGGGCCGTGGCGTGCGCGATCTGCGCAAGCACGTCGCCTGGTACTTCAAGGGCTACCCCGTCGGCGGCGAGATGCGGCACCGCCTGGCGACCATGGAGTCCCTCGCGGACCTCGACCGCAAGCTCTCCGAGCTCGACCTGGACTCCCCGTACCCCGGCGAGGCCGTCGAGGGTCCGCGCGGGCGCGCCGGCACCCCCAAGCGCCCGGTCTGCCCCGAGGGCTGGATGGACACCCGCGACATCACCCCGGACATCGCCTCGCGCCTGCACGAGGCCGAGCTCTCGATCTCGGGAGGCTGATCCCGTGACCTCCCTCCGCGCCTCCGGCCCCGGACCTCTTGCCGAGGCCCTGCCGCCTGGGTACGCCGCCCGGGACGTCGAGCGCTGGGCCGTCGAGCCCCCGAAGTCCCAGGCCCGAACCCCCTTCCAGCGCGACCGTGCCCGCGTGCTGCACTCCTCGGCGCTGCGGCGCCTGGGCGCCAAGACCCAGGTGCTCGGCGCCGGCTCCGACGACTTCGTGCGCACGCGGCTGACCCACTCCCTCGAGGTGGCGCAGGTCGGACGCGACATCGCGACCGAGCTGGGGTGCGATCCCGACGTCGTCGACGCGGCCTGCCTGTCCCACGACCTCGGGCACCCGCCCTTCGGCCACAACGGCGAGAAGGTCCTGGACGAGCTGGCCGCGGACTTCGGGGGCTTCGAGGGCAACGCCCAGACCCTGCGCCTGCTCACCCGGCTCGAGCCCAAGATCGTCGGGGCGGATCGCCCGTACGGCCTGAACCTCACCCGGGCCGTCGTCGATGCCGCGATCAAGTACCCGTGGGCCCGCGGCGAGGGACCGGACCCGCGATCGCGGAAGTTCGGTGCCTACGCCGATGACCTGGGGGTCTACGACTGGGCGCGCGAGGGCGCGCCGGCGCTGCGCAAGTGCCTCGAGGCGCAGGTCATGGATGCCTCCGACGACATCGCCTACTCCGTCCACGACATCGAGGATGCCGTCACCGGGGGGTCGCTGGACCTCGCGCGCCTCGCGGATACCCTCGAGCGCGGCGCGGCGCTGTACGTGGTCCAGGACTGGTACACGCCGCAGGACTCGATCGCCGACCTCGACGAGGCCCTGGGGCGCCTGGAGGCCCAGCCCTGGTGGATGCGCTCCTTCACGGGGACGATGCGCAGCGCCGCCGGGCTCAAGGACATGACCAGCCAGCTCATCGGCCGCTTCACCGGGGACGTCGTCGCCGCGACCCGCGAGGGCTGCGGGCACGCGCCCGTGGCGCGCTTCGACGCCGACATCGTCGTGCCGGAGGAGACCCGCCTCGAGATCGCCGTGCTCAAGGGGCTCGCCGCCGCGTACGTGATGTCCTCGGCGAGCCAGGCCCCCGTCTACGAGCAGCAGGAGCAGATCATCCGCGACCTGTTCGCCGCCCTGTGGCGCACCGGCACGACGCACCTGTCCCCGCTGTACGCGGAGCTGTGGGAGACGGCCGGTGACGACGACGCCCGACGTCGGGTGGTGGTCGACCAGATCGCCTCGTACACCGACCTCGCCGCACGTCGCCTCCACGACGTGCTGTACGTCGAGGGCGGCAGCCACGTCACTGCCGCCGACGAACCGCTCCCGGGACTGGGGTCCTCCCTGTGACCACGAGCAACGGCCTGATCCGCCGCGAGGACGTCGAGCTCGTCCGCGAGCGGTCGCGCCTGGACGAGGTGGTGGGGGAGCACGTCACCCTGCGCACCGCGGGCATCGGCTCGATGAAGGGGCTGTGCCCCTTCCACGACGAGAAGACCCCGAGCTTCCACATCCGGCCCCTGCTGGGGCACTGGCACTGCTTCGGGTGCGGCGAGGGCGGGGACGTGATCTCCTTCGTCCAGAAGATCGACCACCTGAGCTTCGTCGAGGCCGTCGAGTACCTGGCCGGGCGTTTCAACGTCACCCTGCACTACGAGGAGGGCTCGGGCCGCGGCAGCGGGGAGCGCACGGACCTCGGCTCCCGCCAGCGGCTCCTGGACGCCCACGACGTCGCCGAGGCGTTCTACCGTGAGCAGCTGACGACCCCCGCGGCGGGCGTCGGCCGGCGCTTCCTCGCCGAACGCGGCTTCGACCGTGCCGCGGCCGAGCTCTTCGGCGTGGGCTTCGCACCCGAGGGATGGGACGGCCTGCTCAAGCACCTGCGCGGTCGCGGCTTCACCGAGCCCGAGCTCGTGGCCAGCGGTCTGGTGTCCCAGGGACAGCGCGGCGTCTACGACCGCTTCCGCGGGCGCCTCGTGTGGCCCATCCGCGACATCACCGGCAAGACCATCGGCTTCGGGGCCCGCAGGCTCCTCGAGTCCGACCAGGGCCCCAAATACCTCAACACCCCCGAGACCGCGATCTACCACAAATCCCAGGTGCTGTACGGCCTGGACCTTGCCCGACGCACCATCTCCTCCGAGCACCAGGTGGTGGTGATGGAGGGCTACACCGACGTCATGGCGGCCCACCTCGCGGGCGTCACCACGGCGGTGGCGACCTGCGGCACGGCCTTCGGCTCCGAGCACGTCAAGATCGTGCGCCGCGTCATGGGGGACACCAACCCCTCGGCGGGGCTGCGCCTGTCCAGCGAGACCCGCGGGATCGGCGGCGAGGTCATCTTCACCTTCGACGGCGACGCGGCCGGCCAGAAGGCCGCCCTCCGCGCCTTCGACGAGGACCAGCGGTTCGTCGCCCAGACCTACGTGGCCGTCGAGGGCGGCGGCATGGACCCGTGCGAGCTACGGATCGCCCGGGGCGACGAGGCCGTCCGCGACCTCGTGGCCGGTCGTCGCCCGCTGTTCGAGTTCGCGATCCGCTCCGTGCTCGAACAGGTGGACCTCGACACGGTCGAGGGTCAGGTGGCGGGCCTGCGGATGGCCGCGCCCGTCGTGGCGAGGATCCGGGACCGGGCCATGCGACCCGAGTACGCCCGCCGCCTGGCCGGCTGGCTCGGGATGGACGAGCGCACGGTGCTGCGCGCCGTCCACGACGCGGCCCGCGCCTCGGCCCAGCCCGGGCGCCATGCGGCCCCGGAGCCGCATCCCGAGGGCTCCCGACGGGAGGACGGCGAGGGATCCGGTGCGCTGCCCACCACCCGGCTGGCCGATGTCGTGAACCCTCGCGATCCGGTGGGACTGGTGGAGACCCAGGCGCTCGCCGTGCTGCTGCAGTCCCCGAACCTCCTGGACGAGGAGACCGTGGGAGCCCTGCCCGACGACTCGTTCCACGTCCCCGCGCTGCAGGGCGTCTGGGACGTCATGCTCGCCGCGGGCACCCTGCTCGACGCCGTGGGCGGACGCCTGAGCCCCGCGCGCTACCTCGACCAGGTGCTCGAGGTGGCGGGGGAGACGGTGCGCCCCCTCATCGTCGAGCTCGCGAACCTCCAGCTCCCCGCCCGCAGCGAGGCGGACCTCGAACGCCTCGCCACCTCCCTGCTGGGCCGCCTCACCGAGCTGTCGTTCACCCGCGAGTACTCGGTGCTCAGGAAGCGCCTCCAGCGCGCGGACCCCACGCGCGACGCGGACGAGTACCAGCGGATCATGACGCGGTTGTCGAACCTGCAGGACAAGCGGCGGGCGCTGAAGGCGGCGGCGGAGAGCTGAGCTCCGGAGGCAGCGATGCTCACGGGAGCTCCGAGGTCGACGGACCCTCCACGGTCACCGGCTCGAGGTGATGACGGAGCGTACGATGCCGCCATCGACGAGAGGGGCTCCCATGAAGGTGACCTCGGCGATCATCGCCGCGATGTGCCTGGTGTCCCTGAACCTCGGCTACGGGGCGTTCTACGTCCTGTGGTCGATCGCCGATCAGGCGGCGGTGGCCCGCTCCGAGGCCGGCGGGGGCTTCGACCCCTCGCAGCTGTTGCCGTACGGGAACGTGATGTGGGTGCTGGCCCAGCTCCTGCTGCTGGCGATCCTGGTCCTGGACGTCGTGGCCATCGTGCTCGCCATCGCGACCTGGGCTGGGCGACGGAACGTCGGGCGCGCGGCACCGTCGATGCCCACGGCGGCTCCGGGACGCTGAGTCCCGATGCCATGCAGGTCGTGAGGGGATCTCGGAGCGCGGAGATCACCCGTGGGGTAGGCCAGGTGGGGCTTGAACCCACGACCGACGGATTATGAGTCCGCTGCTCTGACCGGCTGAGCTACTGGCCCTCGAAGCCCCATGAGACTACCGGTCCCGGGCGGTGTCCCGCGCACGCCGCGCGAGGGTGGCCCCCGTCACGGCGCGGCCAGTACGGTGGGCGGGTCCCCGGCCCCCTCAGGAGCGCCCGTGCACGTCCTCATCGGTCTCATCGGCCTCGTCGTCTTCCTCGCTCTCGCATTCCTCCCCTCGCGCGATCTGCGCATGCTCCGCGTGAAGGCGCCGTACATCCTCGCCCTGCTGGCGCTCCAGGTGGTGCTCGCGATCCTGCTGCTGCGCACCGGGATCGGGCAGGCCGTGATCGAGGTGATCGCAGGCGTCTTCGGGGCCCTGATCGGCTTCGCGGGCGAGGGCGTGGCCTTCGTGTTCGGCGGCCTCGTGGATGTGGAGGCCGGGGGTGCGGCACCGTTCGTGTTCACGGCGCTCGCGCCGATCATCGTCATCTCCGCGCTGATCGGGATCCTCCAGTACCTGCGGGTCCTGCCGCTGGTGATCCGCGGGATCGGCTCCGTGCTGGCGCGGGTCACGGGGGTGGGCAAGCTCGAGTCCTTCAATGCCGTGTCCTCGGCGGTGATCGGCCAGTCCGAGAACCTCATCGCGATCAAGAAGATCCTCCCGGGGCTGCCCCCGCACCGCCTTTACACGATCAGCGCCTCGGCGATGTCGACGGTGTCGATGTCCATCGTCGGGGCGTACATGACGATGATCGAGCCCCGGTACGTGGTCGCCGCGATCGTCCTGAACCTCTTCGGCGCCTTCGTGGTCGTGAACCTCCTGAACCCCTACGAGCTGACCCCCGAGGAGGACGTGACCGTTGCCCCCGAGCAGTCGCGGCAGTCGTTCTTCGAGGTGATGGGGGAGTACATCCTCGACGGCGGGAAGGTGGTGCTGTCGGTGGCGGCGATGCTCATCGGCTTCGTGGCCGTGATGGCGCTGCTCAACGGGATCTTCGCCTGGGCGCTCGGGGGCACCACGTTCCAGGACCTGCTGGGCTACGCGTTCTGGCCGCTCGCGTTCCTCACCGGCGTGCCGGTCCCGGAGTGTGCGGACGTGGGGCGCCTCATGGCCACCAAGCTCATCTCCAACGAGTTCGTCGCGATGCTCTCCTTCACCGAGGCGGCCCCCGGCGGCCCGGTGCAGCTGAGCGAGCGCGGCACAGCGATCGCCCAGACGTTCCTCGTGTCCTTCGCGAACTTCTCCTCGATCGGCATCATCGCCGGCGCGGCGAAGTCCCTGGCCCCCGAGCAGGGCGACCAGATCGCCCGCTTCGGCCTCAAGCTGCTCTACGGTGCGACGCTCGTCTCCTTCATCACCGCGACCATCGTCGGGCTCGTCGTCTGACGGCGGCGACCGTCCCGTGGCCTTGGTCATACTCGCCGGTCGCGGCACATCCCAACTCGCACGGGACGGGGGCGCACTGCTAGTGTCTACGAGGTCGATCCCGCGTAGCTCAATCGGCAGAGCATTCGACTGTTAATCGAACGGTTACTGGTTCAAGTCCAGTCGCGGGAGCATCAGACGGACGGTGGGTCCCGGCAGGTCCGGGGCTCACCTTCTGCATTCCGGGCACGATGCGCCCACCACGAGCGAGTCCCGGGGCCGGGCCCCGGGCGAGGAAGGGCCGATGACCCCGCTGCCCGACACCGGATTCCCCGTCCCCGAGCAGGCCGGTCCCGGCTCCGTCTGGGCCGACCGCGTCGGCACCAAGCGCCTGATCGGCCGCAACCAGCGCGGCGTCGAGATACCCATCGGCCAGGGCGAGGGCGAGATCAACCCCGGCGAGCTGCTCAAGCTCGCCCTGATCGGCTGCGCCGGCATGTCCTCGGACTTCGGGCTCTCCCGACGTCTGGGCGAGGACTTCGCGATGCGCCTGTGGGTCCACGGCCAGTCCGACGAAGACACCAACCGCTACGAGCGGATCGACGAGCAGATCCAGCTGGACCTCTCCGCCCTCTCCCCCGAGGAGCAGGAGCGTCTGCGCCGCGTGATCGACCGCGCGATCGCGGCGGGCTGCACCGTCGAGCGCACCGTCGCCCCCGGCGTCGAGGTCCACCACGAGGTGCAGGACGCCGGAAGCCCCGTCGCATCACCGTCGGACGGCCCTGCGGGTCCCGAGGGCACCGCGACCACCGAGGACCCGGCATGACCGAGCGTCCGATCCGCGTGATCGGCGACCCCGTCCTGCGGACGCCGTGCGACCCCGTCACCGCCATCACCGACGGCGTGCGCACTCTCGTCGCCGACCTCCTGGACACCGTGGACCACGAGGGGCGCGCGGGTCTCGCCGCCAACCAGATCGGCGTGAGCCAGCGCATCTTCGCCTGGCACATCGAGGACGAGGTGGGGTACATGATCAATCCCGTCATCGTCGAGCTCTCCGAGCAGACGCAGGACGATGACGAGGGCTGCCTGTCCGTCCCCGGCCTCTGGTACCCGCGGATCCGTGCGCTGTTCGCGCGGTGCGAGGGCACCGACCTCGAGGGCCGCGCCGTGTCCCTCGAGGGCGAGGGGATCCTCGCCCGGCTGATCCAGCACGAGGTGGGCCACCTCGACGGGCATCTCTACATCGACGGCCTCGAACGTCCCGTGCGCAAGCGCGCATTGCGGGACATCCGCGAGAGGCTCTAAGCTGACCGGGCACTGAGACCGCCCGCACGGGCGTGATCCCGGGGCCGCACGCCCTGCTCGCCGGAGCACCGATTCGTTGGGGAAGACGCATCGGACACCGGAAGGGGCGTCATGACCCAGGGCGTGCTGTACATCCACTCCGCACCGCGAGCCCTCGCACCGCACATCGAATGGGCCGCCGGCGGAGTCCTCGACGTGCCTGTTCGCATCCAGTGGCGCGAGCAGCCCGTGGGGCGCAACCTCCTGCGGGCCGAGCTCACCTGGCGCGGCCGGGAGGAGACCGGGGCGCGGCTCGCGAGCGCGCTGCGCGGCATGGACGAGGTCCGCTACGAGGTGGTCCAGGACGCGACCCCCAAGGCGGACGGCGCCCGCTGGAGCTGCACCCCCGAGCTCGGGATCTTCTTCGCCGCCACCGACCGCGCCGGGAACATCGTGCTGACCGAGGACCACGTGCGTGGCTGCATGGAGCGTGCCGCCGCCACCCGGGATCCCGGCGCGCTGCAGCGGGAGCTGTCGACGGCGCTCGGTGAGCCGTGGGACGAGGACCTCGAGATCTACCGGCACGCGGGCGAGGGCGTGGCGATGCGGTGGCTGCAGCGGGTCGTCTGAGGCCCCTCGGCACGCCGGTCGCGGCGTGCGCACCCCTGAACCGACACGAAGGGCGGGCATCCGGGAGATCCCGGAGGCCCGCCCTTCGTCCGTGCGTGCGGCGTCAGGCGGTCGTGAAGACCACCGCGACATCGTGCCCGCCGAACCCGAAGGCGTTGTTGAGCACCGCGATGTCGCCGGCGGGCAGCTCCCGCGGGGCGTTGACCGCGACGTCCAACGGCGTGGTCGGGTCGAGGTTCTCGATGTTGATCGTGGGAGGTGCGACCCGGTGGTGCGCGGCGAGGATCGCGAACACGGACTCCAGGGCGCCGGCGCCACCCAGGAGGTGACCCGTCATCGACTTGGTGGAGGTGACGACCAGCTGATCGGTCTGCCCGTCCAGGGCCAGCTGCACGGCCTCGAGCTCGCCGATGTCGCCCAGCGGGGTGGAGGTGCCGTGGGCGTTGAGGTGCACGACGTCGGTGGCGGCGATCCCGGCGTCGTCGACGGCCTCGCGGATCGCGCGGGCCTGCCCGTCCGTGGACGGCGCGGCGATGTGGTGGGCGTCCGAGGCCATGCCGCGGCCGGAGACGTAGGCGTAGATCCGTGCACCGCGGGCCTTGGCGTGCTCCTCGGACTCCAGGACCAGCATCGCCGCCCCCTCGCCGAGCACGAAGCCGTCGCGGTCCACGTCGTAGGGACGCGAGGCGTGCTCGGGGTCGTCGGTGCGCGTGGACAGCGCCCGCATGTTCGCGAAGCCCGCCAGGGGCAGCGGATGCACGCAGGCCTCGGTGCCGCCGGCCATGACGACGTCGGCACGACCCGAGCGGATCATGTCCAGGGCGTTCGCGACGGCCTCGGCGCCGGAGGCGCAGGCCGAGACCGGGGTGTGCGCGCCGGCGCGGGCCCCGAGCTCGATCTCGACATGCGCGGTCGAGGAGTTGGCCATGAGCATCGGCACGGTGAAGGGGTTGACGCGGCGTGCGCCGCGGTCGCGGACCACGTCCCACTGGTCGAGGATGGTCCAGACCCCGCCGATCCCGGTGCCGATGACGACGCCGAGGCGCTCCCCGTCGACCTCGGGCGTGCCCGCGTCCTTCCAGGCCTCCCGGGCCGCGATGAGCGAGTAGCGCCCGCTCGGGTCGAGCTTCTTGGCCTCGGGGCGCGCCAGCACGTCGAAGGGATCGATGCCCACCGTGCACGCGAAGTCGACGGCGAGCCCGTAGCGCTCGGTCCAGTCGTTGTCGAGCGTGTGGGCGGTGGACGTGCCGGCCAGGGCCGCCTCCCACGTCGAGGGGACGTCCCCTCCCAGCGGGTTGACGGTGCCCAGTCCGGTCACGACGACACGGGGGGAAGCTGACATCTTGGGGGACCTCCGGGGGATGGAGCGGGGATCGGGGCGGTGGGACGAGATGCCGCCACCGAAGGAGGACGCCCGGAGCGCCGCAGCGTCTCCGGGCGTCCCGAGCGGCTCAGGCCTGGCCGGCCGCGATGAACTTGACGGCGTCGCCGACGGTCGCGAGGTTCTTGACCTCGTCGTCGGGGATGCGCACCTCGAACTTCTCCTCGGCGTTGACGACGATGGTCATCATCGAGATCGAGTCGATGTCGAGGTCGTCCGTGAAGGACTTGTCCAGCAGGACGTCCTCGGTGGCGACACCGGTCTCCTCGTTGACGATCTCGGCGAGGCCCTCGAGGATCTCGTTCTCGGTGTTGGCCATGGGGTGCTCCTTCGATTGCTTGCGGTGGCTGGGGAAAGACTACCCGCGACAGGGGCCGCGGGGAGGTCATCTGGGGGCCGTGGCGACCGGCGTCACGTCCGGACGTCGGCCCCAGGGCGGGACGGGGAACTAGGGCAGCACGACGACCTGTCCGGCGTACACGAGGCCCGCGCCGAACCCGATCTGGACGCACACGTCGCCCGAGGAGGCGAGGCCCTCGCTCAGCAGACGGTGGGTCGCCAGCGGGATCGAGGCGGCCGAGGTGTTGCCGGTCTCGGCGATGTCGCGGGCGATGACGACGCTGTCGGGCAGGGAGAGCTGCTTGGCGAGCTCGTCGATGATCCGCATGTTGGCCTGGTGGGGCACGAACACGTCGATGTCCTGGACGGTCAGGCCCGCCTCGTCGAGAGCACGCCGGACGATGTCCGCGGTGTGCCAGACGGCCCAGCGGAACACGGTGCGGCCGTCCTGGCGCATGGTGGGCCACGGTGCGGTGCCGTCGCGGAACTCGAGCATCGAGCTGGTCATCCGGATGGACTCCCAGTTCTCCCCGCCGCTGCCCCAGATCGTCGGTCCCACGAGCGGGGTGTCCGAGGCGGTCAGCACGGCCGCGCCCGCTCCGTCGCCGAGCAGGAACGAGATCGTACGGTCGGTGGGGTCCACGAAGTCCGAGAGCTTCTCGGCACCGACCACCAGGACCGTGCGGGCCGTGCCGGAGCGGATCAGGGCGTCGGCCTGGCCGATCCCGTAGCAGAACCCGGCGCAGGCGGCGGAGATGTCGTAGGCCACCAGCTCGGGATTGCCCAGACGGGCACCGAGGAGTGCCGCGAGCGAGGGCGTGGCGTACGGGAACGTGACCGTCGAGACGATGATGACGTCGACGTCGGCGGCCGTGATCCCGGCGTTCGCGATCGCCTCCGCGGCCGCCTCGTGGGCGAGGTCGGCCACGGAGTGCCCGGCGCTCGCGCGGGTGCGGCTGATGATCCCGGTGCGTTGGCGGATCCACTCGTCGGAGGAGTCGATGGGGCCCGCGAGGTCGTCGTTGGAGACGTGCACGTCCCCGCGGGCGGCGCCGTAGGCGAGGATCCGCGATCCGGGGACCGAGGGGCGCGGTCGCAGCGTGACGGCCATGGCTCAGGCCGCCGCGGGGGCGGGGGCGGCGCCTCGGTGGCGCGCGACGAGGTCCCGGGCGGCATCGAGATCCTCCGGGGTGCTCAGCCCCACCAGCTCGATACCCTTGAGCTCGCGCTTGGCCAGGCCCGTGAGGGTACCGGCGGGAGCCACCTCGATCAGCGCCGTGACGCCCTGGTCGCGGAACGTGGCCATGCAGGCCGCCCAGTCGACGGGGGAGGCGACCTGGGCCACCAGGAGGTCGAGGTACTCGGCGCCCGAGGTGACCAGGCGGCCGTCGGCGTTGGTGACGAGGGGGACGCGGGGGTCCGCGGGGGTCAGCTCCGCCGCGACCGCCGCCAGAGCGTTGCGCGCGGGGGCCATGTAGCGGGTGTGGAAGGCGCCGGCCACCTGCAGGGGGATCACGCGGGCGCGGGTCGGGGGCTCCGCCACGAGCGCGGCGACGGCGTCGACGGCCCCGGCGGCGACGACCTGGGCGGCGCTGTTGAGGTTCGCGGGTGTCAGGCCGTGGGCGGCGATCGCCGCGAGCACCTCGGTGCGGTCGCCGCCGACGACGGCGGCCATCGAGGTGGGCTCCACCGCTGCGGCCTCGGCCATGGCGCGGGCGCGGACGGCCACCAGGCGCATCGCCTCGGTCGCCGAGAGCACGCCGGCCAGGGCGGTCGTGGTCACCTCGCCCACGCTGTGCCCGGCCAGGAGGTCCGCGGTCGGGCCCTCGACCTCTGACGCCAGGGCCTCGTGAGCGAGGATCCCGGCGGCCACGAGCAGGGGCTGGGCCACGGCGGTGTCACGGATCGTGTCCGCATCGGACTGCGTCCCGTGCAGGGCCAGATCGAGCCCGGCGGCCTCGGAGAGCTCGGCGAGTCGCTCGGGGACGCCGGGCCGCTCGAGCCAAGGGCTCAGGAATCCGGGCTTCTGGGCGCCCTGTCCGGGGCTGACGATGACGAGCACGGTGACCTCCAGGGGTCGGACGGTTCGGTGGCGGTGGGAAGTCGGGGACCGTCGGTCACCGCGGGACGCGTGCGGCGGCCTCGCGGTGACCGGAGGTCAGGGCCGGGCGGCGTCGAGGGCGGCCACGACGACCCTCTCGGCGCGGACGCGGTCCACGCCGAGTTGGACGGACAGCGCCGCGAAGTCGCGGGCGGCGGACTCGAGACGGCCTGCGACCCCGTCCAGGGGTGCGACCACCGTCCCGGCGCGGCCACGGGTGATGACGATCCGCGACTCCTCGAGCCGACGGAACGCCTTGGCCACGGTGTTGACGGCCAGATCCAGGTCGGCAGCCAGCGCGCGCACCGTCGGCAGACGGGTCCCCGGTGCGAGGGTCCCGTCCTGGACGGCGTGCGCGATGGCGTCGCAGATCTGGCGCACGGGGGGTTCGGCCGCGTGGCGGTCGATCCTGCAGATGCCCGTGAGGGCGTGCTGCCGAGCGGCCGGGGGTCGTGCGGTGGCGAGCTCGGAGGTCAGGACTCGCCTCCGAACGAACCGGACTGCCCCGCGTTGACGTCGAGCAGCTCGTACTTCTCGGCGGCCTGGCGGGGCACCGACGGATCGATCTTCCCCTCGGCCGCGAGCAGCTGCAGCGCCTTGACGGCCATCGAATGGGCGTCGATGTGCAGGTGGCGGCGCGCGGCGGGACGGGTGTCCGAGAAGCCCCAGCCATCGGCCCCGAGCACGCCGTAGGCGCCCGGGATCCACTGGCGGATCATGTCGGGCAGCTCCCCGGCGAAGTCGCTCGTGGCCACGTAGGGACCCTCGACGCCCTGCAGGCGCTGGGTGATCCACGGGGTACGGGGCTCGTCGGGGTGCAGGAACGTGCTGCGGTCGGCGTCCTCGGCCTCGCGGCGCAGTTCGACCCAGCTCGTGACCGACCAGACCGCGGCGCGCACGCCCCAGTCCTGCTCGAGCAGCTCGCGGGCGTGGCGGGCCCATGGGACCCCCACGCCGGAGGCGAGGAGCTGGACCACGGGACCGTCGCCCTCGGGCGCGGCCTCGAGCTCGTACATGCCCTTGAGCAGGCCCTCGACGTCGAGCCCCTCGGGCTCGGCGGGCTGGACCAGGGGCTCGTTGTAGACGGTGATGTAGTAGAAGACGTCCTGGTCACGGGAGTCCTCGCCGTACATGCGCTGCAGGCCGTCGCGGATGATGTGCCCCAGCTCGTACCCGTACGCGGGGTCGTAGATGATCGCCGCGGGGTTGGTGGCCGCGAGGATCGGGGAGTGGCCGTCCATGTGCTGGAGGCCCTCACCCGCGAGCGTCGTCTTGCCCGCGGTCGCACCGATCACGAACCCGCGCACCATCTGGTCGCCGGCGGCCCAGAAGAAGTCGCCGGTGCGCTGGAACCCGAACATCGAGTAGAAGATGTAGAACGGGATCATCGGCTCGCCGTGGGTGGCGTAGGAGGAGCCCGCCGCGGTGAAAGCCGCGGTCGCGCCGATCTCGTTGATGCCCATGTGCTTGATCTGGCCCTGCGCGGACTCCTTGTAGGCCAGCAGCAGGTCGCGGTCCACGGACAGGTAGTTCTGGCCATCCGGGTTGTAGATCTTGGCGGTCGGGAACAGGGAGTCCATGCCGAAGGTGCGGGCCTCGTCGGGGATGATCGGGACCCAGCGCCTGCCGGTCTCCTTGTCCCGCATGAGGTCCTTGATGAGCCGGACGAGAGCCATCGTGGTGGCGATCTCCTGCTTGCCGCTGCCGCGCTTGACGACCTCGTAGGCCTTGTCGCCGGGCAGCTCGAGGGCCTTGTGGGCGTAGTTCCGGCTGGGCACCGGGCCGCCGAGCTCGGCGCGGCGCTCCCGGAAGTAGCGCATCGCGGGGGAGTCCTCCGGCGGCAGGTAGAACGGCGCGTCGTAGACGCTGCCGGACTCGAGCTGCTCGTCGGAGATCGGGATGTTGAGCGTGTCGCGGAGGGCCTTGAGGTCGTCCGCCGTGAACTTCTTCATCTGGTGGGTCGCGTTGCGGCCCGCGAAGCTCTTGCCCAGGCGGTAGCCCTTGATGGTGTGGGCCAGGATCACCGTGGGGCGTCCCGTGTGCTCCATCGCCATCTTCATCGCGGCGTACATCTTCACGGGGTCGTTGCCGCCGCGGTTGAGCTTCCACCAGATGTCGTCGTCGGACATGTCCGCGACGAGGTCCTTGGTGCGGGGATCGCGCGCGAAGAAGTTGTCGCGGATGAACGCGCCGCTCTCGGCGCGGTAGGTCTGGAAGTCGCCGTCGGGGGTGCGGTTCATGAGGTCGATGAGCGCGCCGTCGGTGTCCGCCGCGAACAGCGGGTCCCACCCGGTGCCCCAGATGACCTTGATGACGTTCCAGCCGGCGCCGCGGAACTGCGACTCGAGCTCCTGGACGATCTTGCCGTTGCCGCGCACCGGGCCGTCGAGGCGCTGGAGGTTGCAGTTGACGACGAAGGTCAGGTTGTCGAGGTGCTCCTTGGCCGCGACGTGGATGTGCCCGCGGGACTCCACCTCGTCCATCTCGCCGTCACCCAGGAACGCCCAGACGTGCTGGTCGGAGGTGTCCGTGATGCCGCGGTTGTGGAGGTAGCGGTTGAAGGAGGCCTGCTCGATGGCGTTGACGGGGCCCACGCCCATCGAGACGGTCGGGAACTCCCAGAAGTCCGGCATGGCGCGCGGGTGCGGGTAGGACGGCAGGCCGCGCGGGTGGGACTTCTCCTGACGGAACCCGCCGAGGTCCTCCTCGGTGAGGCGGCCCAGCATGAAGGCGCGGGCGTAGATGCCGGGGGAGGCGTGGCCCTGGAAGAACACCTGGTCGCCGCCGCCGGGGTGCTCGCGACCGCGGAAGAAGTGGTTGAAGCCGACCTCGTACATCGAGGCGATCGACGCGAAGCTCGAGAGGTGGCCGCCGACGCCCACCCCCGGGCGCTGGGCGCGATGGACCACCATCGCGGCGTTCCAGCGCAGCGTGTCGCGGATCTCCTTCTCCAGGGCTGCATCGCCCGGGTACTCCGGCTGGCGGGCCGTCGAGATCGTGTTGATGTAGTCGGTGTTGTCGCTGTAGGGGATGTCGACGTTGCGTCGGCGTGCGTGCTCGACGACGTTCTGGACGATCTCCGCCGTGCGCTCGGTGCCCCGCTGCTCGATCAGCGAGTCGACGGACTCGAGCCACTCCTGGGTCTCCTCGGGGTCGAGGTCACCGGCGTGGCTCGGAAGCTCCGATCCCGTGGCACCGGGCGTGTCGTATGCGGTCACGCTGTCCTTCTCTCTTCGAGGGTAGGGACGGTCGTCCTGGGCGTCATCGCCGCTCCGGCTCACCGGTGGGCGCACTGCGACCCGCGACCTTCGGGTGCCCACAGCGTAGTTGGTCCGGCCCGTCGCCGCGGGGGCCGTCCGTCCCCCACCGGGCGCAAGTGACACGAAAAACACAGTTCGCTAGACTCCAGGCGCGCCGACCCTGTGCCCGTCCCCGACGGGCGAGCGCTCGGCGCCGCAATCGTGCGAGGGTGGGGTCATCAGGCCGCGTCCGCGCGCCGCCCGCTGTCGAGCTGCCCCTGGAAGGAGCCGCCCCTTGTCCCCCTCGTCCGATGAGAAGCCGTCCCGTGAGGCTGCCGAGCTGCTCGGTTTCAGCACGGGACAGATCGTGCAGGAGATCGGGTACGACGACGACGTCGACCAGGACCTCCGAGAGGCGATCGAGGACTCCATCGACGACGATCTGGAGGACGAGGACTGCCAGGAGATCGTCGACGGCGTGATCCTGTGGTGGCGAGACGGCGACGGCGACCTCGTCGACGCGCTCGTGGACTCCCTCACGACCCTCGCCGCCGGCGGGCCCGTCTGGCTGCTGACGCCCAAGCCCCGCCGCGACGGCCATGTGCTGCCGGCCACCATCCAGGAGTCCGCCGACGTCGCGGGCCTGCGCGCCATGAGCTCGGTGAGCCTGGCCGAGGACTGGTCCGGCACCCGCCTGGCCTCCCGCCAGGGCTGATCCGCCGATGCCCGGCCCCGGTGCTCGCGCCCGGGTGCTGCAGGACCACGACGGCGGCACCGTCGACCTCGACGACCTCGCCGGGGTGCGTCACGTCCTGATCTTCCTTCCCGGGGCGTTCACCCCCGTGTGCACCGCCGAGCTGCCCGGCATCGACGCGCTGTGGCGGCGCGCAGGCGAGCGCGGAGTGCCCGTCCTCGCGATCGCCTGTGACACCGCCCCGGTCCTGGCGGCCTGGCGCCGTGCCGAGGAGGTGGACGTGCCGCTGCTGTCCGATGCCTGGCCCCATGGCGCGGTGAGCAGCACCTTCGATGCCTTCGATGCACGCACGGGGCGCTCCTGCCGCAGCTCCCTGGTGATCGACGCCGACGGGCGGATCGCCTGGCGGGAGGATGCGAGCCCCGAGGTCGGACGCGATCCGGACCGAGTTGCCCGCGCCCTGGGAGTTCTGGGAGCATGACGCGCTGCGCGGGACCGGCACCTGCCGGTTCTGCGTCCGGTCACGGGCCCTGCGGGCGCCCGCGATCGGAGCACCGGGGTCGTTAGCTCAGTTGGTCAGAGCGTCTGGTTTACACCCAGAAGGTCGGGGGTTCGAGCCCCTCACGACCCACCCACCACGCATCGTGTCAGCGATCGTCCCTGCCCGCCGCACCCCGGCCGGCGCCGTCACGGGGTGCGCGGCGAGAGACGAGCACCCCCCGCACGACGAGCCCCGCCACGAGCGCCCAGAATGCCGCCCCGACACCCGCGACCGCGATCCCCGAGGCCGCGACGAGCAGCGTCACCCCAGCCGCGAGCTGGTCACGGGGTTCCGCGAGCGCCGCCCGGGCCGAGGACACGAAGGTCCCCAGCAGCGCGAGGCCGGCGACGGCCGGCACCACGCCCTCCGGCGCCAGGGCGATGAGGTGGGCGCACGCCGCCGCGAGCAGCCCGAGGACGACCATGAGCACCCCCGAGGTGCAGCTCGCGATCCAGCGGCGCGAGCGGTCGGGGCCCGCCTCCGGCCCCGCGGCGAGGGCCGCGCTGATCGCCGCGAGGTTGATCCCGTGGCCGCCCAGCGGTGCGGCCAGCAGCGACCCGATGCCGGTGACCAGCATCGTCGGGCGCCACGGCACCTCGTAGCCGAGGCCCCGCATCACGGCCACCCCGGGGACGTTCTGGGACGCCATCGTCACGAGGTACAGCGGCAGGGCGATCCCCACCACGGCGCCCACGGTCAGGGTCGGCGATGTGAGCTCGGCGTGGGGCACCAGCGCGGCGAGGGGGACCCCCCGCCCGGAGGCCGCAACGTGCGCGACGATCACCACGGCGGCGGCGGCGAAGGCCAGCGGCGAGGCCCAGCGCGGGAGGAACCGCATCGCGAGGAGCCAGACCAGCACCACGGGGGCGACCTCCAGCGGGTTCGCGGCCAGCCCCAGCACCGGACCCAGGCACAGCTGCAGGAGCACCCCGGCGAGCATCGCCTGGGCGATCGAGGCGGGGATCCGGGCCATCAGCGCGCCGAGGGGCCGCACCCAGCCGGTGAGGACGATGAGCAGGCCCACGAGCCCGAAGGCGCCGACCGCGGCGGGCCAGCCGCCGTCGACGGCCCCGGTCGCGGCGAGCAGTGCGGCACCGGGGGTCGACCAGGCGATCGTGATGGGCAGACGGAACCGCAGCGAGAGGACGATCGACCCGAGCCCCATCGCGACGCTCACGGCCAGCAGACCGCTCGCGGCCTGCCCCGGGGTGGCGCCGACGGCGGCGAGCCCGGTGAGCACCACCACGAAGGCGCTGCTGAACGCGACGAGCGCGGAGGTGATCCCGGCGAGCACCGGGGCCGTCACGGAGCCGGGAGAGGCCGGTGCGGATGCATCGGATGCGGGGGAGGGTCTGGTCACCCCGATGACGGTAGCGCCGCGGGACGCATCGGTGATCGCGGGGTCCGCCGCTCGGCCACGACGACGGGCACCACCTGCCCGGTCAGCGCGTGAGCGCGTACGCCAGCAGCAGCACGATGATCAGCAGGGCACCGCAGCCGATCCAGGGCACGGCCGTCCGCCAGGTCTCCTGTGCCGACTCCCGGGGGGCGGTGGCGGAGCCCTCGCGACGGGACCGTGCGCGCAACGACACGATCGTGGTGACGAGTGCCCCGAACACCGCGAGGCCGAAGAGGACGGAGATCAACGTGGTGAGTCCGCCGCTCATCGTGCCACCACCGAGACGCGGCACGAACGAGTCATCGATGGGACGGGGACGGACGGACGGGTCACGGCGAGCTCCTGGGTGTCGGGACCGGGGATCCGACCACCCTAGGCGAGCGGCCTCGGCGGCACCTGCAGGGGGCCACCGCGGGACTCCGCCCGAGCGAGGCCCCACACCAGCGGCGCGGCCAGCCCCGCGCACGCCGCCATGAGCAGGAACGTCAGCGCGGGGGAGAGGTCGAAATAGTGGCCGGCCACCGCGGTCATCACCGCGGTGCCGCCGCCCGTGCCGAGCGCGGCATAGAGGCCCTGGGCCGGGCCCACGAGCTCCGGGCTCACGTGGCGGCGCAGCGTCTGGACCACGGCGAGCTGGATCAGGCCGAAGGTGAGGCCGTGCATGAGCTGGCTGGCCAGCAGCACGGGCCACGACGGGACGAGCGCCCACAGCGTCCAGCGCAGCACGCAGCCGACCACCCCGCCCGCCAGCAGCACCGCGATCGACCGTCCTGCGGCGGCGCCCCCCAGGAGCCGGAAGACGGCCATCTCGCCCAGCGGTGCCAGCACCAGCATCGCCGCGATCGCCCAGGGTGCCGCGCCCAGGCGGTCCAGGTGCAGGGTCCCGAAGGCGTAGTAGGCCGCGTGGGAGCTCTGCAGGACCACCGCGGCACCGAGGGCGCAGACGATCACGGGTCGGGTCAGCAGCGGCCCCCAGGACCCGAACGATCCCGCACGCTGGGCGGCGACGACCTCGTCGCCCATCGGCCGCAGCGCCGCGAGCGCGAGCACCAGAAGTCCTCCGATGAACACCCACAGGAGGGCACCGGTGCCCAGCACGGTGGCGATCGCGCCGTCGACCGCCGAGCCCACGATGAACCCGAACGAGCCCCACATGCGCGCCGGGCCGTACTCGAACGCGCCGCGTTGCGCACCGAGGCTCCCGGCGGTCTCGAGCACCTGCATCTCGGTCGGATACAGGATCCCCAGGAGCGCCGAGAGCACCATGAGCCCCGTGAACCCGGCATCGGGCACGAGGGCCGTGGCGACCAGCAGGCACAGCCAGGGCAGGACCCGCGCGATGGCTCCCAGGGGAAGGTGCCGGTTGGCCAGGGGGAACAGCGTCACCACGGCGACGGAGCGCGTCACGAGCGAGACGGTGATCGACAGCCCGATCTCGGTGCTGTCGAATCCGCGGTCGGCGAAGATCAGGCCCCAGTACGAGACGAACGTCGTCCAGGTGAAGAAGAACAGGAAGTACTGCAGGCGCATCCAGGTGCGCACCGGGGCTCCTGACGACGAGGAGGGGCGTCGGGCGGGGACCGGACACCCGGGGAGGGAGGCGATCGTCACGGTATCCCAGCACTCGCGCGTCCTATGCTGGTAGCCCGTCGTCCGCGACGAGCAGCACACCGCAGTCCACCCAGGAGGCACGCTCGGAATGACCGCTCCGATCAGCCCGCTCGACGTCGCCGCCATCCGTCGCGACTTCCCGATCCTTGATCGGAGCCTGGGCGACGACAGGCCGCTCGTGTACCTCGACTCCGGCGCGACGAGCCAGCATCCGCGCTCGGTGATCGAGGCCGAGACGACGTTCCTCCAGACGAGCAACGCCGCGGTCAAGCGCGGCGCCCACCAGATGGCCGAGGCCGCGACCGACGCCTACGAGGGCGCTCGCGCCCGCGTCGCCGCCTTCGTCGGTGCGCCCCGTCCCGAGGAGATCGTCTTCACCAAGAACGCCACCGAGGCGCTGAACCTCGTGGCGTACTCCCTCGGCAACGGCGGCCCGGGAGTCCCGGACCACCTCGTCGTCCGGGCGGGCGACGAGATCGTCGTCACCGAGATGGAGCACCACGCCAACCTCGTCCCGTGGCAGGAGCTGGCCCGCCGCACCGGGGCGACCCTGCGCTGGATCCCCCTGGGCGACGACTTCCGTCTGGACCTCTCCGACCTCGACGAGCTCGTCACCGAGCGCACCAAGGTCCTCGCCTTCAGCCACCAGTCCAACGTGCTGGGCACCGTCAACCCCGTGGACCTGCTGGTGGCCAGGGCCCGCTCCGTCGGGGCGCTCACGGTGCTCGACGCGTGCCAGTCCGTGCCGCACCAGCCCTTCGACGTGACCGCCCTGGGCGTCGACTTCGCGGCGTTCTCGGGGCACAAGATGCTCGGTCCCACCGGGATCGGCGTGCTGTGGGGCCGCTACGAGCTGCTCGCCGAGATGCCGCCGTTCATCACGGGCGGGTCGATGATCGAGGTGGTCCACATGGACCGCTCGACCTACGCAGAGCCGCCGGCGCGCTTCGAGGCCGGCACCCCGATGGTCTCCCAGGCCGTCGGGCTCGCCGCCGCCTGCGACTACCTCGACTCCCTGGGCCGCGAGGCCATCGCCGCCCATGAGCAGGCGCTGACCAACCGCGCCGTCGAGGGCCTGCGCGACGTTCCCGGTCTGCGGATCCTCGGGCCCGATGCCGGACCGGACCGCGCCGGCGCCGTGTCCTTCTCCCTCGTGGGGCGTCACCCCCACGACGTGGGCCAGGTGCTCGACTCCCTCGGCATCGAGGTGCGGGTCGGCCACCATTGCGCCTGGCCGCTGCACCGCCGGTACGGCCTGCACGGCACCACCCGCGCCAGCTTCTCCGTCTACACCACCCCCGAGGAGGTCGACGCCCTGATCGCCGGGATGGGCGACGTCGTCGACTTCTTCCGACGATTCGAGTGAGCCACCCATGAGCATCGCGAACCTGGATTCGCTGTACACCGAGATCATCTTCGAGCACGACAAGCGTCCGCAGCGCTACGGCCTGCGGGAGCCCTTCGAGGCCGAGGTCCACCACGTCAACCCCACCTGCGGTGATGAGATCACCCTGCGCGTGCACGTCACGGGCGAGGGCGAGGACGCCATCCTGGAGGACCTCAGCTACGAGTCCCAGGGATGCGCCATGTCCCGCGCCTCCGCGTCGATCATGGCCGACCTCCTGCACGGCAGGACCCTGGCCGAGGCCGCCGCGATCGTCGACAGCTTCGAGCTGTCGATGGCCAGCCGCGGCAAGGACCCGGGTGACGAGGACCTGATCGGCGACGGCGTGGCCCTGCTGGGAGCCTCGAAGTTCCCCGGGCGCGTCAAGTGCGTGGTCATGGCGTGGAAGGCCTACCGCGCCGCGCTCGTCGAGTCGGGCAACGGACGGGTCTGAACGATGACCCCGACGCATGCGGGGTCCCGGCGCCCGGTCGTGCCCGCCGCGACGGGCCCGACGGTCGCCGACGTCGTCGGCCTCCTGGAGACGCTCTACCCGCTGGACCGCGCCGAGTCCTGGGACCGTGTGGGCCTCGTGCTCGGCGAGGGCCCCGCGCCCGTGCGACGGGTGCTGCTGGCCGTGGATCCGACCGTGGCCGTCGCCCGTGAGGCCGAGGCCTCGGACCTCCTGATCACCCACCACCCGCTCCTGCTGCGCGGTGCCTCCCAGCTCCCCGCCGACACCGGCAAGGGTGCCGTGGTCACGACCCTCATCCGCGGCGGGACCGCCCTGTGGAGCGGTCACACCAACGTGGACCGCTCCGCCGACGGCACCGCCACGGCCCTGGCCGATGCCCTCGGCCTCCTGGACCGGACCCCGCTCGTGCCGCCGGACCGCATCGAGGACGGCCTGCTGGGCCTCGGGGTCGTGGGCCGGACAGCGCGGGCGACGACCGTCGGGACGCTCGCCTCCCGGCTCGCGGGGCTGCTGCCGGCCACCGTGCAGGGAGCCCGCTACACGGGCGATCCGCGGCGCACGGTGCGGCGCGTGGCGGTGTGCCCGGGCGCGGGGGACTCGGAGCTCGCGACCGCGACCGCCGCCCGGGCCGACGTCTACGTCACCTCGGACCTGCGCCATCATCCCGCGCTCGAGCATCTCGAATCGGCCGCGGACCCGGCGGTCGTCCCCGCACTCATCGACATCCCGCACTTCGCGGCCGAGTCGCTGTGGCTGCCGGTCCTGCAGCGGGTGCTGCGCGCCGCCGCCGAGGAGCGCGACTGGGATCTCACGGTCGCGGTCTCGGGCCTGTCCACCGACCCGTGGACGGGCGCGGCACGGCCCTGAGCCTCAGCGCGCGTCGATCACCGTCAGCACTTCCGGGGTCGACGCGATCCGCAGCCCCGCCGGCAGGCCCTCGGCCGCGATCCGATGGACGTCCTCTGCATCGCGTGCCGTGGCATCGGCCGTGAGCAGGGCGCGGGCCACGAGCCCGCGGTAGCGCTTGGCGTCGTGGGAGACGACGGTCCTCACGCCGTCCCGCTCCCGGAGGGCCACCACGTGCACGGCGCCGGGAACCGGCATCATCGACCGGTAGGCGCCGGAACGGCAGTCCACGACCACCTCCCCGGACCGGGCCAGGTCCCGCGCGACGGCGGCCAGATGGGGCCGCCACCACGCCCCCACGGAGCCGAGGCGCGACACGGTCGATCCGGCCGAGAGACGGTACGCGGGAATCAGGTCCTGGTCCGCATCGACGATCCCCAGCAGCGCGGAGGTCACGAGCACGCGGCGATCCGCGGAGGGCCGGGCGTTCCCGAGGGCGTCGTACAGGACGCCGGAGTACACCGCCAGCGGACGCGCGCACGGCTCCTCCTCGAGCCGGGCCATGCGCTCCACCAGCTCGGGAGCCGACGCCGGGACCTTGAGCGCGGCGCCACCGCCGCGAGCGGTGGCGGTGCGTGCCGCCGCGCGGAGCATCGCAGAGCGCGCCGAGGCGAGCGAGGGACGTGCGAGCGCGGGGAGGTCCAGCGGCGGCCCGTCGATCGGTCGGTCCTTGGTCTCCGAGGGCGGGAGCAGCACGATCATCGACGCGGCCCCCGAGGGGGCGTCGCCGATGCACGGGCGTGGGCGCTCACCGTGCGGTCCCTCGGTGCTGCCGGGTCGGACGGGGGAGACGCTGGGTGTGCCATGGCTCCCATCCTCCCCGACCCCGCGGCATGGTCCGGACCATCGGGGCGCTATCCTCGGGGCGGACCAGTCGGCCGGGCAGTCGCGTCCTCGCCGCGTGCATGCACGCAGCGGGGCCGAGGAAAGTCCGGGCTCCATCCGGCACGGTGGTGGGTAACGCCCACCCGGAGTGATCCGCGGGACAGTGCCACAGAGAGCAGACCGCCGGGACCCGATCCGTCGGGTGCCGGTAAGGGTGAAAGGGTGGTGTAAGAGACCACCGCGGTCCCGGTGACGGGATCGGCACGGTAAACCCCACCGGGAGCAAGGCCGTACAGGGGACGTTCGCAGGGCGCCGGCCCGAGTCCCCGGGTTGGCCGCTGGAGGTCGTCGGCAACGGCGACCCGAGATGGATGACTGCCACGACAGAACCCGGCTTACAGGCCGGCTGGTCCGCCCTCCGGGGCATCCGTCGCGACGGTCGGACGCGCCGCCGCGTGCGTCACTCGGCGTGCTTGGCGTTCTTCTTGGCGGCCTTGCGGGCCAGCGCCGCGGCGCCGATGATCCCCGCCTCGTTGCGCAGCCCGGCCGGGACGATCGGGGCACGCAGGTCCAGCAGCGGCAGGTAGTTCTTGTGCTTCTTGGAGACGCCGCCGCCGACGATGATGAGGTCGGGGTTGATGAGGAACTCCAGCAGGGAGAAATAGCCCTGCAGACGCTCGGCCCATGCCGCCCAGTCCAGCTCGTCGCGCTCGCGCGCCGAGTCCGCGACGTAGCGCTCGTAGGACTCGCCCTCGAAGGGGATGTGCCCCAGCTCCGTGTTGGGCACGAGGGTGCCGTCGACGAACAGCGCCGTGCCCACCCCTGTGCCCAGGGTGGCCACGAGCACCACGCCCTTGACCTTGCGGCCCGCGCCGAACTCGATCTCGGCGATGCCCGCGGCGTCGGCGTCGTTGACCACGAACACGTCGTGCCCGGTGCGCTCGGTCAGCAGCGCGTCGACGTCGGTGCCGATCCAGGAGTCGTCGACATTGGCCGCGGTCCGGGCCACGCCCTGCTGGATGACGGCGGGGAAGGTGACGCCCACGGGGAGATCATCGGCGATGTCGAAGGCTCCGAGGAGCTCGGCGACGGTGTCGGCGACCGCGTCGGGGGTCGAGGGCTGCGGGGTGGGGATCCGCAGGCGGTCCGCCGCGAGGGCGCCCCCCTTGAGGTCCACGGGCGCGCCCTTGATGCCGCTGCCGCCGATGTCGATGCCGAACGCTGCCTTGCTCATGGTCCTTCGTCCTCCTGGGTGGGTCGGGGCGCCCACCGGAGCGGGACGGCACACAGTGTGACAGACGTCGCGGCTCGACGCGGTCTCGGCCGGCCCCGGGCGCCCTGGGGCGGTCGTGGTCAGACGGTCGTGAGGATCTCGTACCCGTCCTCGGTGATGAGGAAGGTGTGCTCGAACTGGGCGGTGAAGGAGCGGTCGGCAGTGACCACGGTCCAGCCGTCGTCCCACTGCTCCCACGCCTGGGAGCCCAGGGTGACCATCGGCTCCACGGTGAGGGTCATGCCCGCCTCGATGACGTCGTCGAACATCGGCGCGGAGTCGTAGTGCGGGACGACCAGGCCGTTGTGGAAGCCCTCGGCGACGCCGTGCCCGGTGTAGTCCCGGACGCTCTCGTAGCCGAAGCGACCCACGTACTTCTCGACGACGCGGCCGATGACGTTGACCTCGCGGCCCACGCGGCCGGCGCGGATGCCGCGCATCATCGCCTCCTCGGTGCGCTCGATCAGCTCCGCGGCGCGCGGATCGATCGCACCCACGGCGAAGGTCGCGTTGGTGTCGCCGTGGACGCCGTCCAAAAAGGCGGTGACGTCGACGTTGAGGATGTCGCCCTCCTCCATGACCGTCGAGTCGGGGATCCCATGGCAGATGACCTCGTTCAGGCTCGTGCAGCACGACTTGGGGAACCCGAGGTAGCCGAGCGTCGAGGGGTAGGCGCCGTGGGACACGAGCACGTCGTGGACGACGCCGTCGATCTGATCAGTGGTCACGCCGGGTTCGGAGGCCTCGCCCGCGGCCTGCAGCGCGAGGGCCGCCACCCGGGAGGCCTCGCGGACGCGACGGATCACGTCGGCGCTCTGGACGTAGGGCCCCGAGTCCGAGACCGCCTCGTCCTTGCCCACGTACTCGGGCCGGGCGATGGCGGCGGGCACCGGTCGCTCGGGAGAGATGGTGCCGGGCATCAGCAGGGCGCGCCCTGCGGGGCGCAGCCACCGGTCGGTCGCGGCAGGGTGTTCTACAGTCATGGCCACCAGTGTCCCACCGATGAGGAGGTCCCTCCGATGCCCGACTACTACTACAACCTCGACAGCCACCAGGTCGAGGAGGGCGCGCAGTCCCCGGGCAACGAGCTCATGGGTCCCTACGCGACCCGCGAGGAGGCCCAGAGGGCCCTGGCGATCGCCGCCTCGCGCAACGAGGCGTGGGACGAGCAGGACAAGGACTGGAAGGACGGCGCGGACAGCTGATCGCGCGACCCGTCCGCCCCCGGACGACGAGGACCCCCATCGGAGACCGTGCTCCGGTGAGGGTCCTCGGCATCGCGGGTTCGGGCGCCGTCAGGAGAAGGCATGCCCGGGTCCCGGGTACCGGCGACCCTCGACGTCCTCGCGGTAGGTGGTCGCGGCGCGACGCAGGTCCGCCCCGAGCTCGGCGAAGCGATGGACGAACGTCCCGTGGAAGTCCGAGAGCCCGGCCATGTCCTGCCACACGAGCACCTGCCCATCGCAGGCGGGGCCCGCGCCGATGCCGATCGTGGGGATCGCGAGGATCTCGGTGAGGCGCTCGGCCACACCGGAGGGCACGAGTTCGAGGACGATCGCGAAGGCACCCGCCTCCTGGAGCGCGAGGGCGTCGTCGGCGAGGCGGTCCGCGGCCGCGTGCTCACGTCCCTGGACGCGGTGCCCGCCCAGGGCGTGCACCGACTGGGGGGTGAACCCGAGGTGGCCCATCACGGGGATCCCGGCGGCCACGATGGCCCGCACCTGCGGCAGGATCGCCTCGCCGCCCTCGAGCTTGACCGCCTGGGCGCCGGCGCGCATCAGCTCGACCGCGTGGTTCACCGCATCCTGCGGACCGGTCTGGTAGCTGCCGAAGGCGAGGTCCGCGACGATCAGCGGGCGATGCACCGAGCGTGCGACGGCACCGGTGAACGTGAGCATGTCCTGGTGGGTGGTATGGAGGGTCGAGTCGTAGCCCAGCACCGTGGTCCCCACGGAGTCCCCGACCAGGAGCACGTCGATCCCGGCGGCCTCGAAGGCCTGGGCGGAGAACTGGTCGTACGCGGTGAGCATCGCGAAGCGCCGCCCGGTGTCCTTGGCGTCCTGGAGATGGCGGGTCCGCACCCGGGCCGGGCGCGTGCCCCCGGACGTCGGCGTGCTCTCGGATGCGTTCACTGTCGGCTCCTCACGGCTCGTGATCGGCTCGCGACCGGTGACGTGGCCGCAGAGCGCTGCGCGGACCAGGCTAGTGGCTCGCGCGTCCGACAGGGACGCGCCCCGGTTCCGTGGGATCATCGTCGTGCCCGCTCGTCACGGACGACGCCGGGCCGCGCCGTCCCGGGGGGGGGGGGGACCGCGTGCACAGGGGAGCGGGAACGAAGGGGAGCACGAAGATGCATCGCATCCAGCGGATCGCACGTCATGCAGGGGCCGTGGGAGTGGCCTCGGTCGCGGCGGCCGTCCTGGCCGCCTGCGGCGGCGCGGGAACGGTCACGGTCGGCGGCGGCACGGAGCCGTCGGAATCCACCACGGCGGAGACGACGGAGCCCGTCACGACGACGCCTCCCACGACGCAGCCGTCGACGAGCGCTGCCCCCACGACCCCGCGGCCACAGGTCCAGCCCGCCACCGAGGGCGATCTCGAACCCGCCAAGCAGACCGTCGTCGACTTCTACACCAAGGCGTCCGTGGGCGACTTCGCCGGGGCCTGCCATCACATGCTCAACACCCGGACCAAGGTGGGCCTCGCCGACGGCGACCCGCTCCACACGGGATGCATGTCCTCCCTCGAGAAGGAGAAGGACCAGTTCGCCCAGCTGCAGGGTCGTGTCTTGATCGACCAGGTGAGCGCGGCGTTGCAGCCCGACGGTCACGTGGACGTCAGGATCAACGATTCCGACAGTGCGCTCACGATCGTCAAGGGCGCCGACGGGGGCCTGTACATCGACGTGTCCCGATGAACGGCGCGACAGCGCGGACGGACGTGGGATGAGCTCGTGTCCTCGAGGGACGGGGAAGGGAACTTCTGTCCTCGCGGGGTACGGGGGCCTGCAGCACCGTCGTGCACCGTTCGCCGTCCCGTCGGACATGGTCGGGCGATGAGGGGCCACGGAGTCGATCGCGCGTTGCGCGCGCGTCGGGCACCATCGTCTGGGATGATGGTGCGCGCCCGTCGAGCGACGGTGCACGGGGCGCGCCAGGACCGGCGTGAACAGGGACGAACGAACAAGGATTACGCCACGGCGTGCAAGAAGACGATCAACCCGGCGACGAAGGAGCCCATGACCGACGCCGATGCTCAGCTGTGCGCGAAGAACCTCGAGTCGAGCTCGTCCGCCGAGGGTATCGATCCTTCGCTCGCCTCGTACGTGACGAAGGAGAACCTCGAGGCCAAGGCGTCCGACGACGGAACGATCAAGATCTCCATCATGGGGTCGGAGTTCCCCTACTCCCTGTCCAAGGCTGCGGACGGGAACTGGTACATCACCCTGTCGTGACGACGGGTCGCTCGCGGGACGTGAATGCGTGACCATTGCAGCGGTCAGCGTCACGCATTCACGCCGTGATCGCCTCGTGGGCACGCGGGCGTGAGGAGTTCGAGGAGGGTTCGGCCCTTCCTCATCGCGCGGGTTGCGGAGATCGGTGCGCCGACCGCGGACCCACGAACACATGGGGCAGACTGACCTCATGGAACGCCACCACGATGCCGTCATCCGTGCCGTCGAGGAGCGGGACATCCGCTTCGTCCGCCTGTGGTTCTGCGACGTGCTCGGGAGTCTGAAGTCCGTCGCCATCTCCCCGGAGGACCTCGAGACCGCCTTCACCGAAGGCATCGGGATCGACGGCTCGACGATCGAGGGGATGACCCGGGCGTACGAGTCCGACATCCTGCTGCGACCGGATCCCGGGACCTTCCAGGTGCTGCCCTGGCGGGGTGACACCAACGGCACGGCGAGGATGCTGTGCGACGTGCTCACGCCGGACGGGGAGCCCGCGGCCTCGGACCCGCGCCGCGTGCTGCGCCGGGCGATGGCCAGGGCGGAGGCCCAGGGCGTCGAGTACTTCACCCACCCGGAGATCGAGTTCTACCTCTTCGAGGAGCCCTACACCGAGGGCGAGCCGTTGCGTCCCGTGGACCATGCCGGGTACTTCGACCACGTGCCGCGCGCGAGCGGCCAGGACTTCCGCCGCACCGTCATCCAGTACCTCGAGGCGATGAACATCCAGGTGGAGTACTCCCACCACGAGAACGGCCCCGGGCAGAACGAGATCGACCTGCGCTACGCGGATGCGCTGACGACCGCCGACAACATCCTGACCTTCCGCACGGTGGTCAAGGAGGTCGCGCTGTCGATGGGGCAGTACGCCACGTTCATGCCCAAGCCCATGATCACCAGCCCCGGCTCCGGCATGCACACGCATCTCTCGCTGTTCCAGAACGGCAAGAACGCCTTCCACGAGCCCGGCGCCGAGTACGGACTGTCGCGGACCGCGCGCCAGTTCATCGCGGGGCTGCTGCGCCACGCCCCCGAGTACACGGCCGTCACCAGCCAGTTCGTGAACTCCTACAAGCGGCTGTGGGGGGCGCAGGAGGCGCCGAGCTACGTCTGCTGGGGCCACAACAACCGCTCGGCGCTGGTCCGCGTGCCGTACCACAAGCCCACCAAGGGCACGAGCTCGCGCATCGAGTTCCGCGGCGCGGACTCCGCCACGAACCCCTATCTCGCGTTCTCCGTCCTGCTCGCCGCGGGCCTGGCCGGGATCGAGGGGGAGTACGACCTCCCCGAGGGGGCCGAGGACACCGTCTGGCAGCTCACCGATCGCGAGCGGCGCGCCCTGGGGTACGAGCCTCTGCCGACCGACCTGTTCCGGGCCCTGGAGATCTTCGAGTCCTCCGAGCTCATGGCCGAGACCCTCGGCGAGCAGGTCTTCGAGTACTTCCTGCGCAACAAGCGCGACGAATGGCAGCGCTATCGCGAGCAGGTCACCACGGCCGAGCTCGAGACGACGTTCTCCCGGATCTGAGCGATGGTGCGCGGCGTGATGACCACCGGGACCCTGGCGCGGCACGGATTCGGGAACACCGAGCGTGCCCAGCGTCTGCTGGGCGACCCCGCGCTGGCGGGACTGACCGAGGCCGGGGTCGAGCGGATCGGGGAGACGGCCGATGCCGACGACGCGCTGATCGGCCTGCTGCGCGTGGCCGAGGCCGCGCGCGCCGAGGGCTCCCAGGACGTGTCCGCGCTGCTCGCGGGGATCGACGCCTCGGACGACCCGGGCGCTCGCCTGGTGACGCTCCTGGGCTCCTCCGTGGCCCTCGGGGACTTCCTGACCCGCCACCCGGAGCACCTGGGTGCGGTCGAGATCGGCGCGAGGGCCCTCGAGCTGCCCGCCGAGGAGATCCGCGGGACGCTCCTGCGCGCCGTCGGCGCGAATCCCGCCGCCGCCATGCCCGTCGCCGAGCTCGCCCCCCGCGAGGCACGCGACGCTCTGCGCGTGGCCTACCACGAACGCCTCGTGGAGATCGCCGTCGCCGACCTCGTGGCCGCAGATCCCGGCAGCGTGCAGCCGGCCGTCTCCGCGGCCCTGGCCGACCTGGCCGACGCCGCCCTCGAGACGGCCCTGGCGACCGCCCGGGCGAGCGTCGAGGGCCACGAGGGCGTACGGCTCGCGATCCTCGCGATGGGCAAGACGGGCGCTCGGGAGCTCAACTACATCTCCGATGTCGACGTGGTCTACGTCGCCGGGTGCGCCGACGTCGCGGTCGGCGCTCCCTCCGAGGGATCCGACGACGAGATGCTGGGGATCGCCGCCGCGCTGTGCCGCGAGATCGCCCGGGTCTGCTCGGACCGCACCGCGGAGGGATCCCTGTGGCCCGTGGACGCGAATCTGCGCCCCGAGGGCAAGGACGGCCCGCTGGCCCGGACCCTCGACTCGTGCCGGCAGTACTACACGCGGTGGGCCAAGTCGTGGGAGTTCCAGGCGATGCTCAAGGCACGGCCGGCGGCGGGGGACCGTGCTCTCGGCGATGCCTTCATCGAGATGATCACGCCGATGGTGTGGAAGGCCTCGACCCGCGAGAGCTTCGTCGAGGACTCCCGTGCCATGCGTCGTCGCGTCATCGACCACATCCCCAGCGGGGAGGCCGAGCGGAACCTCAAACTGGGCCCCGGCGGCCTGCGGGACGTCGAGTTCACCGTGCAGCTCCTGCAGATGGTCCACGGGCGCGGCGACGAGACGCTGCGGGTGCGCGACACCCTCACGGGCCTCGCTCGGCTGCGCGACGGCGGGTACATCGGCCGCGACAGCGCCGCCGAGCTCGACGGCGCCTACCGGTTCCTGCGGGCCGTCGAGCACCGCCTCCAGCTGCACCGGCTGCGCCGCACCCATGTCCTGCCCACCTCGCCCACGGACATCCGGCGCCTGGCCCGGGGCCTCGGCCAGGACCCGACGCAGTTCACCCGGCACTACGAGAACATCCGGCGGCGGGTCCGCCACCTCCACGAGGAAATCTACTACCGGCCGCTGCTGGTCACCGCCTCGAACCTGTCCGACGGACAGGTGCGCCTGACCCCGGAGGCCGCGCAGTCGCGGCTGGCCGCGATCGGGTACCGGGACCCCCGTCGGGCCCTCGGGCACATCACGGCGCTCACCGAGGGGATCTCCCGCAGGGCGGCGATCCAGCGGCAGCTCCTGCCGAGCCTGCTCGAATGGTTCTCCGAGGGCATCGACCCGGACCTCGGCCTCCTCGCGTTCCGTCGGCTGTCCGATCGCGCGGGCTCGGCCCACTGGTACATGGGACTGCTGCGGGACTCCGGTGTCGCGGCGCGACGGCTCACGCGGGTGCTGTCGAGCTCACGGTTCGTCGGCGAGGAGCTCGAGCAGATCCCCGAGGCAGTACGCTGGCTGTCCCGCGACGAGGAGCTGCACCCGCTCAGCCGCGAGGGCCTCGAGAAGGAGTTCGACGCGGTGATCCGCCGCGTCGGCACCGCGGACGATGCCACCGACGTCCTCCGCCGCACCCGGCGGCGCGAGCTGCTGCGGGTCGCGATGGCCCACCTCGTGGGCATCGTCGAGCCCCGCGAGGTGGCCCACGCCCTCACGGCGATCGCCGAGGCGGTGCTGCGCTCCGGGCTGCGGGTCGCGGCGTACACCGTGGCGCTCGAGCATCCCGAGGCACGGTTCGGCGAGGGAGCGGGCGAGCTCACGACGCATTCCGCGTGCGCGCACCTCGGCATCGACTTCGCCATCATCGCCATGGGCAGCTTCGGGGCATGCGAGCTGGGCTACTCCTCGGACGCCGACGTCCAGTTCGTCGTCGCCGACCGCGGGGCCGGGGCTCGCACCGGGGAGCTCGCCGTGCAGGTGGCGACCGCGCTCCAGAAGATCCTCAACGCCCCCTCCGCCGGCGCGGACATGAAGGTCAGCGCGGACCTGCGCCCCGAGGGGCGCAACGGCGTGCTCGCACGCAGCCTCGCCTCGTGGAAGGAGTACTTCACGCGCAGCGCCGAGACCTGGGAGCGTCAGGCGCTGCTGCGCGCGCGTGTGATCACGGGCGGGGAGTCACTGGTCACCGACCTCACGGCGGCGATGGATCTCGCGCGGTACCCCTCCGACGGGCTCACCGGGCGGATGCGCCGGGACATCGTCACCATGAAGGCACGCATCGAGGGGGAGAGGCTGCCGCGCGGCGCGGACCGTGCCCGCCACCTCAAGCTCGGCCGGGGGTCGATGACCGATGTCGAGTGGGTGGTGCAGCTGCTCGTCATGGACGGGGCGCACGATCATCCGGCGGTCCGGGGCCGCACCAACACGCTGGACTCCCTGGGGATCCTCGTCGACGAGGGGCTGCTGCCGCGCGCCTCCGGGCAGTCCCTCGGTGCGGCCTGGCGCCTGGCCTGGGGGATCCGACGCGCCCTGTTCCTGTGGAAGGACCGCGAGCCGTCGACCCTGCCCGTGGACCGCGACGAGCTGCGGGCCGCCGCGCTCATCATCCTCGGGGACGAGGGGACCGCCGCGGGCCTCGAGGAGGACTATCTGCGTGTCACGCGCCATGCCCGGGGCATCGCCGAGGAGATCATCTTCGGGGAGTCCGGCGCGTAGCCTGGATCGGTCCGCACGCCCCGCTCGGTGGTCCGCCCGCCGCGCCATCGTCCCTGTCCAACGTCCCGTCGAGGAGTCATGACCACACCCCAGCTCAGCGGCGACACCCCGCGCGGCCGCATGTACCGTCTCGAGCCCGACGGGCCCCTGGTGTACCCCTCGATCACCACGGTCGCCGGCATGCGTGCCAAGGACCACCTGCAGGGCTGGTACGCGACGATGGCCTCCAAGCGCGCGCTGGAGATGTATGCGTGGCTGGATCGCAACCCGGGCCGTGCCGCCGCCGAGATCTCCCGGGTGTCCAAGGACCGGTGGGGGGCGCAGAAGCGCATCGCCGCCGCGGCCCCGGAGTACACCCGGCGCGCCTCGGACTTCGGCACGCTGGTCCACGCCGTGTGCGAGGACTGGGGCAGGAGCGGCACGCGGCCGGATCGGGACGCCGTGGCCGCGGAGGTCGAGTCGATGCGGGCCGCCACCGGGGCCTTCGGGGACGAGCCCTCGCTCGACGCCCTCCTGAACCGTGCGCGCGTGCGCCTGGACGGATACGACGCCTTCCTCCAGGACTACCGCCCCGAGTTCGTCGCCGTCGAGCAGACGGTCGTCAACCACACGGTGAAGTACGCGGGGACCACCGACTGCATCGTCCGGATCGGCAACACCCTGCTGTCGGGGGACATCAAGACCTCCAAGAAGGTGCGCGGGGACTACGCCCTGCAGGGCGTGGCCGTGGTCCGAGCGGAGCAGCTCCTGGATGCCGACGGCGGCGTCCAGGACATGCCCGAGCTCACGGGTGCCTTCGTGATCCACCTGCCCGAGGCCGGCGGCTACTCCGTGATCCCGCTGCGCACCACCGACGAGGAGTTCTCGGTGTTCCGCTCCCTGCGCGAGGTCTGGGGCTTCGAGGCCGAGGAATGCGTGCTGCCGCCCGCCCAGGACCCCAAGGCCCTGGTGCTGTCGCTGCTCAAGGCCAAGGGCGGGTTGGACGCGCTGGGCTGAGCGAGCTCTGAGGTCTCCCTGAGGTTCTGGACCGCCCGGGGATCCGACATGGACCGAGGACCTTCGGGCGTGGCCCGCATCGAGTGCACGGAGCGGCGATGCCGTGCCCGATCGGTCAGCCGCGCGGAGGCAGGACGCCGATGCGCTCGCCCTGGCCGTCGCACACCACCAGTTCGCCGTCGACCACGACCACCGTGCGCCCCCGGGAGAGCCAGGTGTCGACGTCGACGCAGAACATTCTCGTGGAGGCCAGAACCTCGAAGGTCACGTGGCCCTCGGACACCGTCCATCGACCGATCAACCCGTTGCAGCCGTCGTGGCCGTGGACCGAGCCGTCGGGGGCGATGTCGAGCATGGGGCCGCGCCGATCCGATGAGGGGGCCGCTCCCCACAGGCCGATCTCCTGCCTCGCCATGGGGGCGCAGGATGACTCGTCGCCCCCAGACGCGTCTGCTCGGTCCGTGCCCCGGGCATCCGGGACCCCGACGCGCTGCTCCGACCCGCTCTCGACCGGCTCCTCGGCTCCCATGCATCGCACTGTAGTCCGGGCGTCCCTCGGTTTCCCACGGCAACGCCCCGCCGCGCTGCTGCGCGACGGGGCGTTGCCGTCTTCGGGGCCGGGAGGTCGGCTCAGATGTCGTAGTACAGCTCGAACTCGTGGGGGTGCGGGCGGAAGCGGAAGGGATCGATCTCCTTGGTCCGCTTGTACTCGATCCACGTCGAGATGAGGTCCTCGGGGAACACGTCGCCCTCGGTGAGGTAGTCGTGATCGGCCTCGAGGGCGTCCAGCGCCTCACCGAGCGAGGCGGGCAGCTGCTTGATCTGCGCGTGCTCCTCGGGGGGCAGCTCGTACAGGTCCTTGTCGATCGGCTCGGGCGGCTCGATGCGGTTGCGGATGCCGTCGATGCCGGCCATCAGCTGCGCGGCGAAGGACAGGTACGGGTTGGCCGACGGGTCCGGAGCGCGGAACTCGATGCGCTTGGCCTTGGGCGAGGTGCCCGTGACGGGGATGCGGATGCACGCGGAGCGGTTGCGGGCCGAGTACACCATGTTCACGGGGGCCTCGAAGCCGGGCACCAGGCGCTTGTACGAGTTCACCGTGGGGTTGGTGAACGCGACGAGCGAGGAGGCGTGCTCGATGAGACCGCCGATGTACCAGCGGGCCACGTCCGAGAGGCCGCCGTAGCCGCGCTCGTCGTAGAACAGCGGCTCGCCGTCCTTCCAGAGGCTCTGGTGGGTGTGCATGCCCGAGCCGTTGTCCCCGAAGAGGGGCTTGGGCATGAACGTCGCGGTCTTGCCGGCGTCCCAGACGGTGTTCTTGACGACGTACTTGAACTTCATGACGTCGTCGGCCGCCTGCAGCAGCGTGTTGAAGCGGTAGTTGATCTCCTGCTGGCCGCCGGTGCCCACCTCGTGGTGCGCGCGCTCGACCTGCAGCCCGACCTGCTCGAGCACCTCGACGATGTCGTCGCGGAGATCGGCCATCTGGTCGTTGGGGGAGACGGGGAAGTAGCCGCCCTTGACGCGGGTCTTGTAGCCCTGGTTGCCGCCGAACTCGCTCTCGTCGCGGCCCGTGTTCCACGAGGCCTCGTCGGAGTCGATCTTGTAGAAGCCCTCGTTGATGTCCGTCTTGAAGCGGACGTCGTCGAAGATGTAGAACTCGGCCTCGGCGGCGAAGTTGGCGGTGTCGGCGATCCCCGTCGACTGCAGGTACTGCTCGGCCTTGGCGGCCACGGTGCGCGGATCGCGCGAGTACGGCTCGTCGGTGAACGGATCGACGATCGAGAAGTTGATGATGAGCGTCTTGTGCTCACGGAAGGGGTCCAGGTACGCGGTGTCGAGGTCCGGCACGAGCTTCATGTCGGACTCGTGGATCGCCTGGAAGCCGCGGATCGACGAGCCGTCGAACAGCTGTCCGGTCGCGATCGCCTCCTCGTCGAACGTGGACGCCGGCACGTTGAAGTGCTGCATCACGCCGGGCAGATCGATGAAGCGGATGTCGATGAACTCGACGTCCTCCTCTTCGATGAACTTCACGACCTCACTGGGATTGCTGAACACATCTCCTCCATCCGCACGGTCGAGCCGTGCGCGTAGAACCCCGGGGGGCGGACGTTCTGGGCGGTTCGGTTCGGGGGGCCCGATCCGCCGTGCCGGCCGTACGACCAGCGCCGCCAGTCTAGGCAGATCGCTGGGAGGGATCTGGGCCATCGGCCGATACAGTTCTCGACGTGATCGACCGCGAAGACCTCGGATCCTGGATGGAGGGCGCCCCGCGCGACACGTCGCGGGCGCCGGGTGCGAGCTGGGGTGCACCGGAGTCCGGGCCCGGATCGGTGGCCCCCATCGGGCGTCGGTTCGCGACGTATGCGATCGATTGGGTGCTCTGCGCCGGGCTCTCCATGCTGCTGCGGGACGGCAGCCCGACCCTGGTATGGCCCCTGTTCACGGCGCTGAACGTGGTGATGCTGACCGTGTTCGGCGGGACCGTCGGACAGCTGCTGCTGCGCGTGCGGGTGGCTCCCGTGGCGCGCCGCTGGCCGATGATCCTGCGGGCGGTCGTCCGCACGGTGCTGCTCCTGCTGCTCATCCCCGCTCTCGTCACGGATCGGGACGGCAGGCCCCTGCACGATCTCGCGGCGGGCACGGCGACGGTCCGCGGCTGAACCCTCGTGGCGCCGTGACCTGCGCCGATGCGTTGTATAACGGTCCGATAACGAAGGTCACGGCGAGGTCACGGGGCGATGGCGTCCCACCACTCGGACGCTCCGTGGGCTTCTGAGCCCTCGGGGCGGCGACACCCGGCCGGGCACGTCGCCCCACGGACTCCTCGGCCCGCGTCGCGCACCGGGGTCCGGGCGGCCCGTCGGCACCTTCGGAGGTGGCGCGGCCCGCGATGCACGCGTGCCCCGCACGACCGAGGTCGGACGGGGCACGCGCGGAGCGCTGGGGCCGTCTCAGCCGCCGCGCAGCGCCTTGCGGTTGGGGCGGGCCCGCATGGGGTCGACGCCCTTGGGAATCGCCTGGGACACGGGGTTGGGCAGCGCCCGCAGCCGCTTGGCGACGACGCCTGCCTCCTGCTTGGTGAGCTTGGGGCGCATGCGCGTCATGTACGTGGCGAGCTTGTGGATCGGCACCTCGCCCTCGCCCTCGCCGACGACGATCTCGTGCACGGGGACGTTGGGGACGATCCGGTCCAGGATCCGCTTCTCCTTGCGGAGCATCGCCAGGGTCGGGCCCGAGGAGCTCTCCACGACGAGCGCGATCCCGGCGCGGCCGCTCGCACGGAACACCATCGACTGGGTGCGACGATCGATCGCGGCGGGGTGCTCCTCGACGTTCCAGCCGCGACGGATCGACTGCAGGGCCGCGAGCGCCGCGCCCTGCTGGCCGCGGATCCGGCCGTAGGCGGCGGCCTCGGCCTTGCGCGCGAGGATGAACAGCGCCGCCAGGACGCCGAGCATGATGCCGATGAACACGCCGTACCAGGGCGTGCCCATGAGCCACCAGGTCAGCGGCACCGCCACGATCACGGGCACGATCAGCCCCAGCAGCATGTACGGCAGGGTGCGCCGGTCGATCTCCTGCGTCTGCTGGTAGACCTGGTACATCTGCTTGATGCGGCCGGGCTTCTTCGGGGGCTTGGGGGCGTCCTCGGACGTCTTGCGCTGTCGGGGCATGCTCTCTTCTTCGGTGGTGATCAGCAGGCGGCGGCGCGACGTCGCGCGACGACGCTCGCTGCCTCCTGGTAGGCGGGGGTCTCCTGGTCGAGGTGACGGAGGTCCTCGGGGATCTCGCGGCCCAGCTTCTTCATCGCGGCGGACCACAGGCGGCCCGAACGGTACGAGGAGCGGACCATGGGGCCGGCCATGACGGCGAGGAAGCCCATCTCCCCGGCCGCGTCCGAGAGCTCGAGGAACTTCTCGGGCTTGAGGAAGCGGTCGACCGGGTGGTGGAGCTTGGAGGGGCGGAGGTACTGCGTGATCGTCAGGATGTCGCAGCCGGACTCCACCAGCTGCTCCATCGTGTCGACGATCTCCTCGTCGGTCTCGCCCATCCCCAGGATCAGGTTGGACTTGGTGATGAGACCGGCGTCCTTGGCGGACTGGATGACCTCGAGGCTGCGCTCGAAGCGGAAGGCCGGCCGGATCTGTCGGAAGATCCGGGGGACGGTCTCGAGGTTGTGGGCGAACACCTCGGGGCGGGCGTCGAAGATCCGCTGCAGCGCGGAGCCGTCGCCCTTGATGTCGTCCACGAGGAGCTCGACGCCGGTGCCGGGGTTCATCGCGTGGACCTGCTTGCAGGTCTCGGCGAACAGCCACGAGGCGCCGTCGGGGAGGTCGTCGCGGGCCACGCCCGTGATGGTCGTGTAGCGCAGTCCCATGTCGCGCACCGATCGGGCGACCTTGAAGGGCTCGGCCGGGTCGATCGCCAGCGGCTTGCCGGTGGCGATGTCGCAGAAGTCGCACCGTCGCGTGCAGGTGTCACCGCCGATGAGGAAGGACGCCTCGCGGTCCTCCCAGCACTCGAAGATGTTGGGGCACTTGGCCTCCTCGCACACCGTGTGCAGGCCCTGACCGTGGACGCGCTGCTTCATGGCCGAGTACTCCGGGCCCATGACCGCTCGGGTCTTGATCCAGTCGGGTTTGCGCTCGATGGGCGTCTCGGCGTTGCGCGCCTCGATGCGCAGCATCCGTCGGCCTTCGGGGGCGATGGTCACGCGTGGCCTCCTCGCGGCTGGGGTACGGCGGGCAGTCTATCGGCTGGGGGTGCCCGGGCGGGCGCGGGCGCGGGTCAGTCGGCGCGCGAGCGGGTGCGCTCGCTCACCAGGGCCTCCATCGCGCGCTCCGTGGGGGCGAGCACGTCCTCGACGCCGATCCGACGTCCCGACTGCTCGCTGAGGCTCGTGACCCCCGCGTCGTCGATCCCGCAGGGGATCACGTTGTGGGCCCAGGAGAGGTCGTTGGCGCAGTTCAGGGCGAAGCCGTGCATGGTCGTCCGCTTGGACACCCGCAGGCCGATGGCGGCGAGCTTGCGGTCCTCCACGCCCGGGCGGCGCACCCAGACGCCGCTGCGTCCCCCGACGGGCACGGCGTCGACGCCGAGCTCCGCGCACACGGTGATCAACGTGGTCTCGAGCGCCCTCACGAAGCCCACCACGTCGATCGGTGCGGGCAGCCGGACGATCGGGTAGCCCACGAGCTGCTGCGGTCCGTGCCAGGTGATCTTGCCGCCGCGGTCGACGTCGACGACGGGGGCCCCATCGCGCGGGCGCTCCTCCTCGACGGTGAGCTTGCCCGCGGTGTACACGGCCTGGTGCTCGAGGAGGATCAGGCTGTCCGGGCGGCGACCGGCGACGACGTCGGCGTGGACCTCCCGCTGGATCTCCCAGGCGCGGCGGTACTCGACCGGGCCGCCGTCCAGGCCGAACTCCGCGTGCCGGCCGCCGGGGACGGAGGGCGCGGAGAAGCCGAGGCGGATCACGTCGAGCATGCCTCGATCCTAGCCGCCACCTGCGCATTGTGGACGACCACTGCCGTCGGTCGCGGCACAGGGGTTCACTGGGCCCATGAACGGCCACCCGCACGAGTTCCACCTCGGGGACTCCCTCCCGTCCGGGCCCCGCTGGGTGATCCGTGCGGCGGCCCGGAACACCTCGCGTGCAGGCGGGGGTGCCGGTGACGTCGCGGGGGCGGTGCGGGGGGAGCGGTCCTCGGGACGTCCGAGGACCGGCCCTCGTGTTGCACCCCGCCGGGCCGACGACCCTCCCGTCCCGCCCAAGGACTGCTCACCCAGTGCCGTGCTCCGCGAGGACCCCGATCGGACGGAGACTGCGGCACGAGGCCCCCGGGGGCAGCGGGTCGTGATCGTCCGGGCGCTGTCGAGCCCGGGGCGGGAGGCCCTGGACCGCGAGGCCGGCCTCCTGGAGTCCCTGGAGCAGGACGGGGCCGGCGCGTTCCCGCGGATCCTCTGGCGGGACCGGGACGCGCTGGTCCGTGAGGACGCACCGCCCGCCGCCCCACGCGCGGGTCGACGCCGCGCCGAGGTCGGGAGCCCGCGAACGACCGAGCGGCTCGCGCAGCTGGCCGCCCGGGACCTGCTCGAGGAATCCCTCGAGGCCCTGCACCGGCACGGCTGGGTGCTCGGTGCGGCGGCCTCGGCGGGGCTCGGGATCCGGGACGACGGGACCGTGCTCATCCACGACCTGGCAGGCCTGGCACGGGGTGGCGGCCTGCGGGAGCGGCTCGCCGATCGACGGTGGATGGATGCGGTGCTCGGTGATGCGGGGCGGACCCTGCGGCGTCCGGCGGGTGAGGCCTCCGGTGCGGCCCCGACCGACAGCGACCCCTCCGACGCACGGCCCGGGACGATCCGGCGGGTGGTCGCGGGAGCTCCGGCGAGAACCCCGGGGATCGCCTCCTCTCTCGACCGGGTCGAAGATGCTCCGGATCCCGTCGAGGACGTCGCTGCGGGCGGCCTCGACCCTGCGGACGTGGAGGTGGACCTCGACGTCACCGCATACCTCCGGGGGGCGCGGTCCGAGGAGGCCCAGGTGCGCCCGGCCGCACTGCCGCGGAGAGGCAGCGCCGGCATGCGGCGAGGACGGAGCCGGCGCGGGGCAGGCCACCGCGGCACCCCTCGTCTCGTGCCCCGCTCACGGTCGGCACGGCTCGGGTACGCGGTCGGCGTCGGCGCCGTGTTCCTCGGGACGGTGGGCGTCGTGGTCGCCGTGGCAGGCGGGCCGTCGGCTCCGGTCGATGCGGGCGGCAGCACGCATGCTCCGTCCGTCCTCGAGCACCCGTCGGCCGGTGCCGGGGCCGTGGCGCGGCCCGAGGCACCGGCGGCCCTGGTGGACGACCTGGCCGTGCGCCGCCGTGCGCACCTCTTGGACGGCGCCCCCGACACGACGACCGTCCCCGGTTCTCCCGCGCGGGATCAGGACGCCCAGCTCGCGAGGTCGTACGCGGGCCTGGAGGTCCAGGGGTGGCGCACGGAGGTCCGGGCCGCCGAGGTCACCGCCTTCGACGCGGTCGCGGGCTCGGCGACCGTGCGGGCGACGATCGCCGAGAGCGAGCGGACGGTGATCCACCACGACGGACGCCCCGAGATCATCGCGGCCACCGATCCGCACACCGTCGAGCTGGACCTCGTCTGGACCGAGGGGAGCTGGCTCGTCGAGCGGATCAGGACGGTCTAGGCCCCGGGTCGCAGCGGCAGGCGGCAGGCTGCGTGCCGCCCGCCCCATGGACCAGGACGCACGCCTCGCACCGCCGGCCGCGCGCACGCCCGGCACCGCAGGTCGGTGCCGGGCCCGGTCCAGTGCTCCGAAGGACGCAACTTTCACCCCCGAGGATGACACGATCCCCGCAACTCCCTGGAGAACAGGGTGCTGCGGGGATCGCTGGAAACCGCCGGTCGGTGCCGGGCCCTGCCCCGGCGGTGCCGTCACCCGAGGGGACGGCACCGCGGACGGCTCACAGGCCGAGGTCGCCCTCGAACCGGCCGTCCTCGAGGCGCTTCTTCATGTGGGTGAGGAAACGGGCGGCGTCGCCGCCGTCCACGAGGCGGTGATCGTAGGACAGGAACAGGTACATCATCGAACGGACCGCGATGACCTCGTCCCCGGCCTCGGTGGTGATGACCATGGGACGCTTGACGATCGTCCCGCAGCCGAGGATCCCGACCTGCGGGTTGGGCACGATCGGGGTGTCGAACAACGCACCGCCCGAGCCCGTGTTGGTGATCGTGAACGTCGCGCCCTGGAGGTCGTCCGGGCCCAGCTTGTTGCCCTTGGCCTTGGCGCCCAGCTCGCCGATCTGGCGTGCCAGCCCCGCGAGATTCAGGTCGCCGGCGTTCTTGATCACCGGGACGACGAGTCCGCGCTCGGTGTCCGCGGCCATGCCGATGTTCTCCGAGGCGTGGTACTTGATGACCTCGCCGGCGATCTCGGCGTTGACCTTGGGGTAGGTCTTCAGCGCCTCGACGGCCGCCTGCATGATGAACGGCAGGAACGTCAGCTTGGCACCCTCGCGCTGGGCGAAGGATTCCTTGGCCTGCGCCCGCAGCTTGGCCACGCGGGTCATGTCGACCTCGACGGTCGTGGTGAGCTGTGCCTGGGTCTGCAGGGACTCGACCATCCGCGAGGCGACGATCTTGCGCAGCCGCGACATCTTCTCCTCGGTGCCGCGCAGCGGGGACACCGCGACGGCGGCCGGGGCCTTGGGCGCGGACGAGGCGGCGGGTGCCGCGGACGGTGCCGGGGCGGCCTCGGCGGCCTTCTTCGCCTCGATCGCCTGCTGGACGTCCTGCTTGCGGATCCGTCCGCCCAGGCCCGTGCCCGGCACGGTCGTGAGGTCGATGCCGGCCTCGCCGGCGAGCTTGCGGACCAGCGGGGTCACGTAGCCGGGACCGTCGGAACCGGCACCGGTGACCGAGGCCGAGGCCTGCGGGCGCGGGGTCGACGAGGCGCTCGGCGCAGGCTTCGCGGCGGGCTCGGGGTCCTTGGCGGCAGGGGCCGAGGGCTGCGCGGGCGCAACCTTCGTCTCCTTCTCCTCCTGCGGCTCGGGCGCCTTCTCCGGCTCCGGTGCCTTCTTCACCTCCGGCGCGGACGCCTTCGGGGCGCTGCCGTCGCCGATCACCGCGAGCACGGCGCCGACCTCGGCGTCCTCGTCCTCGGCGACGCGGATCTCCTGGAGCGTGCCGGCCACGGGGGAGGGGATCTCGGTGTCGACCTTGTCGGTCGAGACCTCGAGCAGCGGCTCGTCGACCTCGACGGTGTCTCCGACGGTCTTGAGCCAGCGGGTGACGGTCCCCTCGGTGACGGATTCGCCGAGGGCCGGCATGGTGACCTCCTGGCCCTCGCCGCCGCCTCCGGCGGCCGCATCGTCCGAGGGGGCCTGCTCCGGCTCCTCCGCGTTCGTGGAAGGCGCGGTGGTCTCGTCCGAGGCGAGGTCTTCCGCGCCGGAGTCCTCCGCGGAGTCCTCGGCGGGCTCGGCCGGGGCGTCGTCGTCCGACGATCCGCTGCCGGAGCCGTCGCCGATGAGGACGAGGTCGGCGCCGACCTCGGCGTCCTCGTCCTCCTCGACCAGGATCTTCTCGATGGTGCCCGCGACGGGCGAGGGGATCTCGGTGTCGACCTTGTCGGTCGAGACCTCGAGCAGCGGCTCGTCGACCTCGACGGTGTCGCCGACGGCCTTGAGCCAGCGGGTGACGGTCCCCTCGGTGACGGACTCGCCGAGGGCCGGCATCTTCACGGTTTCGGACATGGTGTGCTCCTCCTGCGGGGCGGACTCAGGCGTGGGCGTGCAGAGGCTTGCCGGCCAGCGCGAGATGCGCCTCGCCGAGGGCCTCGTTCTGCGTCGGGTGGGCGTGGATGAGGGCGGCGACGTCCTCTGGGAAGGCCTCCCAGTTGACGATCAGCTGCGCCTCGCCGATCTGCTCGGAGATGCGCGATCCGATCATGTGGATGCCGACGACGGGACCGTCCTTCTCGCGGACGAGCTTGACGAAGCCGGTCGTGCCGAGGATCTGCGACTTGCCGTTGCCCCCGAGGTTGTACTCGTAGGTCTCGATGCCGTCCGCGCCGAACTGCTCGACGGCCTGCTTCTCGGTGAGGCCGACGGACCCGATCTGCGGCTCCGCGTAGGTCACGCGGGGGATCCCCGACTCGACGATCGGAGCGGGACGCAGGCCCGCGATCTCCTCGGCCACGAGGATGCCCTGCTGGAACCCGCGGTGGGCCAGCTGCAGACCGGGGACGATGTCCCCGACGGCGTAGATGCCGGGCACGGAGGTCTCCAGGGTGCTGCGGTCGACGATCACGAAGCCGCGGTCGATCTCGATGCCCTGCTCCTCGTAGCCGAGATCCTTCGTGTTCGGACCACGGCCCACGGCCACCAGCAGGTAGTCGCCCTCGAAGGTGGTGCCGTCGGCCAGGGTCACGGTGACGCCGGAGTCCGTCTGCTCAGCCTTCTCGAAGAAGGTGCCGAGGGAGAACTTGATGCCGCGCTTCTTGAAGGCGCGCTCGAGGGCCTTGGACAGCGACTCGTCCTCGTTGGCGACCAGGTGGGGCAGGCCCTCGACGATCGTGACGGACTCGGCGCCCAGGGACTTCCAGACGCTCGCGAACTCCACGCCGATGACGCCGCCGCCCAGGATGATCGGGTTCTTGGGGATCTCGGGCAGGTCGAGCGCGACCTCGGAATCGATGATCCGGCCGCCCAGCTCGAGACCGGGGAGGGTCTTGGAGAACGAGCCGGAGGCCAGGACGATGTTCTTGCCGGTCAGCGTGCGCGTGCCGCTCTCGGACTCGACGGAGACCGTGTTCCTGCCGCTGAGGCGACCGTAGCCCTCGATGTAGTCGACGCCCTTGGCGGCCTTCACGAGGCCCTGGAGGCCCTTGTAGAGGCGGCCGACGATCTTGTCCTTGAAGGAGCGGATGCCCTGGGGGTCGATGGAGTCGACGGAGATCTTCACGCCCACGGCCTCGCCCTCGTGGGCGGTGTCGGCGATCTCGCCGACGTGGAGCATGGTCTTGGTGGGGACGCAACCCCGGTGGAGGCAGGTGCCGCCGAGCTTGTCCTTCTCGACGAGGGCGGTGCGCAGTCCCAGCTCGCCCGCGCGCAGCGCCGCCGCGTAGCCTCCGCTGCCCGCTCCGAGGATCACGAGGTCGTACTGGTCTGCGGTCTCATCAGCCACGTTCAGGCTCCCTTGGTGTCGTGGTGGGGTTCGGACCCATGCTAGGCCACGGGCCGCCCTCCCACCTGCACGTCCGAGCAGGCCGGGACGGGCAGGCGGGAGGGTCGTGCAGGGGTGGATCAGGCGGACCGGTCGGTCAGGACCTGCAGCACGGTGCGCACGCTCATGCCGGTCGCGCCGACGCCCTGGAAGCCCAGCGGCTTGGAGGCGAAGGCCGGTCCGGCGATGTCCAGGTGCGCCCACTCGGTGTCGCCGACGAACTCGCGCAGGAAGATGCCCGCGGTCAGCGCCCCGCCCTCGCGGCCGGCGACGTTGCGCAGATCGGCGACCCGACCGTCGAGCTCCGCGCGCAGCTCCGCCGGGAAGGGCAGGGGCCAGAACGGCTCGCCCACGGTCCCCGCGGCCGCGAGCACCGCGTCCCGTGCGGACTCCGTGCCCAGGACGGCGGCTGTGCGGGTGCCGAGCGCGACGACGGCGGCCCCGGTGAGGGTCGCGACGTCGAGCACGAGGTCGGGACCGTCGGCGACGGCGTCGACGAGGGCGTCGGCCATGACCATCCGGCCCTCGGCGTCGGTGTTGAGCACCTCGACGGTGGTGCCGTCGCGCATGGTGACGACGTCACCGGGGCGCTGGGCGCCCCCGCCGGGCATGTTCTCCGCGAGCGCGAGGTAGGTGGTGACGTGGACGGGCAGGGCGAGGGTCGCCGCGGCGAAGGTCGCCGCCAGGACGGTCGCGGCCCCGGTCATGTCCGAGGTCATGGCGTCCATGTTGGCGGCCGGCTTGATCGAGATGCCGCCCGTGTCGAAGGTGATGCCCTTGCCCACGAGGGCGACGTGCTGCCCGGCACCCGCGGGTGCGTAGTCCAGACGCACGAGGCGCGGGGGACGGGTCGAGCCCTGCCCGACGCCGACGATCCCGCCGTAGCCGCCCGCGGCCAGCTCCGTCTCGTCGAGGACCGTGACCGTGATCGGGAGGTCCGCGACGGCCTCCTGGGCGCGACGTGCGAACTCCGCGGGGTACAGCAGGTTCGGGGGCGTGTTGACGAGATCCCGGGCGAGGTCCACGGCGGACGAGACGGTGCGGGACCGGGAGACGGCGTCCTCGAGGCCGTCGGCGCCGTCGACATCGAGGATCTCGATCGCGGCGAGGGCCGCCTTGGGGGCCTTCGTCTTCGAGGTGACGTACGCGTAGGCGCCCAGCAGTGCCCCCTCGGCGGCGGCCGCGAGCTGTGCGGGTGCGGCGCCGGGAAGGGCGATCGCGGCGGTGTCCAGACCGGTCAGGGAGCGGGTCGCGGCGCCGAACGCACGGCGGGCGTCGGCATCGGAGACGTCGGCGAGCTCGGACGCACCGAGCCCCGTGAGGAGCAGGGCCCCGGTGGCGAACCCGGCTGGGGCGGGGATGCGGCGCACCTCGTCCAGCGCACCGGTGAGGCCGATGGCCGCGCCGATCCCCTCGACCCCCTCGGGACCGAGCACGCGCGGATCGGCGCCGTCACCCCCCTTCAGTACGGGCAGCACGAGCACCTCGGCGGTGACGGACTCGGGGCGGACGGAGGACACGGTGAGATCAGCCATGCGTTTATCGTAGGGGAGGCCGTCGGCCCCGGACACGCGCTGCCGGCGATGGTCGTGGTCCCCGGAGCCTCCGGGACCGTGGTCATCGGGAGGAGCGGACGAGGGACGTGACGGCACTGGCGATCGCGGTGTACGCGGTCTGTGGACTGACCGCGCTCCTGGCGCTCTACTACTGCGTGAAGGACCTCGCCGCGGATCTGGTGCTGCTCGGTGCCGTGGCGCTGATCGCCGTCGTCTGGGTGGTCGAGGCGTCGGCCCTCGCGGTCCGAGACCTCTCCGGCGCGACCGTCCCGGACCCGGTCACCCTGTACGGCTACGCGCTGACGGGCCTGGCCCTGCCCGTGGCAGGGGCCTGGCTCGGGTTCATCGAGCGCAGCCGATGGGGGAGCGTCGTGATCCTCGTGGTGGCCGTGACGACCGCGGTGCTGCAGATGAGACTGCCCCAGATCTGGCCGGGAGGCTTCGCATGAGCATCGACGGACCACGCACGGACAGCGGGACGTCGGTCCCTCGTCCTCCTCGACGATCGCGCGGCTTCGCCCTCGTGCTCGTGATCGTCTACGGGATCTTCGCGCTGTCGGCGACGGCGCGCTCGCTCGTGCAGATCCTCACCGAGTTCGAGCATGCCCCCTTCGCCTATCTGCTCTCGCTGGCCGCGGCGGCCACGTACATCGCGGCGACCGTGCTGCTGGCCCGCCGCGGGGGCGAGTCCCGGGCGGCCCTGTGGCTGTGCTCGGCCGAGCTCCTGGGAGTCCTCGTGGTCGGGACCCTCACGGTGCTGGATCCCGAGCTCTTCCCCGATGCGACCGTGTGGTCCCAATACGGGGCCGGGTACGGCTGGGTGCCGCTCGCGCTCCCGATCGTCGCCATCGTGTTCCTGCTGACGCGTCGCCGCGCAGCGGCGCGCAGGGCCGTGCGCTGATCCCGGTGACGTACCGTGACGGCGTGACGAGCCCCCGCACCCCCTACGGCGTCCTCTTCGAGCACGTCCTGTCCCGGATCGACCCGGAGGACGCGCACCACCTCACCGTCCGCGCGTTGGGCCTGGCCCATGCGGTGCCCGGGGGCCCCGCCATCCTGCGGCGGCTCTTCGCGGGAACGCGCTCGGCGGGCACCGGCCGCCAGGTCCTCGGGGTCGCGCACCGCTCGCCGTTCGGCCTCGCGGCCGGGTTCGACAAGGACGCCGCGGTCCCGCTGGCGCTGCTCGACCTGGGGTTCGGGCACGTCGAGGTGGGGACGCTGACGCCTCGCGCCCAGCCCGGGAACCCCCGGCCCCGGAGCTTCCGGCTCGTCCGGGACCGCGCGCTCATCAATCGCATGGGCTTCAACAACGGCGGCGCCGAGGCCGCGGCCCGTCGCCTCGCGCGGGTCCGCTCGACCGCCGCGGGCCGAGATGCCGTGATCGGCGTCAACATCGGCAAGAACAAGGACACCCCGGTCGAGCGCGCCGTCGAGGACTACCGCTCCGCCGCGCGGACCCTCGCCCCCTACGCGAGCTACCTCGCGATCAACGTCTCGTCCCCCAACACGCCCCACCTGCGCGACCTGCAGGGGGTCGACGCCCTGCGCCCGATCCTCGCCGCCGTCGTCGCGGAGACCCGGAGCACCCGGATCCCCGGGCCCGTCCCGGTGCTGGTCAAGATCGCCCCGGACCTCCACGACGAGGACGTCCGCGCCGTGGCACGCCTGGCACGGGAGGAGGGCCTCGCCGGCGTGATCGCGACGAACACGACCATCGCCCGGCCCTCGACCCTGCACGCGTCGAGGGCACGCATCGAGGAGATCGGCGCGGGCGGCCTGTCGGGCCCCGTGCTCGCCGAGCGGTCGCGCGAGGTCCTCGGGCTGCTGCGGGCCGAGCTCCCCGAGGGCCTCGCGGTCATCAGCTGCGGCGGGGTCACGACCGCCGACGACGTCCGTGCCCGCCTCGACGCGGGCGCCGATCTGGTCCAGGGGTACACGGCCCTGATCTACGAGGGCCCCGGCTGGCCCGGCAGGATCTCGCGGGCCCTCGCCGGCTGACGACGGCTCCGCTCGCACCACCTGCCCCCTTCAGGGGCGGCACGGATTCCTCGCGCGTCGGTGCCCCCGCCTACCCTGGAGGGATGGACGACGACCTGTTCTCGCTGGCAGGGCCCGCCCCGGCGCCGCGCACGCTGTCCGAGGACAACCGGGACCACCGCGCACCGCTCGCGGTGCGGATGCGACCACGCGCCCTCGACGAGGTGGTGGGACAGACCTCCGCCGTCCGCGACGGCTCCCCGCTGCGACGCCTGATCGGTGCCGACGACGCCCGCACCGCCCCGGCCTCCGTGATCCTCTGGGGCCCTCCCGGGACCGGCAAGACCACCCTGGCCTACGTCGTGGCGACCTCGGGGGACCGTGAGTTCGTCGAGGTCAGCGCCGTCCTCGCAGGCGTCAAGGACATCCGGGACGTCGTCGCGGCGGCCCGGCGGCGCCTGCGCACCACCGGGCGGGAGACCGTCCTGTTCGTCGACGAGGTGCACCGCTTCTCCAAGTCCCAGCAGGACGCCCTGCTCCCCAGCGTCGAGAACCGCTGGGTCACCCTGATCGCGGCGACGACCGAGAACCCGTACTTCTCGGTGATCTCCCCGCTGCTGTCGCGCTCGCTCGTGCTGACCCTCGAGTCGCTGTCGGACGAGGACCTCTCCCTCCTCGTGGACCGCGCCCTGACCGAGGACCGAGGTCTGGGCGGGACGGTGGGCATCGCCGACGACGCGCGCGCCGCCCTGCTGCGGCTCGGCGGCGGGGACGCCCGCAAGATCCTCACCTCGCTCGAGGCCGCGGCCGCCGCCGTGCTCGCCGACGGCCGCCAGGAGATCGACGTCGAGACCCTCGCCCAGGCCGTCGACGTCGCGGCCCTGCGCTACGACCGCGCGGGGGATCAGCACTACGACGTCACCAGCGCGTTCATCAAGTCGATGCGCGGCAGCGACGTCGACGCGGCCCTGCACTACCTCGCCCGGATGATCGAGGCGGGGGAGGACCCGATGTTCATCGCCCGGCGGATCGTCATCGCGGCGAGCGAGGAGATCGGGATGGCCGATCCCCAGGCGCTGCAGGTCGCGGTCGCCGCGATGCAGGCCGTCCAGAACATCGGCATGCCCGAGGGGCGCCTTCCCCTCGCGCAGGCGGTCATCCACATCGCCACCGCACCGAAGTCCAACGCCACCACCACGGCCATCACCCGCGCGAGCGAGGACGTGCGCGCGGGCCGCGGCCGCGGTGTGCCGGCCCATCTCCGGGACGCCCACTACGGGGGCGCCGAGAAGCTCGGGCACGGGACCACCTACGTCTACGCCCACGACGCCCCCCACGGCGTCGCCGCCCAGCAGTACGCCCCCGACGATCTCGCAGGCACCGACTACTACACGCCCACCGCGCGCGGAGGGGAGGCCGAGGTCTCACGCCGCGTCGCCACCCTCCGCGGGATCCTCCGCGGCCGCTCGTGACGCAGTCCACAGGACGCGCCGCGTGACCTGTGCCCCGCGCGGTTGAGCCGTCCTGAGGGGTCCGGTAATCTCTCCCCTTGGATCCGCGGCTGCCTTATCTGGATTCACGCATCGAACAGAGGTAACTACGTGACCAACGTCACCCGTGCGCGTCGTCAGGCGCGTCTTTCCCGAGCCCTCGGGCTCCCGCTCACCCCGAAGTCCGTCAAGTACTTCGAGAAGCGCCCGTACCCCCCGGGCGAGCACGGCCGCGCCCGTCGCCGGACCGAGTCCGACTACGCCGTCCGTCTCCGCGAGAAGCAGCGTCTGCGCGCGCAGTACGGCATCCGCGAGAAGCAGATGCACCGCGCCTACCTGGACGCCCGCAAGGAGTCCGGCCTGACCGGCGAGAGCATGGTCGAGCTCCTCGAGTCACGCCTGGACGCCCTCGTGCTGCGCTCCGGCTTCGCCCGCACCACGCTGCAGGCACGCCAGGCCGTGACCCACCGCCACGTGCTCGTGGACGGCAAGATCGTCGATCGCCCCTCGTACCGGGTCAAGCCCGGCCAGACGATCCAGATCAAGCCCAAGAGCCAGGCCTTCGAGCCCTTCCAGATCGCCTCGGAGGGGGGCAACGCCGATGTGCTCGCCTCGACCCCCTCGTACCTGTCGGTCGAGCTGCCCGAGCTCAAGGCCAAGCTGGTCGCCCGCCCGCGCCGCGCCGAGGTCCCCGTGACCTGTGACGTCGCCCTGGTCGTCGAGTACTACGCTCGCTGATCGACACGGCTCACGAAAGCCCCGGCGGGCGTACTCCGGTACGCTGACCGGGGCTTTCGCGTCACCTGCCCCCCCCCATCGCGCCCGCCGCGCCCCCGCCGCGCGGCCCAGGAAGGACACGTCCCATGCGCACCTCCGAGGTCCATCGCCGCTATCTCGACTTCTTCGCCACGAAGCAGCACGAGATCGTGCCCAGCGCCTCGCTGGTCTCGTCGGATCCCTCGATCCTGTTCACGATCGCGGGCATGGTCCCGTTCATCCCGTACATCGTCGGGACCGAGCGCGCGCCCTGGCCGCGGGCCGCGAGCGTGCAGAAGTGCATCCGCACCAATGACATCGAGAACGTCGGGCGCACCACGCGTCACGGCACCTTCTTCCAGATGGGCGGGAACTTCTCCTTCGGCGACTACTTCAAGGAGGGGGCCATCCCCTTCGCGTGGGAGCTGCTGACCTCGTCGCAGGACGACGGCGGGTACGGGCTCGACCCCGACCGGCTGTGGGCCACCGTGTGGGAGGAGGACGAGGAGGCGTACCGCATCCTCACCGAGGGGATCGCGGTCCGCGAGGACCGCATCGTCCGTCTGCCGCGCGCCGAGATCTTCTGGGACACGGGCCAGCCCGGACCCGCCGGCCCGTGCTGCGAGTGGTTCTACGACAGGGGACCCGAGCACGGCCCCGAGGCGACCGCGGGCACCCACGCGGTGTGGCCCGAGGACGCCGCGGCCGAGGACCGGTACATCGAGATCTGGAACCTCGTGTTCGACCAGTTCCTGCGCGGCGAGGGCAACGGCAAGGACTATCCGCTGCTCGGGGAGCTCGACTTCAAGTCGATCGACACCGGCCTGGGCATCGAACGTCTCGCGTACATCCTGCAGGGCAAGCAGAACATGTACGAGATCGACCAGGTGTTTCCCGTCATCGAGCGCGCCGAGGAGCTGACCGGGAGGCGCTACGGCACCGACGCCGAGGACGACGTGCGCCTGCGCGTCATCGCCGACCACGTGCGCAGCGCCCTCATGCTCGTGGGCGACGGCGTGCGCCCCGGCAACGAGGGACGCGGCTACGTGCTGCGCCGCCTCATCCGCCGGGCGGTCCGCTCCATGCGCCTGCTGGGGTACACCGAGCCCGCGATGCCGGAGCTGCTGCCCGTCTCGAGCGCGCTGATGGGGGAGTCCTACCCGATCGTCCGCGACGACTTCGCGCGGATCAGCGACGTGGTCTACACCGAGGAGGAGGCGTTCCGACGCACGCTGGAGACGGGTACGAGCCTGTTCGACCGGGTCGCGGGGTCCATCCGCGACGCGGGCGGCACGGTCGTCCCCGGCGAGGACGCCTTCCGCCTTCACGACACCTTCGGGTTCCCGATCGATCTCACGCTCGAGATGGCGCAGGAGGTCGGGCTGCGCGTCGACGAGCAGGCCTTCCGCACCGCCATGACCGAGCAGCGCGACCGCGCGCGCGCCGACGCCCGCGCCAAGAAGAGCGGGCACACCGACACGGCGCTCTACAACCAACTGCTGACGGGACGCGGCGGCGCGTCCGTCCCGTTCCTCGGCTACACCGACGACACCGCCGCGGTGACCGTCGAGTCCGTGCTCGTCGACGGGGCGCTCGTGGCGCGCGCGGATGCGCCCGCCGAGGTCGAGGTCGTCCTGGACCGCACGCCGTTCTACGCCGAGATGGGCGGACAGCTCGCCGACCAGGGCCGCATCTCCCTCGAGGGCGGCGGCCTCATCGAGGTCGACGACGTCCAGGCACCGGTCAAGGGGCTCTCGGTCCACCGGGGGCGCCTCGTCGAGGGCTCCGTCGTCCAGGGGTCGCCCGCGATCGCGAGCATCGACGTGGTGCGACGTGGCGCGATCGCCCGCGCCCACACGGCCACCCACATGGTCCACAAGGCCCTGCGGGAGGAGCTCGGCGAGGGCACCACGCAGGCCGGCTCCGAGAACTCCCCCGGGCGCTTCCGCTTCGACTTCCGCTCCGGCTCGGCCGTGCCGCGCTCGGCGCTGGAGCAGATCGAGGGCCGGGTCAACACCCTCCTGCAGGACGAGCTCGAGGTCACCGATCAGCAGATGCCGATCGATGAGGCCCGCGCCCAGGGCGCCATGGCGCTGTTCGGTGAGAAGTACGGCGACATCGTGCGCGTCGTCTCGATCGGCGGGGACTGGTCGCGCGAGCTGTGCGCCGGCACGCATGTGCGCTCGACGGGGTATCTGGGCACCGTCCAGCTGCTCGGCGAGGCGTCCATCGGCTCCGGCGTGCGCCGCGTCGATGCCCTGGTGGGGCAGAACGCCTACCGCTTCCAGGCCAAGGAGCACGCGCTCGTCTCCCAGCTCTCCGAGCTCATGAAGGTGGGCTCGGAGGACCTCCCCGATCGCGTCCGGGCGCTCACCCAGAGGGTCAAGGACATGGAGAAGCAGCTCGCGACGCTGCGCGCCTCCCAGCTGCAGGCCCGGGCCGGCACGCTCGTGGACTCCGCGACCGAGGTCGGGGGCACCCGGCTGCTGGTCCACGACGCCGGGGACGACGTCTCCGCGGGCGATGCCCGCACCCTCGTGCTGGACCTGAGGGCGCGCCTGGGAGAGGACGCCCCGGCCGTGGTGGCCGTGACCGCCGCCCAGGACGGCCGAGCGGCGCTGGTCGTCGCGACCAATGCGAGCGCCCGGGAGAAAGGGCTGTCGGCGGGGTCCCTCCTGCGCGGCGGCACCGAGGCCATGGGCGGTCGCGGCGGCGGCAAGCCCGACCTCGCCCAGGGCGGCGGAGGCGATCCGCAGCGTGCGCAGGCGGCGCTCGACGCCGTCCGGGCGGCCGTCGCGACGGTCGGGGCCGTGTGACCGGGCGTCTCCCGGAATCGGACGGCCCCTTCCCGGAGCCGTCCCCCCGCCACGTCCGCATCGGGGTCGACGTCGGCGACGTCCGCGTGGGCGTGGCCCGCAGCGACCTGGACGGCCTGCTCGCCACCCCCGTCGAGACCATGCCGCGCGAGCACGCCGCCGCGGGCATCGCCAACCTCGTCGCCGAGACGGAGGCCCAGGTGGTGATGGTCGGTCTGCCGCGGTCGCTCGACGGCCACGAGGGCGCCGCGGCGCTCAAGGCACGCGCCTTCTGCGACGAGCTCGGAGCCGCCCTGCGTAAGGTGGGCGTCGGCGCGCAGCTGCGACTGGTCGACGAACGGCTCACGACGGTCACGGCGCACCAGGCTCTCCACACCTCCGGACGCAAGGGGCGCAAGCACCGTGCCGTCGTGGACCAGGTCGCCGCGGTGATGATCCTGCAGCAGGCCCTGGACATCGAGCGATCCAGCGGCCGCAGACCCGGTGAGCCGGTGCGCGTGCCGCAGCGCCCGACCGACGTCCCCGATCATGAGGAGGAACAGGCATGACGGATGACGAATCGCTGCTCGACGAGCTCGCAGGTCACGACGACCACCCGCCGCACGATGGCACGAGGCCGTCGTCCACGGCTCCCGCCCCCGTGCGCGGACGCCGTCGGGCCACGGTGCACAAGCGGTCCCTCCTGCGGACGGTGCTCCCGGCGCTGCTGGTCGTCGTCGTGCTGGCGGCGGTCGGCACGGGCGGCTTCCTCGCCTACGGCTGGGTCACCGGCAACGTCGACGTGAGCCAGACGGAGACGGAGTTCGAGGGCCCCGGCTCCGGGGAGGCCACGATCGTGATCGAGGACGGGGACTCCGGTGCCAAGATCGCCGACAAGCTCGTCGAGGCGGGCGTCATCAAGACCGCAGGTCCGTTCAGCACGAAGTTCGGGAACACGCCCGATGCCTCGTCGATCAGCCCCGGCACGTACAAGCTCAAGAAGAGCATGACGTCCAGCGACGCCCTGGACCTGCTGCTGGACCCCGCCAGCCGGGCCGGGATGCGCGTGACCCTCCCCGAGGGGCAACGCATGTCGGACATGTTCGCCCGGATCTCCAAGGCCACCGGCATCCCCGTCGCGGACTTCGAGGCCGCCGCGAAGGACTACACGGCGCTCGGGATCCCCGAGAACCCCGCGGGCAGCGCCGAGGGCTACCTCTGGCCGGGGACCTACGACGTGCCCGACGACGCGACGGCCAAGGACATCCTCACCATGATGGCCTCGCGCATGACCAGCGAGCTCGACAAGCGCGGCGTCCCGGCCGCGGACCGTCATAGTGTCCTGACCCTCGCTTCGATCGCCGAGAAGGAGGCGAGGACGCCGGACGACTACGGCAAGGTGGTCCGCACGATCGACAACCGGCTCGCCGGGGTCGGCGAGGCCGGGGGCAGGCCCATGAACCTCCAGCTGGACTCGACCGTCGCCTACGTCAGCGGGAGGTCCTCGGTCTCGACGACCCCGGAGGAGCGGGCTGTGGACTCCCCGTACAACACGTACCTCCACCCGGGCCTGCCCGTGGGACCGATCGCGAACCCGGGATCGGCCACGCTCGACGCCGCGCTGAACCCGCCCGAGGGCCCGTGGCTCTACTGGGTCACGATCAACACGGACACCGGGGAGACGGTCTTCTCCACGACCATGGCCGAGCACGACGCGGCGGTGGAGCAGTGGAGGGCCTGGGCGCGGTCGAAGAACGGCGGATGACCGCCGCCATCGCCGATCCCTCGGCGACCGTGCGACGCGCCTTCGCCGTCGTGGGCAGACCCATCGGCCATTCGCTGTCCCCGGTGCTGCACCGGGCGGCCTACCGCGCCCTGGGCGTCACCGATGCCCGGTACACGGCCCACGAGGTCGCCGAGGGCTCCCTGGGGGACTTCCTGGAGAGCCCGGCCGGACGCGACCTGCAGGGGCTCAGCGTGACCATGCCGCTGAAACGCGAGGCGTTCGGGCTCGCGCGCTCCCGGGACGCGGTGTCCGTCGAGCTGGGGGTCTCCAACACGCTGATCCGGTGCGCGGACGGCACCTGGCACGCCGAGAACCATGACGTGCACGGGATCGCGCAGAGCCTGCGCGACCACGGCGTGGACGCCGCACCGGCGCGGGGCGGCGTGATCGGCTCCGGGGCCACGGCGCTCAGCGCGACGGCGGCCCTGCTGGACCTCGGCGTCGGCGAGGTCGTGCTGACAGCCCGGAGCCCGCACAAGCTCGCTCCGCTGGCCGCGCTCGCGCGAAGGAGGGGCGCCGTCGTCACGATCGTGCCGTGGGACCGTGCCGACGAGGTGCTCGCCGGCCCGGTCGTGGTCTCGGCGCTGGCGGCGGCCGGGGCCGAGGCGCTGGTGTCCAGGATGCGCACGGCGGACGGCGTCCCGGTGCCCACGACCTTCCTGGACGTGCTGTACCACCCGTGGCCGGCGCCGCTGGCCGCACTGCTCGGCGAACAGGGCAGCGACGTCGCCAGCGGACTGGAGATGCTCGTGCACCAGGCGGCGCAGCAGGTGCGCTCGATGCTCGGGATCTCCGACGTGCCCACCGACCCGATGCTCGAGGTCGGGCTGGCGGCCCTCGCGGCCCGCCGGTGACCCCGGGCGGGGAACGGCTCCCGGCTCAGGCCTCCGGCGGCGCGGTCGTCCCGGCTCCCGCCCCGTCGTACCCGAGCTGCCGCCACGCCTCGTAGACGGCGATCGAGGCGGCATTGGCCAGGTTCAACGACCGCCGTGCGGGGAGCATCGGGATCCGCACCCGCCGGGTGATCCGCGGATGCGCGAGCACGGCCTCCGGGAGGCCGGTCGGCTCGGCGCCGAACAGCAGGACGTCGTCCGGGCGGTAGGCCTCGTCCGCGAAGGAATGCGGCGTGTGGGCCGTGAAGGCGAAAACCCGCGAGCCCGGGACCGCGTCCAGCGCCTCGTCGATGTCCGGGTGGACCGTCGTCGTCGCGAGGTCGTGGTAGTCCAGTCCCGCGCGCCGTAGCTTCGTGTCCTCGAGGTCGAAGCCCAGCGGCTCGACGAGATGGAGACGGCACCCGGTGACGGCGGCCAGTCGGATCGCGTTGCCGGTGTTGCCCGCGATCCGGGGCTCGTGGAAGACGACGTGGACCATGCTCCGATCCTCCCACGGCCCGGAAGGGTGATCGTGTTCACTGTCTGCGGCGATGCCCCGGATCGGGTGCTCCGGCACCCTCCACGCGTGCTAACCTCGTCCAGTCGCACGGCGTGCGGCCACCCGTCCGGGTGGCGGAATTGGTAGACGCGCTAGCTTGAGGTGCTAGTGCCCTATTAACGGGCGTGGGGGTTCAAGTCCCCCCTCGGACACGGTGTGAAGGCCCCTGTGGATCGCTTCGGCGGACCACGGGGGCCTCTCTCGTCCGAGGACCCGTCCCCGTTCGACCCTGACCTCTCTTGTCCCGACCGCCCTCGCCGTGGTCCGCAGGCACGGGAGGCGGCAACCGCCTCTGCGGGCCGCGTTCCTGTCGACCGGACGGCCCGTACATCCACGTCGGCACCGCCGGGTGGAGCGCGGCCCTCGACGACAACCGGGGGGCGCTCGTCGAGGCGCACGCGCTGGGCACCGACACCCTGGTCCTCGTCGTCGGCGGACTTCCCGCGGGCGACCGGGACATCGTGGCGGCGCGCTCCCGGGTCACCGACGCGATCGCCCACCCGGCACCGGGGGCCGAGCATGCCGGTGTCCGGCTCGCGATCGAGCCCATGAACCCGATCATCGCCGCCGATCGTGGCGTGGCCTCGACCACCTGGCAGTCCCTCGACGTGGCCGCAGAGGTGCTCCACTCGCGCGGAAACCCCGGGGACGGGTTCGCGGACATCCCCGCGCTGACGCGCGCGGTGACGGCGAGCGGGTACGCCGGACCGATCGAGGTGGAGATCCTCCGGGAGGAGATCTGGGACGCCCCGGCCCGGGACGTCGTGCGCATCGCCGCGGAGCGCTACGACCAGCTGGTGGCTCCACATCTCTGACCGGACGCGCCCCGGGGGAGGGTGGGAGGGCACGGGAGCGTCGGGCACGGACACGGGGGTGTCCGTCCCGTCGCTCCTTCGGTCGGGGGCGGCAGGGCGCAGCGCGGTCAGGCCGAGCGGCGCGGGCCGCCGTCGGAGCCGGGGCGGGCGGTGCTCTCGCGCAGAGCGACCACCCCGCGGACGTGCCAGAGCGCACCGCCGACATGGTCCTGCTCAGGGTCCAGCACCCAGGTGATCGCGCGATCGGCCATCTCCTCGAGCGGGAGGTCCAGGCTCGTCAGGGTGGGGCGCACGTCCCGCACCGCGGGAACACCGCCGAAGCCCACCACGGCGGCACGCTCCGGCACGTCGATGCCGCGGCACCGCAGCTGGCCCAGCACACCGAAGGCCATGACGTCGGCCGGGGCGAAGACGCACAGCGCGCCGGCGACCCCCGACGTGGCTCCGAGATGATCCGCGACGGCGTCGGCGAGCGCGTGGCCGCCGTCGCGATCCAGGGTGGCCGGGACGCTGAGCTCGGCCGTGAGACCCGCGGCCTCGAGGCCGTCGAGGAAGCCCTCGGTGCGTGAGGCCACCGAGGGGATGTCGGCGCGGGCGGCGGCGACCACGAACCGGCGATGCCCCGCCGCCACGAGGGCGGTGGCGAGGTCCCGGGAGGCCCCGGCGTCGTCGACGAGGATCGTGGATCCGATGCCGAGGTCCTGACCGATCGCGATGATCCGTCCGCCGTGGGAGGCGTAGCCGCGCAGCAGCGTGAGGATCTCGCCGTCCGGTCCGTCCCCGTACCGCCGGGAGCCGAGCAGGATGATCGCGTCGACCCGCTGGGCGATGAGGGACCGGACGGCGCGCAGCTCGGTGGACACGTCCCGGTCGGTCTGGGTGAGCAGCACCTGGCTGCGCGAGGCGAAGGCGACCCGTTGGATGGCCCGGGACAGGGTCCCGAAATACGGATCGGCGATGTCGTGGACCACCAGGCCCACGAGTCCGGTGCGGGAGCGTGCGAGCGCCTGCGCCTGCAGGTTGGTCACGTAGCCGAGCCGGGAGGCCGATGCCTGGACGCGCTCGGCGACCTCCTTGCCGGGGGTCCTGGTCGAGCCGTTGAGCACCCGCGAGGCCGTGGCGAGGGAGACGCCGGCATCGCGGGCCACATCTGCCAGGCGCACAGCGGGCACGGGGCACCTCCGGGACTCGGGGCGCGACGCGTCCGCGTCGCGCCCCGAGTTCACGGGCGGGTGATCGGCACGGGTCCCGTCAGCGGCAGGCCAGGGTCGCCGTCCACGCGCGGGACCGCTCGGGCATGGCGATGCGGCCGGCGTCCTCCGGGCCCCAGTTCCCGGCGCGCCGGGTCACCGGCTCGCCGCCGACCCGGTAGTCGGTGAGCACCAGAGCGGGCCTCTCACGGCGTCGGTCCCCGATGGCGACCGGGCGGCCGTCGGCGTCGGTGTGGGCACGGACGAAGCTCGCCTGCGAGGACGGGTCGAGCTCGTTCCAGGCGTCGATGTGCAGGCCGTCGACGTGCACGCCGTTCGTCGAGGACAGCGCCTCGACGCGGAAGGCGCAGTTGACCATGCCCTCGACCGCGATGCCCTCGAAGCGCACGTCGCGGATCCGGGCGTCGGGGTCCGCGCGGTCCGTGGCCTCCATGTCCTCCCAGTGCGAGGAGGAGTTCAGGACGCACGTGTTGTGCTTGACGTCCTTCCAGCCCATCCGGTTGTGGATGACGGCGGTGTCCCGCACCGTGACGTCGTGGACGTCCCGCGGCACCCAGCCCCACTGGATCACCGGACCGTTCTCGTTCTTCCAGATCACCGTGTCCTCGATGCGGACGTCGGAGTGGTAGAGCTTGAGCACGTCGTCGTTGGCGTGGAAGAACGTGGCCCGCATGCGGCTGCCCGCGTACAGCTCGATGCCGTCCGTCTGCCAGTACCAGGAGCCCACCTGCTGGTAGCGCTGCACGTCCATGGTGAACGTGTCCTCGGAGCCGTAGACCACGAAGGAGTGGTAGGGCGGCTCGGCGATCGTGACGCCACGCAGATCCAGGTGCTGAGGGGCCTCCTTCGAGGCGAACTGGAGCATCTTGACGCAGTCGGCGTGGCAGTTGGTGTCCTCGGACCGATGCCGGTAGCCCTCCCGGGTGTCGGCCTCGTAGACGTAGCGCTCACCCGAGAGCACCCCGTAGCCGGTGACCTTGTACGCGTCCTGCTGGTCCGAGACGAAGCGGAACGCTCCCTTGACGTAGGCGCCAGGGGCCAGATGGACCCAGCGCACGTTCTCCGGGAGCATCGCGTGGTAGTCCGTGCCCATGTCGTACACCCCGGGCTCGAACACGAGGATCTCCTCGGTGACGGTGTCGAGGTCGCGCACCGTCTCGGGAGTCACCCGGCGGATCGTGCCGTCCTCGGCGGTGGGCACCTCCTCGGAGGTCGTGTCGCGCCGCGGCTGGGCGAAGATCATCAGGGCGTTGCCGGGCTCGGTGTGCACGGCCCGGCCGCCGGCGGGGTCGAGCGTGAGCGTGCCGCTGTTCCCGGTCATGTCGTTGTAGGACGTGATCAGATCGGGCTCGAACTCGACGGAGAAGCGGGTGCCGTCCTCGTCGTAGGGCACCTTGACCCGCACGGTCGTCGGATCGACGTACTGAACCGGCAGTCCCAGCTCCGTGGGGCGCACCGTCACGTGATCGGCCGAGTCGATGGTCGCGCCCGTGGTCAGGTGGACCGTCACCCAGGTGTCCTCGGTGTGCTCGAAGGTGGACCAGCTCATCGTCAGGCCCGCCGAGGCGGCGAACTCCGCGCCGTCCTCGGAGTCGTACCCCTACATGTCCTTGCCGCTGCGGGGCACGGACATGTAGGTGAAGGAGTCGTAGGAGTCCTCCGGGGCGGCGACCGTCGAGACGTCGACGTCGTAGGCGGTGGACATGCGCACCGCGTCCGGAGCCACCGGGCCCGTCGACTGCGCCTCCGTCCGGTCGTGCCACCAGGTGTGCAGACGACCGTCGTCGACGGTCCGTGGTGTCGAGGGTGCCGCGCCGGGATCGGGCTCCTGCTCGGCCCCCTCGCCCGGTGTCTCGGCGGGGACGAGGGGCACGGGGGCGGCGACGGCGGGAAGCGCCGGTGTCAGCGCGAGGACGGCGGCGCACGCCCACGCGATCAGGTGGCCTCGCCGTCGGCGGACGACAGGGGTGTCGGGGGTGTCGGTGGTGATGATGGTGGGGCTGGTGGGCAGGGGTCCCATGGGATCTCCTCCTCGAGACGGGATGGGGGTGCTGCGTCCGGTGGTGGTGCCGGGGTCCTCGGGCCCGGCCGATGGTGCGGCGCGCGGGTGCGCACGTCGTGGGGGCGGGGCGTCGGCTCTCAGCGCGCCCGGAGGGCGGAGCGCACGGTGGTCCATGACCGCAGGCGATCGCGGGCACGGTCGTCGAGCTCGTCCTCGACGGCGCGGGCGCGGGCTCGTTCGAGGAGGTCGTCGACGAGCACGCGGCCGCCGTGATCGGCCGCCTCGGAGGCGGCGTCGATCATCGCCAGGCTCATGACGTTCTCGTGGACCTCGCACTGCGGCGTGCGGCCCTCACGGAGCGCGGCGACGAACTCCGCGAGGGAGGCGGCGATCTGGTCGGCCTCCTCGGGCACCGGATCGTCCCGGCGGGTGAGCAGGCCCTCCTCGGTGCCCAGGACGGGCATCGACGTGCCGTCCCAGGTGGCCGAGCCGTGGCGCAGCCCGAACCGCCAGTCGCCGTTCCACAGGGTCGACAGTCCCCGGATGTCCCACGAGCCGTTGTGGACGAACAGCGAGCCGTCGGTCATCTCGGAGGTGGAGGTGGCGGTCGCCGGATGATCGAAGGTCGACCACGGCGGTCGGGTCTCGACGGCGGTCACGGCCACGGGGTCCGCGGCCAGCACGTACCGGGCCGCATCGACGTTGTGGATCCCGATGTCCCGCAGCACCGGGTGGGGCTCGGCGCGACGGTAGCCCTCGGCCCGCCCGTACATCGCGAAGAACGCCGTGGTCAGCACCGGCGGACCGTGCTCGGCGACGAACTCCCGCAGGGCACGGACCTGGGGGAAGAAGCGGCGGGACTGGGACACCATGAACGGGGTCCCGGTCGCCTCGGCGTGGGCGGTCAGGCTCAGCGCCTGGGCGAGGGTCTCGGTCACGGGCTTCTCGCCGAGCACGGGGACGCCGGCGCGCAGGGCCGCGACGGTGATCGGGTGGTGCGCGACCGGGATGGTCGCGTCCACGAGCAGGTCCGCGCCCAGGCGCACGGCGAGCTCGACCCCGTCGGTGCCGATCGCCACGGCGGGGTGGTCCTCGGGCAGCGCGTCGGCGGCGCGGCGGGCGGCGCCCCGGTCGAGATCGGCGATCCCGACCAGCTCGGCGACGGGACTCGCGGCCACGGTGCTGACCCACCAGCGCCCCATGCCTCCGGCGCCCACGACGACGGCCCGCGCGGGACGGTCCGCGGGGATCCGGGACGGCGGTGCGGGGGCAGCGGCCGGACCCCATGGTGCGTTCTCAGACGGCACGGCGCGCCACCTCCGGATCCCGGTACCAGTCGCGGTCGACGTGCGAGAGCCGGTTCAGCGTCCGCTCGCGCGGCTCGGGGGCCGCCCACAGGGCGGCGTTGGCGAGCACCCGGCGAATCGCCTGGTGGCGGTACACGGGATACTCCTGGTCACCGGGGGAGAAGTAGAAGATCTTCCCCTTGCCGCGCCGGAAGCCGCACCCGGAGCGGAAGATCTCGCCGCCGGCGAACGAGGACACGAAGATCAGCTCGTCGGGAGCGGGGATCGCGAACCACTCGATGTAGGCCTCCTGCTCGGGGATCAGGATCGGCTGCGGCACGCCGCGCGTGATGGGGTGCGAGGGATCGACGGTCCACACCCGCTCCTCCTCGCCGTCGTTGCGCCACAGGAGGTCGCACTCGGTCCCCATCAGCGCCTTGAAGGGCCGTGAGTAGTGCGCCGAGTGCAGGGGCAGGAAGCCCATCCCCGCCCGCACGTGGCGCACCACCCGGTCGACCACCTGATCGGGGACGTCGTCGTGGGCCATGTGGCCCCACCAGGTGAGGACGTCGGTCCGGGCGAGGACCTCCTCGGACAGCGAGTCCTCGATGTCGTCGAGGAGCGCGATCCGCACCTGCGCCTCCCGTCCGAGGCCGTGGAGGGCCTGCTCGATGCCCTCGGCGATGACGGTGTGCATGCCCTCGGGATAGACGCGCTGGACGATCGGATCGGTCGTCTCGTGGCGGTTCTCGCCGTAGACGGTGATGCGCAGGGGTTCGATGGGGGTCTCCTGAGGGGTGTGGTCAGGGCCAGGGGCCCGGCGCGCGTCGGTCATTTCGTGTCGAGCCACGGCGTGTCCAGGTGGAAGTCCGGGTCGGGCTCGCCGAAGCCGTCGGGCAGGCGGAACGGGCAGAACTGCTGCATGGTCGGGTTGACGTAGTTCTGGACCTCGACGACGGCGTCCTCGGGGCTCTGGGAGTTGTGCTCGAGCTGTCCCTGCATGGTGAACACGGCATCCCACAGCTTCGTCCCCACGGGCAGCGGGGGGCGCGAGCGGGTCACGGCCATCTGGTCGGTGAAGAACTCGAGCCCGGGGGCGGTCGCACCGGGATCGGCGACGGCGTCGCGGTGCGTGGGGAGGAACGAGATCCCCGGGCACAGGATCTTCTGCCCCTCGGGACCGGCGTAGAAGCGCATGAACTCCCACGCGGCCTTCGACATGCTGGATCCCGTGGGCATGGTGAGGGACTGCCCGCCGGCCCAGTTGAAGGGCCGGTCCCCGGCCCGGGCGACTGGCAGGTGGGTGACACCCCAGTCCATGTCGGGCTTGTACTCCTGGATGGACTTCACCGACCAGGGACCCGAGATCTGGAACAGCTGGCGGTCCGAGAAGAACGAGGTCTGGGTGGGCGGGGCGTTGGGCGGCTGGTACGTGGCCTTGAAGGCGTCGAGACGGGCGTAGTCGAGCCGCTCGACCCATCCGCGGTAGGTGCGTGCCACCTCGAGCATCTGCGGGGAGTCGAGCGTCATCGTGCAGGAGCTGTCGGTGAAGAAGCCGACGCCGAAGGCCATCGCCCACATGAGCAGCGAGGCCTGCTCGTCCCACGGGATCCAGGCGACGCGCTCGTAGGTGCCACGGGCGTCCTGGACGTTGACCTGGTCGCTGATCTCCCAGATCTGGTCGAACGTCATGGGGCCGTTGGCCGGATCCAGCAGCTCCAGGTCGACGCCGGCCTCACGGGCCAGCCCCCGGTTGAAGAACAGCCCGCGGGTGTCGCAGTACAGCGGCAGCCCGTAGTAGCGGCCGTCGTAGAACAGCTCGTCGCTGGAGAACTTGATCCACTGCGACATGAACTCCGCGGGCGCCACGCCCTCGTGCTCCTCGATCAGACGATCGATCGGCTCGAGCAGGCCCAGCGAGGCGAACTGCGGGGCGTTGAAGCGGTCCATGAAGTACAGGTCCGGGCCGGTGCGGCCCCGGACGGCGGTGATCGCGCTGGAGGCGTCGCCCTCGCCGTTGGAGGGCACCTGGGACACCTGGATCGTGATGTCCGGGTGGGTCCGCGAGAACGCCGCGATGACGTCCTGCTCGACCTGGGCCTCCGAGGCCCAGATGCCCCACAGGCGGATCACGTCGGGGTCGCGCTCGGCGCCCACGGGTCGGTTCGTGCAGCCGACGACGGCGCCGCCGGCGATGGAGACGGTGGCCCCGGCGCCCAGGGCCTTGATGAGGGAACGACGATCGATCACTTGAAGCCTCCGAGGGTGATGCCGCTGACGAAGGAGCGCTGGAACGCGAAGAACAGGACCACCAGGGGCAGCAGCACGAGGAACGACGCCGCCATGAGGAGGTTGAACGAGACGTCCTGCGAGTTGACGGAGCGGAAGATCTGCATGCCGATGCTGAGGGTCTGCTTGTCCTGGTCCTGCAGGTAGATGAGCGGACCCATGAAGTCGTTCCAGGTGCCCACCGCCGTGAAGATCGCGACGACCGTGAGCGCGGGGCGGGCGGTGGGGAAGACGATCCGCCAGGCGATCGACCACTCCGAGGCACCGTCCAGACGCGCGGCGTCCAGCATGTCCTTGGGGGTCTGCAGCATGAACTGGCGCAGCAGGAAGGTGTAGAAGCCCCCCGCGAACAGCGCCGGCAGGATCAGCGGCACCCAGGTGTTGACGAACCCGAGGGCGGCCCACATGTCGAACATGGGGATGAGCGTGACCGGGAACGGAAGGAACAGCGTGGCCAGGACGATGTAGAAGAGCTCGTCGCGGCCGCGCCACTCGATGCACGAGAACCCGTAGGCGACGATGAAGTTGCTGACCACCGTGAGGGCGACGACGCTGATCGTGATCATCGCGGAGTTGCGGAAGAACAGCCAGAACGGCATGACCGTGACGGCCTCGCGGAAGTTCTCGAAGTGCCACGCGCGGGGGAACAGCGTCGGCGGGAACTCCGAGAGCTCCTGGCCGGACTTCACGGCGCTGATGATCATCCAGTAGATGGGCAGCAGGAACAGGGCCATGACGCCGAGGAGCACGATGCGCGCGATCCACGCGCTGATGGCGCTGGGACGGGAGCCGTCGGCGCGGCGGGGTGCCTTGCAGCGCGCGCGTCGGGCGCGGCGGGTGCGACGGGGCTCGGCGAGCTCGTCGAGCGCCTTCTCGGGCTCGAGCTCCGGCGGTGCGGACAGGGGTGTGGTGACCATGATTCCTCCGTGGCCTCAGCCGGCCGAGACGTCGTAGTGCACGAAGCGGCGGGAGACCACGAAGATCAGGCCCGCCAGCAGCATGCCGAACAGGAACAGCAGCACGGCGAGCGCGGAGGCGTAGCCCAGCTGGCCGTAGGAGACGGCGTTCTTGTACAGGTAGAGCATGTAGAAGAGCGTCGAGTTGTCCGGACCGCCGCCGGTCATGATGAAGGCCTCGGTGAACACCTGCATCGCGCCGGACATGCCGGTGATGAGGTTGAACAGGATCGTCGGGGTCAGCAGCGGCAGGGTGATCTTCACGAACTGTGTCCACTGGGAGGCGCCGTCGACGCGGGCCGCCTCGTAGAGCGTGGTGGGGATGTTGCGCAGGCCCGCGAGATAGATGAGCGCCGCGTTGCCGGCGCCGAGCTGGCCCATCACGATGATCACGATCTTGGCCAGGCTCGGCTCGCCCAGGAGGTTGGTGTCGGGGGCGCCGAACAGGCTCAGGAACCGGTTGAAGATGCCGAACTGGGGGTTGACGAAGACGATGAAGATGAACGACAGCGCGAACGCCGGGATCAGCGAGGGGATGTAGAGGATCGTCCGGTACAGCGCGACCTCGCGCACCTGCCGGTTCATCGCCAGGGCCAGCAGCAGGGCCACGACCATGCCCACGGGGACGGCGATGGCCATGTAGTAGAGCGTGTTGCCCACGGAGATGTGGACCATCGGATCCAGCGCCGCCGTGATGTAGTTCTGCAGCCCGATGAAGGTGGGGGACTGCATGCCGGAGTACTGGGTGAGGCTGATGGCGAAGGAGTAGATCAGGGGATAGACCACGAAGATCAGCACGCCCGCCACCCAGGGGGAGACGAACAGCAGGCCCAGGCGCACGTTGCGTCGCTCACGACGGCTGAACGGCGTGCGGACCTTTCGTGGACGGCGTCGGGCGCCGGTCGGGGCGGGGGGCTCCTGGGGTGGAGCCGTGGTCACTGCAGCAGGGGTCACGTCGGTATCTCCCACGTCATCGGAGGATGTCCGCACTACCTTCGCGGACTAGATTTCCAACCGCAATCAAATGCTGGTCTGCAATACTGAGGCCGACCGTCAGGAGTGTCAAGTGCCACACGTGATCCACGCCGTCGCCGGTGCGCCGCCGTCCAAGCAGCTCAACGCGGCGGCCGTCCTGCGGCTCGCCCTCGAACGTCCCGCGCTCACCGCGAGCGACGTCATGGCGCCCACCGGCCTCACGCGCTCGACCGCGATCGCGCTGGCCGACGACCTCGTGGCCAAGGGATGGCTCCGGGAGCTGCCCAACGCCCGCGCCGGCTCCGCGGCCTACCGCAAGGGGCGCCCGGCCCGCCGCTACGCCCTCGATGCCGGCGCAGGCCTCCTCGTCGGCCTCGACGCCGGGTCCCACGACCTCACCGCGCGCGTCACGGATCTCCGGGGCGACGAGCTGGGCACCTCGACCCGGTCGATCGACCCGGAGGCCACGGCCGCCGACCGCCGCACCGAGGTGGTCGGCCTCGTCGCGGACCTGCTCGAGGATCTGTCGCTGACCTGGTCGGACGTGCTGTGCCTGGTGCTCGCGGTGCCCGCTCCCGTCGACGAGGAGGGGCATTCGCCGCGGGACGTGGACAGCTTCTGGGAGGCGATGAACCCCGAGTACATCGACCGCCTCGCACACCTGGTGGGTCAGGTGATCGTCGAGAACGACGCCAACGCGGCGGCCCTGGCCGAGGGGGACACCGGCGCCGGGCGGGGACTGGGCTCGTACGTGACGCTGCTGTCGGGTCCGAGGTTCGGGGCGGGCTGCGTGGTGGACGGCCGCCTGGTGCGGGGTGCGCGCGGCGCCGCCGGGGAGCTCGGATTCATCCGGCAGATCGACGGGATCGGGTCCACCGAGGGCGTCGACGCCCTCGTGCGGGACTGGATCCGGGAGGAGCGACGGCTCGGCGTGATCGGGGAGCGCAGCCCCCTCGCCCAGGGCGATGCGGATGCCATCCACGTCGACGGCGTGCGCCGCGCCGCGGCGGCTGGGGACCTCGCCGCCCAGCGCATCCAGGGGATGCTCGTCGAGCGTCTCGCCCGCGTCTGCGCGCTCCTGGGCGGTATGCTCGACGTCGAGCGGATCGTGTTCTCCGGTCCCTTCGCCGCGTCCCTCGAGCCCGCGCTGGACCGGGTGCGCTCACGCACCCACGAGCTCGGCGGCATCCAGGAGCGGGGGATCGTCGTCTCGCCGCTGGGGGACGACGTGGTCTGCGCCGGAGCCGTCACCCGGGCCCGGTCCTGGGTGCGCGAGGCGGCCGTGGACCTCGTCGCCGGTCCCGCCCCCCGGACCCGGAACGGTGCCGCGGCACCCGAGCTCGCCGAGCCGGCCGTCAGGGACGACACCAGCGTGCGGGCGGCCGAGGCGGGCTGACGCCGCCGTCTACCCTGGGGTCATGCCCGTCTCCGACCCCCGTCCCGTCGCCGCCCCGTGAACCCGCTGGTGCTGGCCGTGATGCGGCTGTTCGCCGCGCCCCGGCTCGACATGCGCACGGACTACCCCCGTGTGCGCCGGCTGCAGCGCCGCCTCGCGTCGCTGCCCGGCACCCGGTACCGGGCGGTGGACGTGCGGGTCCCTGCGGACGAGCGCTCGATCCCCGTGCGGGTCTTCCGTCCCCGCGAGCAGCGCCGGGACGACCTCCTGGTGTTCTTCCACGGCGGCGGCTGGGTCACGGGCGACATCGAGAGCTACACCCCCGCGTGCGCCGCGATGGCGGATCTGACCGGCTGCATCGTGGCCTCGGTGGACTACCGCCTGGCCCCCGAGCATCCCTTCCCCGCCGGTCTGGACGACTGCTTCGCCGTGACCGTCGCGCTGCTCGCGGATCCCTCGATCGTGACCGTCGAGCGTCCCGGACGGATCGTCCTGGTGGGGGACTCCGCGGGCGGCAACCTCGCCGCGGCGGTGTCGCTGCGGCTGCGGGACGAGCAGGCCCGCGGTGTCGATCTGCAGATCCTGCTGTACCCGGTCACGTACTGGGACCACCGGCCGGAGACCTCGCCGTTCCCCTCGGTGCGCGAGCACGGCCAGGACTACCGGCTGACCGACCGCGAGGTCCAGGACTACCTCGACCTCTACGTCCCCGACGTCGCGCGTCGCCGGCAGCCGCTGGTGGCGCCGCTGCTGGCCACCGACCTCACCGAGCAGCCGCCCACGCTCGTGATCCCCGCCGAGCTGGACCTCCTGCACGACGAGGGCGTGGCCTACGGGAGGGCCCTGGCCGCGGCGGGGGACGAGGTCCGCATCCACACCGTGGCAGGTGCCCTCCACGGCTTCATCACCCTGCCGCGGTTCGCACGCCCGCTGCGCGAGGCCTACGAGGTCATCGATGCCTTCCTCGACGGCGAGCCCGATCCGGGCCGGCCCGTCCCGCGGATGGCGGGCCGATGACCCGGCGCGCCTGGGTGCGGCTGGACAACGCCTCGAACATCTTCCTCGCGGCGCGCTCGGACGTCGACACCAAGGTGTTCCGGATGGTCGCCGAGCTCGACGAGGACGTCGATCCCCACATCGTGCAGAGGGCGCTCGACGCGACGTTCGACCACTACCCGCTCTACCACGCGGTGCTGCGACGGGGCCTGTTCTGGCACTACCTCCAGGACAGCGACCTGCGTCCCGTCGCGGGCGAGGACGTCGGGGCACCGTGCGCCCCCATCTACCGACCCGACCGCCGGGAGCTGCTGTTCCGGGTGACGCATCATCGCCGCAGGATCATCCTCGAGGTGTTCCACGTGCTCTCCGACGGCGGCGGCGCGCTGCGGTTCCTCACGGATCTGGTGGGGGAGTACTGCCGGCTCCGGTACCCCTCGGATCCGGAGACGCCGCCGACGACCACCGAGGGCATCCCGCTCGTGCAGCCGGGCCCGGAGGGAGCACCGGGAGCGCCTCCGGTGGACCTGTCCCGCTCGCTCGTGGCCGACGGCTTCACCCGGTACTTCCGACGCCGTCGACGCGACGCGCCCGCCGATCGCGCGAGCCCCGGAGCTCCGAGGGCCGAGCCTCCCGGGGCCGCGCCGTCGTCCGGGCGCCGTCGCGCCCGGATCGCGACGGCCCGCCGCTGGGCACTGCGCCGCGTGCACCGCCCCTCGGGCACCCGCACCCCGGACCACCGCACCCGGCTGGTCGAGGTGACCATGCCCGCCGCCGACGTCCTGGCCCTGGCCCGCGCCGAGCAGGTCTCGCTGACGATGTACCTCACCGCGGTGTTCGTCGAATCCGTGCGGATCGCCGCCGGGGGGCTGGGCCACGGGCGGACGGTCGCGGTCTCGGTGCCCGTGGATCTCCGCCAGTTCTTCCCGTCGACCTCGCCGCGCAACTTCTTCGCGACCGCGCGCGTCGAGCACACCTACGGCCTCGGGGCCGACACGGTCGGCGCGATTGCCCAGGGGCTCGAGGGGCAGCTGCGGGCGCAGATCACCCCTGAGGCCCTCGAGGCGCGGGTCCGCGCACTGATGCGCCTGCAGCAGTCGCCCCTGCTGCGGATCGTCCCGCGGCCCCTCAAGGACCTGGGGCTGGGGCTGGCCAACCGCATCAACAACCGCGGGCTGACGGTCGCGATCTCCAACATGGGACGGGTCACCCTGCCCGAGCCCGGCGAGGCGCACGTGCGGCGCCTGTACCTCCAGGTCTCCGCCGCGCGGCCGCAGTTCTGCAGCATGTCCCACGACGGCCGGCTCACCATCAGCTTCACCTCGCCCTTCCTGGAGACCGACCACGTGCGCGAGTTCGTGCGCTCCTTCACGGCGCGGGGCATCGACGTGAGCATCGCGGCCGCCAGGACTTCCGAGGCCGAGCTCGCCGAGGCGCCGGGGGGAGCGCCGTGATGCGCTGTCCCGCGTGCCGGGTGCGGATCGAGGGCCGATGGACCCGCTGCCCGCTGTGCGGCGGGGCCACCGACGGCACCCCGTCGCCCGATCCCCTGCCCACCGTCCCCCTCGTCTTCTCGCGCCGACGGCTGCTGCGCGTGCTGCTGCTCGTCTCGCTGGGCGTGATCGTCGCCTCGTTCGCGGTCCAGCTGCTCCTGGGGGCCGGCAGCAGCGGGATCGGCGTGCTGCGCTCGGTATGGCTGGGCCTGAGCACCCTGTGGCTGCTCACGCTCATCGCCGTCCGGGAACGGCGTGAGGTGACGCGAGTGGCGCTGTACCTCGTGCTGCTCGTGTGCCCGGTCTGCGTGTACTGGGACTACCTCACCGGCTGGCACGGCTGGTCCCTGACGTACACCCTGCCCATCGTCTCCGCGTGCGCCGTCATCGCGGTGCTCGTGACCGCACGGCTCCTGCGCATCGAGCTGGGTGACCACGTCCTGCACAGCGGCCCCACCGTGCTGATGGGCCTGACGCCGCTGGTGCTGCTCGCGCTGGGCTGGGTCACCGATCCGCTGCCCTCCGTGCTGTGCGTGATCGTCAGCCTCGTCGCGCTCTCGATGCTGCACCTGTCCCGGATCCGCGACGTGCGCCACGAGCTGGCACGACGACTCCACCTCTGAGCACGCCGGCGCGGGACGACACCGCGGCGCGACCTGGGCAGTCCTGTCCCCTGGGATGCGTGTTCCGTATCGCGGGACGATCCGCGGTGGCCACGGAAGCTACGGAGGCGTAACCTCGGGCCCGTCCCGAAGGAGGCCTCCCCATGCCGCAGCAGAATCCCGCCCCCGGTCTCAGCGCCCTCAGCCGCTGGTCCGCGACGCTGACCCCCGTGATCGTCCTCGCCGCCGGCGGTCTCGCGCTGCTGACCCCGGCGACGTTCACCCCGCTCGCCCCCGCCGTCCCCTGGCTGCTCGCGCTCATCATGCTGGGCATGGGCATGACGCTGAGAGGGAGCGACTTCGCGATCGTCGCCCGGCGCCCGTGGGCCCTGCTCATCGGGACCGTCGCCCACTACGTGATCATGCCCGGCATCGCCTGGCTGCTCACGGTCGTGCTGCACCTGGAGCCGATGCTCGCCATCGGCGTGATCCTCGTCGGCTGCTGCCCGAGCGGCACCGCCTCGAACGTCATGAACTACCTCGCCAAGGGGGACGTCGCGCTGTCCGTCGCGATGGCGACCGTCTCGACCCTGCTGGCCCCGGTGCTGACGCCGCTGCTGGTGCTCCTCGTGGGCGGGCACTACCTCCCCGTCGACGCCGGAGGCCTCCTCGTCTCGATCCTGCAGGTGGTTCTCGCCCCGATCGTCGTGGGCCTGGTGCTGCGCCGGCTCTTCCCGCGGTTCATCGAGCGGGTGACCCCGGCGCTGCCGCTGGTGTCCGTGGCGGGCATCGCCCTGGTGGTCCTCGCGGTCGTCTCCGGCGCCGCGGCCTCGATCATGGCGGTCGCGGGCGTGGTCCTCGTCGCCGTGGTGCTGCACAACCTCGCGGGCTATCTGCTGGGCTACGGCGCCGCCCGGCTCTCGGGGCTCGACGCCGCCGCCCGGCGCACCGTGGCCTTCGAGGTGGGCATGCAGAACTCCGGGCTCGCGGTGACGCTCGCCGCCCAGCACTTCAATCCCGTCGCCGCCCTGCCCGGCGCGATGTTCTCGGTGTGGCACAACGTCTCCGGCTCGCTGCTGGCCGCATACTGGTCGCGTCACCCCACCGAGCGCGGCGCCCAGGTCGCGGAGCCGGATGCAGTCCCGCAGCGGGCAGAGTGATCCGCAGGGTGCGGGTCAGGTCGATCGTCGTGGCGACGTGGAGCGAGCCGCCGTCGATCGTGCGGGCCACCGTGGCCCGCTCGCGGTCGACCTCGAGGATCCGCACCCGCACCTCGCCCTCGCCGGGGACGTCCAGCAGCCACTCCTCGGCGAGCGGACGCAGCCCCAGCTCGTCCAGGGCGGCCTCGGCCACCTCGAGCTCGGAGGGCTCGCCGCGGCGACGGTGCAGGAGGTCGTAGGGCACGAACAGATCGTCGTCGGTCATCTCGAGGTACCCGACGTGCTCGTGGTCCTCCGTGCGCAGGTGGTCGAACCGGGTGCGCATGGGCCCGGACGCTACCCCAGGACCGACCCGGCGGATGCACCGCGCCTCAGGACGGTGCGCGCCTCGACAATCACTGTGTGCACGGTCGCTGCCAGCTCCCGCACCAGAGGTGCCGCCCGTCGCATCGCCTCATGCACGTCACCGGTCATCGAGACCAGGTCGTGGGCAGATGCGAAGCCTGCGGCCGCAACCTCCTCGGGGGTCAGGTGGAGGGCGCCCACGAGCGCGATCACCGGCACCCCGGCCGCCCGTGCCAGCTCGGCGATGGCGACCGGGGCCTTCCCCTGCAGGCTCTGGCGGTCGAGACGGCCCTCGGCCGCGATCACGAGGTCGCTGTGCGCGATCGCTCCGGCGAGGTCGAGCCGCTCCGCGAGCCACGCCAGTCCGCCCTGCAGGTCGACGGGCACGACGGCCGCCAGGGCGAGGGGCACCCCTCCCGCAGCGCCACCTCGTCGAAGAGCGGAGAGTCGTCGCCCGCTCGCGCGTTCCAGGGCTCGGACCCACCGGGACCCTCGCGCCTCGAGCGCTTCGACGGTTGCGGCGTCAGCACCCTTCTGGGAGGCGTAGAGCCGAGCCGCGCCCATGGGACCGAGCAGTGGTGCGTTGACGTCGGTCGCCACGATCCATCGTGCGGACCTCAGGCGGGGGTCGAGCGATCCGAGGTCGATCTCGTCGACCCTGTCGAGCTCCTCGACCTCCGCGAGCACCCCGCCGTCCGCGTCCCGAGCGGTCGCTCCCAGCCCGATGAGCAGTCCCGCGCCGGCGTCGGTGCTGGCGACACCCCCAGCAGCCACGACGATCCTCCGGAGGCCGTGGTCCAGAACGTCGCGAATCACGGCCGCCGTCCCTGCCGTGCTCGCACGCCACGCCGTGCTCGCGGTCCGCGTCGGCACCAGCTGCAGTCCTGCCGTGGCGGCGAGCTCGACGACGGCCGTGCCATCGTCGAGCTCCACCCAGCGTGCCGTGATCGGATCTCCGAGAGGGCCGGTCGTGGGGACGTCGTGCGGGACGCCTCCCGCGACGACGAGGACGTCCAGCGTCCCGTCACCGCCGTCGGCGATCGGGATGGTCCGGATCCGCGCGTCGGGCTCGGCATCCCGGATCCCCGCGCCGATCGCGTCGGCGACCTCGGCGGCCGTCAGGCTTCCCTTGAACTTGTCGGGGAGCACGAGGACCCGCATCGGCAGGTCGTCACCGGCAGCCGCGCCATCGGCCGGCGGGCACGCGCCGGCCGTCACAGACCGATCCCGCGGAACCATGCCCCGGCGCGCGAGGCGGCGAGCTCCGGGTCCTCGAACAGGCCGATCCTCAGCCCTTCGGACAGAAGCCGACCGAGGTGCTCCGGGCTGCGGCCGGTCTCGAGCCCGCCGAGCATCCGGGTGTGTCCCTGGTCCCCCGAGAGGTAGCCGAGCCAGGACACCCCGACCTTGTAGAAGCGGGTCGGGGACTCGAAGACGAGCCGGGACAGCGGCACGGTCGGATCCAGGATCGCGCGGAAGCCGTCGACGTCACCGGCATCCAGGCGCGCGAGCGCGGCGGAGGCGAAGCGGGGAATCGCGGCGAAGGCTCCCAGCAGCGCGTCGGAATGCCCCTGTTCGTCACCGGCGATGAGCTCGGCGTAGTGGAAGTCGTCCCCGGTGAACATCCGCACGCCGGCGGGCAGCCGCTGTCGCACGGCGACCTCCCGAGCGGCATCGAGCAGCGACATCTTGATCCCCGCGATCGCACCGCGGTGGGACCCGATGAGCTCGAGCACCGTGTCCGCTGCGGCGTCGAGGTCGCGGCTGCCCCAGTACCCCTCGAGAGCCGGGTCGAACATCTGCCCGAGCCAGTGCAGGACCACGGGACGCCGGGCACCGTCGAGCACCGCGCCGTACACACGCAGGTAGTCATCGGCGGACCGCGCTGTCCTGGCCAGGTGCCGGCTGGCCATCATCACGACGGATCCTCCCGCGTCCTCGATCCGCTCGATCTGTGCGAGGTAGGCGCCGATGATGTCCTGAAGGGTCACGGCGGTCTCGCCGAGCTGATCCGTCCCGATGCCGACGACCACCGCGCCGCCGCGCGACGAGGCCTCCGCCAGGGTCCGCTCGCCGAGCTCGAGGGCCATGGCCGCGGACAGCCCCATGCCGCGCTGGGCGGTGTCCATCGACTCGGCGACCCCGAGCCCGAGGTCCCACAGCCGATGGCGCAGGGCGAGGGTCGCCTCCCAGTCGATCTCGGAGGAGGCCGTGCTCGCCGTGGCGGCGACGGGGATCACATGGCTTGCGGCGTACACCACTCGACTGCGGGAGGGCGCGGTGGACGTCACGAGCCGGCCGGGCTCGGGGACCTGGAGCCGCCGAAGTCCCTCGGCGGTGGGGACCGTGATGGTGGTGCGCGTGTCGGTGGTCATGCGGGAATCCCTTCGAGCGGAGCGAGCGTGGGCAGCACCGACCGTCGGTACGACGCGACGGTGCGATGCACGATGGTGTCGAGGTCCTGTGCCCACAGCTCCTCGGAGAACACCTCGACCTCGATCGGGCCGGTGTATCCCGCCGCGAGCACGGCCCCTGTGATGCGGGCGAGATCGAGCTCCCCGTCCCCGGGCAGCAGGCGTCCGTGCATGTTCTCCGGGACCGGCAGGGGCAGTGCGAAGTCGTCGACCTGGTAGCCGGCCAGGCGGGGGCCCGCGTGCAGGAGTGAGGCCTGGAGGTCGGGGTCCCAGGCGACGGCGTAGGCGTCCACCAGCAGGCCCACGGCGTCCACGGGCAGCGGATCGACGACCCGAAGAGCCTGGGCGAGAGTCGTGACGATGCTCCGGCTCGTGGCGAACAGCGGGTGCAGGGGTTCGAGCGCGAGCCGGACCTCGGCCGCGCGGGCGTCCTCGACCAGCACGGCCAATGCGTCACGGACACGGGACTCCGCGGACGCGATGTCGGTGTCCCAGGGCGGCAGGCCCCCCGCGATCACGGTGAGCTGGAGGGCCTGGACCTCGTGCGCGGTCGCGATGGCCCGGCGCACGCCGTCGACCGCGGTGCGGAGGTCACCGCCCCTCTTGTCGGCGAAGAACCCCACCCGGCACAGCGAGCTCACGGACAGTCCCGTGTCCGCCAGGAGCTTCCTGGTCGGCGCAACGCCGAGATCCGCGACCGGATCGGTCCACAGCCCGATCCATCCGATGTCGTGCCGGGCCGCGGCCTCCGCGGTCTCGCGCAGGTCGTAGGGGCGGCAGGTCGCCTGGTTGAGGCTCAGCCGGGACACGCTCACGAGGGCACGCCCTCGGTCGCGGGACGCATGCCCTCGAACGCCGCGGGCGCGTCCGGATGTCCGATGGTCACGGGCAGGCCGGTACGCGCCGAGTCGTAGACCGCTCGGACGATCCGCAGGGACGCCAAGGCGTCCGCACCCGTCACCAGAGGGTCCCGGTCGGTGCGGACGGCGTCCACGACGTCCTCGACGGTCCGGCGATGCAGCGGCAGCAGGCGGGCGTTGACCTCGGCGACGCCGAGATCGGGGAGCAGGTGACCCGTGAGAACGGGGGAGAGGGACTCCTCACCGCGGACCGTCCAGACCTCGGGCACCGCGTCCGCACCCTCCGGATACTCGGTCAGCACGGCGGTGGCGCCGGTCTCGCCGGTGACGGTCAGCCGGGTTCCGAGGTTGGGCTGGGCGGCCACCGTCGCGGTGACGGTCGCGACCGCTCCGGACGCGAAGGTGATGAGGGCTGCCGCGATGTCCTCGACCTCCATCAGCCCCGAGTTCACGAACGTGCCGGCCTTGGCGCTGACCTCGACAGGCGTGCCGAGGAACCATTGCAGAAGGTCCAGGTTGTGGATGGCCTGGGTCATGAGGACCCCTCCGCCGTCGGCGGCCCAGGTGCCGCGCCAGGCGGCGGCCTCGTAGTAGTCGGCGCCGCGGTGCAGCAGGATCTGGCTGTGCGCGAGCATCGGACGCCCGAACCTGCCGTCGTCGATCGCGGCCCGCAGCCTCTGCATGCCGGGCCAGAAGCGTCGCTGGAACACGACGCCGAACCGAACCCCCGCCGTGGCGGTCGCGGCGATCATCCGCTCTGCCGCGGCGAGGTCTGCCGCGATGGGCTTCTCGCAGAGGATCGCGACGCCGGCCGCTGCGGCCTCGACGACGACGACCTCATGGGTGGGGTGCGGTGTGCAGACACTGATCGCATCGGGCGAACTGTCGAGGAGCTCGGTGACCGACCCGTGCGCTCCCGCGATCCCGCGTTCGTCGGCGAACGCCCGGGCACGTGCGGCGTCGACGTCGCACACGCCGATCACCTCGACACCCGGGATGCCGCGGTAGGCGCGGTAGTGGTTGTCGGCGATGTTCCCGCAGCCGACGATCCCGACCCGCAGGGGCCCTCGGTCGGTCGGTCGCTTGGTGCTCATGCGGACTCCTCGGTGGTCGTGGTGGTGCTCTCGCCGCGTTCGGCACGGGGCCGATCGCCCAGTTCGAGCAGTGGGGTGTGGGCCGTCTCCCGGGCGGTCAGCGCGGCAAGGGAGGCGATGATGCAGATGGCCCCTGCGATCACCGCGACGGGCACCCAGTTGCCGGGGTCCCCAGCGGTCAGCGCCGTATAGATGCTGGGCGCGAGGCCGGCCGCGATGAGCCCCACCTGCAGCCCGAGCGCCATCCCCGTCTGGCGGACCTTGAGCGAGAACATCTCGGCGAACATCGCGGGATACGTGGCGTTGATGCAGGCGTAGCCGCCGGCGACCGAGAGCGCACCGGTCAGGAACATCATCGGGACATCGCCCGCGGAGATCGAGGCGAGGTAGAGCGGCAGCATGATCGCGCACACGAGGTTCCCGGCGATGAACACCGGACGGCGCCCGACGCGGTCCCCCAGCATCCCGAGCAGGGGCTGGGTCGCCAGGGCCAGCACGTGCCCGACCAGCAGGACCCACAGCATCGTCGAGTACGCGATCCCGTACACGTTCGTCGCCAGAGCGAGCGCGAAGACCTTGACGACGGTGTCCACGGCGAAGGCGAGCGAGCAGACGACGACCCGCAGGATCGCCCGCCAGTGGGTGCGCAGCGCCTCGACGACCGGGATCTTGACGAGCTCGTCCTCGTTCCCGTGCTCCTCGAAGGCCTCGGACTCCGAGAGCTTGGAGCGGATCACGAGCCCGGCGACCGTGACCACGGCGCTCAGCAGGAACGGCACGCGCCATCCCCACGTGTCCAGCGCCTCCTGGGGCAGCGCCGAGATGGGGACGAACACGAGGGTCGCGAGCACGAACCCCGAGACGATCCCGTTGGACGTGAACGAGGTGAAGAAGCCCCGTCGGCTCTCGCCGGCGGCCTCGACCGTCAGGGTCGCCGCCGCTGCGGTCTCACCTCCCACCGAGATCCCCTGGACGATCCGGAGTGCCACGAGCATCACGGGCGCCCAGATGCCCACCTGCTCATACGTCGGGAGAAGCCCGATGAGGAAGCTCGAGATGCCCATCATGAGCAGGATGATCACGAGGACGGCCTTGCGTCCGACGCGATCACCGTCGTGGCCCAGGAGCACGGCCCCGACCGGGCGTGCGAAGTAGGACACCGCGAAGGTGGCCAGGGCGGCGACCGTGCCCGTGGCGCCGTCGTCGGGGAAGAAGACGTGACCGAACACGAGGGCCGTGGCCAGCGCGTAGGCGTAGTTGTCGTAGTACTCGAGGGCGCCGCCGACCCAGGCGGCGACGCCTGCGCGCAGGGGGCTGGTGCTCTTGGCGGTGGGGGGTCGATCGGTGTCGAGGGTCGTGCTCACTGTGGTCTCCTTCATCGCAGAACCAGTGGGGTGGGGTGTGTGATGCCCGAAGCGGGCGGGGGGTGGTCGGTCAGGGGATGATCAGAGGCTTGCCGGAGGTGAGGGTCCCGGCCGCCAGCGCGGCGATGACACCGGGTGCGGCGTCGAGGCCGGGGAGGCAGTCGACCGGGATGGTGTCCAGCCCGTGGACGGCGACGATGCGCGCGGAGGCCTCGAGCTCGGAGCGGTCGTAGCAGAACGAGCCGAGCACCGTCAGCTCCTCGCGGACCACGGAGGTGCGCGCGGAGAGGGTGGTGCCGCCCGCCAGGCCCACGAGACACAGGGTCCCGCCCCGGCGCAGCCGATCCAGCGCCGCCGGGGTGGTGGCGGCGTGGGCGACCGTGTCGATCGCACGGTCCCAGTCCCGAGCCGCGACGTCGGTCGGCGCCGTCACCTCGGCCCCCCACGCCTCGAGCCGCGCACGACGGGACGCGTCGGGCTCGATGAGCACGGGTCGCGCCCCGAGCTCGCGGACGACCCTGGCACATGCCGCGCCGATGGGTCCGCCCCCGATGATCCCGATCCTCTCACCCGCACGGACTCCCGCACGGGCACAGGCGTGGACCCCCACGGCGACAGGCTCGACCAGTGCCGCGGCCCGGGGATCGGGATCTCCTGCGATGCGGACGGCGCGATGGGCGGGGATGCCGACCCTCGCGGCCAGTCCGCCGTCACGACCTGCTCCCAGGAGCTCGCGTCGGGGGCACGTCGCGGCGGCACCGGCGATGCACGCGGGGCACGCCGCGCAGCCCGCGTTGGGGTCGATCGCGACGACCTCCCCGATGTCCCAGGAGGCAGCGACGTCCCTGCCGACCGCCGTGACGACCCCGCCGAACTCGTGCCCGATCACGGTGCCCGGGTCCGTCCCGCCGTCGTCTCCGTGGTACTGGTGGAGATCGGTCCCGCAGATCCCGATCGCGGCCACCTCGACGAGCAGGCCGTCCGAGGCCACGGGTCGTTCCTCACGACCGATCAGGCGCAGGTCCTCGGGACCGTGCCACGCGATGGCAGGGATCATCGCGGCGGTGCTCATGCGCCCACCGCCGCGCCGGCGGGCCTCGCGGCCGGGGACCGGAGGGCGGCGTCCGCCGCACGGCGTCCGAACACCAGGCCGAAGACGATGCCTCCGACGTAGCGGAGATCCTGCGCACCCCCGGCATCGGCACCGACGGCATGCAGCCCGGGGACGGGGCGGTCGTCACGGTCGAGAACCCGGGCATCGCCGTCGACCCGGAGCCCGCCGAAGGGGATGGTGATGCACGGCTGGACCTCGAGAGCGCGGAACGGAGCACGGTGCAGAGGGCTCGGGCGTTCCGGGAGGGGCGCATCCAGGGCGATGTCCTCATCACCGTCGGCGGCACGGGAGTAGTCGGCCAGGGTCCGTGCCAACGCCGCGCGGTCGACTCCCCACGTCGAGACCTGCTCGACGAGCCCTTCGAGGGTGTCGGACTCGGCGGCACGGGCACCCAGCGCGCGGGCCTCGGCGAAGCGATCGAGCACCATGCCGCTCGGGTACGGCTCGGCGAGGGCACGCTCGCGCTGCACGGAGTCGTCCCAGATGAGCACGCCGCGGTGATCGCGCTCGAGCAGGAGCCGCTGGTCGGAGACCTCGTCGCCGAGGGATTCGTCCGTGAACCGGCGCCCGCTGCGATTGACGAGAATCCCGTACGCGGAGAAGTAGAGGGTCAGGCGCAGGAACACCTCGGGGATCACCGGGAGCGGACTGGGCAGGGTGTGGCCGTAGAAGGTGGAGAGATGACGGCTCGCGGCGCCGCCGGCCGCGCGACCCATGCGGAAGCCGTCGCCGACCGAGCAGGGGTTGGACCGCACGCCGATCGTGTCCGCTCCGTGTCCGATGAACGTCTGGGTCAGCTCGGGATCGCCCTGGAAGCCGCCGGTCGCCAGGACCACGGATCCTGCCTGCGCCGTGATGCGCTCACCGTCGTGGACGAAGCGGGCTCCGGTGACCCGGCCGTCGTCACCCTGGACGAGGTCGACGTCCCGCACCTCGGTCAGGATGCTCCCGCCGGCGGCCACGACGCTCTTCGACCAGGCCGCGAACAGCCCCGGGATGTCGATCTTGCACGCGCGGCCCCATTCGAGGTGGTCGTCCCACTCCTCGCTCACGGCGACACCGGCGTCCCGCACGTCCTGCACGGCGCGCTCGTAGCCCGCGACCAGGAGCGGCCCGAGCACCGGATCGCCGTCGGGCTGGATGCGCCGCAGCACGTCCAGGTCGGGTGCGGTCCAGAGGATCCCTGCCGAGAGGGCGGCGGATCCGCCGATCCTCCGGGCCTTCTCGAGCACGAGCACGCGGGCTCCGAGCTCGGTGGCGCGATGGGCGGCAGCCAGGCCGCCCGCCCCCGCCCCCACCACGATCAGGTCGTATCGGTCCTCGGCCTTGTCAGCGTCCTCCGGGTCTCGTCATCGAGTGTGGCAAACGTTGTCCATCCACCGCGAGAGCGAGTGCGGACGGATGGCAAACGATTGCCGTCACGCGAGGATCAGGACCGGCAGGCTGTCAAGGGGTGCTCCCGGATCAGCGCGACATCGTTCGGGACGCGAGGCGCCGTGGCAACCCTCAAGGAGATCGCGGACCTCGCGTCCGTCTCGGTGGCAACGGCATCCAGGGCCCTGAACGGATCCGCGGTCGGGCATCCTGTGTCCGAGGCCGTCCAAGCGCGTGTCCGGTCAGCCGCGGCCCAGCTGGGATACACCCCGAGCGCTCCCGCTCGGGCTCTGAGGGCCCGACGCACCAGCATCGTCGGCGTCATCACGAGCGACATCCTCGACCCGTACTTCGGGGAGCTGGCCCGGTCCATCGAGATCGAGGCGGGCAGGCTGGGCTTCGTCACGATCGTGGCCAACACCGATCGCGACCCGGGCCAGGAACGCCTGAAGTTCGAGCTCCTCCGTGAGCACCGCGCGGCGGGCATCGTGTTCTGCGGGAGCGACATCGACGGCGCCCCCGGGACAGCTCGCCTCGCGCGGGAGGTCGATGCCGCGGTGGCACAGGGCACACGGGTCGTGGCGCTTGCCCCACGACACTTCGCGGCCGACAGGATCGTCGTCGACAACGTGGCGGCGGGGGGGCGCCTCACCGAGCACCTGCTCGATCTCGGCCACCGGGACATCGCCTTCATCGGCGATCTCCCGGGGCTGGCGAGCATTGGTCTGCGCATCGACGGGTACACCGCCGCGATCACCGCCGCAGGAGGCGCGCCCCGCGTGCTGGGGCGCGGCGGGCTCACGCAGGAGAGCGGACGCTCGGCCATGGGCGAGCTCCTCGCGGGGTCGAGGCTGCCGGACGCCGTCGTCTGCGCCAACGACGAGGTGGCCGTGGGCGTGGTGGCCGGGCTCTGGAACGCCGGCCTGCACGCGCCCGAGACCCTCTCGGTCGCGGGGATCGGCGGCACCCGCGTGGGGGAGCAGTTCGGTCTGACGACGATGTCCCTCGAGCTCGGGGAGCTCGGCATGGTCGCAGCCCGCTACATCACGTCCGTGGAGGGCGCACCTCCGAGCGCGCCCGGCGTGCGCCTCGTGGTGCGCTCGAGCACGCGTGCATGGGCGCCCCGGCGCTGACGCTCCTGCACCCGTGGTACGTGCGGTGCCCGGCGGCGCGTCGTGCGCTCGGGCGATGGTGGCTCGGGCCCTCAGGAGGTCGACAGATCGACGTACCAGCCGCCGTCCGCGCCGCGGCGCAGGGTGAACTCGGTCTGCGTGTTGGCGACCGCGGCGGTGATGGTCCCGTCGTCGTTGGCCCGGGTGATCACCTGGTCCGGGGTCAGGGTGTCGATCGCCCGCTTCTGCTCCTCGGTGCCACCGCCGGCGTACTGCTGCATCTGGTTGGTGCACAGGCTGATCTCGGAGGGCTGGTAGGGCTGCTTCGTGATGGGGTTCAGCACCGTCCTGCAGATCCCCTCGACGTCACCGTGGATGAGCGCCTTGGTGAGGTCGACCATGGTCTGGCCCGCGGCGGTCAGGTCCTCGGGCGTCACCGGCGCCGGACCCTGGCTGGTCGTCGTCGCCACGGTGCGCGAGGTCGTCGGCGGCGCATCGGAGGTGGACTGCTCCGTCGGCGAGGACGACGTCGCGGTCGTCCCGCGCGCCGTGGGGTCCTCCTCCTCGCCCCCCGAGTTCACGAGGGTCACGGCGATGATCGTGATGATCGCGGCCAGCACGAGCAGGCACCCGCACCCGACGGCCACCCAGATGCCCCAGCGCCGCTTCGGCGGGGTCGGTGGGGTCGGCCCGCCCGGTGCGCTCCCGAACCCCGAGGCGGATCCGGCCGCCCCCTGCGGCTGTGCGCCGAAGGCCGGCAGCTGCGCACCGTGCCCCTGAGGCTGCGCGCCCTGGCCCGAGGGTTGGGTGCCGTACGCGGGGACGCCGTGCTGCTGGCCGGGCTCCTGCCCGCCGCCGTACGGCGGGCCGCCGGGAGCCGGGGGCACGGGATACGACATCGGGGTCTCCTCGGGGCTGCCGGGACGAGCACTGTGATCCAGAAGATACCCTGCCCGGCGCACGGGGCAGGGGTTCTCCTCAGAGGCCGAGACCGGAGCGCATCCACGGCGCGAGGGCGATGCCGACCACCGGCATCGCCAGCAGCACCGGGCCGTACGCGAAGGCCGCCCGCGCGTCGCGGGTCCGCAGGAGCGTCACGATGCCGCAGACCCCACCGAGGATCGCCGTGCCCAGGAGCCCCGAGAGCAGGACGTCCCAGCCCAGCAGGCACGTGGTCACGAGCACGGCCGGGATCGTCTTGGCATCCCCCATGCCGAGCAGCGACGGCGACAGCAGGGCGATGCACACCGCGAGAGCCCCGCCCACGAGCCCCGTCACCAGCGCGAGCACGACGTCACCGCGCGCCGGCGGGGAGAGCAGGGCCACCCCCGCTGTGACCAGCGCGATCGACGCGGAGAGCACGAGGACGTGGCGATTGGGCAGCCGGTGCTCGCGCACGTCGATGACCGACAGCGCCACGGCCTGGGGCAGGTAGACCACCAGCAGCGCGATCAGCGCCGGGAGCGGGACGGCGCTGAGGGTCACGGTCCGATTCAAGCAGAGGACCCGCGCCCAGGAGCGAGCGCCGCGGGCGCTGTGGACGACCGCGTCAGGCCGCCGCGTCGCGCCCCAGGGTCGAGGCGACGCGGATGATGCGACGCCGCAGCCACACCTTCTTGCCACCTCCGAGGTACAGCCGGGTGCGAGCCAGCTCCCAGCGCCCGTACTCCGCCTTCTCCGTGAGCCCGGCGCGGACGGCGCCGATGGACACGCGCGGCGGGATGGTCACGATCTGGAACTCGTAGTCCTCGGGACGGCGCCCGCGCTCGATCGGGAGATCGGTGATCCCCGAGGGCGCGGAGACGTGCTGCACCGACGGTCGCGGGTGCGGGAGCGAGGAGAAGGTGGACATGGTTCTCCTTCCGGGAGGGGATCGGGCCCCGGCAGGGCCCGTGAGGGTGTCCATTGTGCGCTCGGACGCGGTAGGTTTCCCATCATGACCACGGATCCGCGCGCCGCCCTCGCAGCTCTGATCGCCGCCCTCGAACGTCACTACGAAGCCTCCGCCGCCTCGCGGGGCGACGAGGACCCCGCCCTCGAAGCCGCCACCGACCAGCTCACCTCGGCCTTCGACACCTACGACGACGCCCTCTTCGAGGCGTACGACGTCGCCACTCCGCTGATCGTCTTCGACGGGGACGACGAGGACGACGACAACGATGATGCCGACGACTTCGACGACTTCGACGACTTCGACGATCTCGAGGACGACGACGACGAGGATGATGACGAGGACGAGGACGAGGACGAGGGCGACGACGAGGACGAGACCGCGCATCGTCGCTGACGGCCGGCCGAGTGAGGGATACGCGACCCCGTCGGTGCCGTCCTCGGACGAGGCCCCCGCATAGGATCGAGCGGTGAAGAGCTGGACATCGCCGGTCGTCGCCCCCCTGCCCGCAAGCGGTCTCCCCGTCCGCCTGCACGATTCCCGGTCACGGGAGATCCAGGAGGTCCGGCCCCTCACCCCCGGGCTGGTCCGGCTCTACACGTGCGGGATCACCCCGTACGACTCGACGCACATGGGGCACGCCGCGACCTACGTCGCCGCGGACCTCATGCGCCGCGCCTTCCTCGACAGCGGCGTCCGTGTGCGCAGCGCGCAGAACGTCACCGACGTCGACGACCCGCTGCTCGAGCGCGCCGATCGGGACGCGATCGCCTGGCAGGACCTCGCCGCGGACCAGTCGGCGCTGTTCTCCTCGGACATGACCGCCCTGCGGGTCGTGGCCCCGGACACCTACCGCTCCGTGAGCGAGGCGATGGACGGGATCATCGCCCTGGTCACCCGGATCCGGGACGCGGGGTTCGCCTACCAGGTCGAGACCGCGGACGCCGACGGGCAGGACTGGTACCTCGACATCACCCGCACGGGGACGCTCGGCGACGTCTGCGGCTGGTCCCGGGAGGAGATGGCGCAGGTCTTCCCCGAGCGCGGCGGCGACCCCGACCGCCCGGGCAAGCGTGATCCCTTCGATCCTCTGCTGTGGCGCGCGGCGCGCGAGGGCGAGCCGTCGTGGGAGGCGGGGGTCCTCGGGCGCGGTCGTCCCGGGTGGCACGTGGAGTGCGTGTGCATCGCCGAGGAGGCCCTCGGCATGCCCTTCGACGTCCAGACCGGAGGCAGCGACCTCGTCTTCCCCCACCACGACATGAGCGCCTCCCACGCAGCGGCCATCGGCAGCGGCTTCGCGACGATCTACCCGCACACGGGCATGGTCGCCTACGAGGGCGAGAAGATGAGCAAGTCCAAGGGCAACCTGGTGTTCGTCTCCCGACTGGTCGCGGGGGGCACCGATCCGATGGCGATCCGCCTCGTGCTCATGGCCCATCACTACCGCACCGACTGGGAGTGGACGGACGAGGAGCTGCGCGCAGGGACGTCCCGGCTCGCCGCCTATCGCGCTGCGGCGTCGCGCGATGCCGCGCACGGGATCGTGCGCCCCGACGTCGTGGAGGCGCTGCGCGCCGCCCTGCGCGAGGACCTCGACACCCCCCGGGCGATCGCGGTGCTCGATGCCTGGGCGGACGAGGATGCCGGGACCGCGGTGTCACCGGCTCCCGTGGAGCAGGACGGCGCGCCGGATCGCGTGGACCTCGCCGTCGACGCCCTGTTCGGGATCGAGCTCGCGGAGGTCTGAGCTCAACGAGCACCCGCGCCGGTCAGCGGGATCGGGGCTGGCCGGGGCACCCCGGCACTCCGCACGGGGCCTCGGCCCGGTCGGCGGGGAACCCCTGAGGAGACTCAGTCGTCGTCGTGGCGACGCTTGAGGAACTGCTCGAACTCCCGGGCGATCGCGTCGCCGGTGGCATCGGGCAGCTCGGCGGCGTCCTGGGTCCGCTCGAGGCGCTCGACGTACTCGGCGACGTCCGGATCGGTCCGTGCGAGCTCATCGACCCCGCGCTGCCAGGCGGCCGCCTCGTCCTCGAGCTCCCCGAGCGGCAGGGGTTCGTCGACCTGGTCCTGGAGGGCGCGGATGAGTGCCAGCACGGCCTTGGGAGAGGCGTTCTGGGAGACGTAGTGGGGGACCTGCACCCAGACCGCCACCGACCGGAGGCCCGCGGTGACCGCGACGCGGCCCAGCACCGTGGGGACGCCGATCGGTCCCTCGTAGGCGTCCTCGTCGACCGTGTCGTCGATCCCGGGCTCGATGTTCGCCGAGACCGGCAGCGGACGGGTGTGGGGAGCATCGGCCAGGAGCGAGCCGAGCGTCACCACGGTCGTGGCGCCGTGACGCACCAGCAGCTCGATGACCTCGGCGCTGAAGGCCTTCCAGCGCATGGAGGGCTCGGGCCCCTCGACGAGCAGGATCTTGCCGCCGTGCGGGGTCGTCACGAGGTCGACGGTCGTGTCCGGCCAGTCGATCACCCGGTTGCCGTCCTCGGTCGTGCGGATCGAGGGGCGGCTGACCTGGAAGTCGACGTACTCCTCCGAGGAGATGGTGGCGATCCGGCGCGAGGGCCACATCGCGAGCAGGTGGGCGATCGCACCGGTCGCGGCCTCTCCGGCGTCGTTCCATCCGCCGAACGCGGCGATCGCGATGGTGGGACCCTCGCCGCGGTGCCTCCCGCGGCGTCCCGTCTCAGGCGGCTGCATCCGTTGTCCGTCCTCCGGTCCCGACTCGGTGCGCGAGGCGCACGATCCGGACGGCACATCGGCGACCGCCCGGTCGGTCCATCATAGGCGTCCGCAGCCCGCACCCAGTGGTCCCACGGGACCTGCGGCTATGCTCACACACCGCGACCGCAGACCCGGCGCGACGACAGCAGCAGGTCCCCCGTCCCGGCGGTCACGCCGACCCACGCGCCGCGGGAGCATCGTGCCTCCCGCGGGCGCGACGCACGCGGCAGCGCGATGCGTCCGCCCGTGCACGGTGGCCGTCGTGAGGACCGCAGTCACCGAGGAGCACGCCGTGGACGCCACCCGCACGCCCGACAGGAGGCTCCCGCGGCTCCAGGTCTCCGGCGGCACCCTGCTGACGATCGGGCTGCTCGCCGTCCTCGTCTACCCGAACCTCAGCGCCCAACGGGTCGCCGACACCACCGGGACCGTGCTGCTGGCCGTCGCCGTGGGCGTGTTCATGATCGTCTCGGTGCTGCTGCACGAGATCGGCCATGCGGTGCTGGCCCGGGCGTTCGGCGCGCGGGTCGAGCAGATCGCGCTCACGCTGTGGGGCGGGCACACGCAGTACACGGGTCGGAACATCGGCCCCCTGCCCTCCGCGCTCATCGCCGTGGCCGGGCCCGTCGTCAACGGGCTCCTCGCGCTCGCAGCCTTCGCCGGGGTCGAGGCCGTCGGAGGCCAGGGGGCCGCCGGTGCGTTCCTGTTCTACGCGGCGGTGCTCAACGTCGGGCTCGCGGTGTTCAACCTGCTCCCGGGGCTGCCCATGGACGGCGGTCGCGTGGTCGAGGGGATCCTGGGTGCGGTGCTCGGCCGACGCTCCGTCGGCACGGTCGTGACCGCCTGGATCGGGCGCGCGATCGCCGTCGGCGTCGTCCTGCTGGCGCTGTGGCGGCTCTCGCAGTCGCAGGGGACGTTCGGGATCATCGTCGTGCTGTGGGCGGTGATCATCGCGGGAACCCTCTGGCGGGGCGCCTCCGCCGCCCTGCAGGGCGCGCAGACGCAGGACCGGATCGGTCGGCTCGACGTGCGGGACCTCACGCGGCCCGTCGTCGTCCTCCCGCAGTCCGCGACGACCGCGGACGTGCCCCCGGCCGTCGACCCGCGCACCGTCCTCGTGCTCGACGCCCAGGGCCAGGGACACCGGGTGGATCCCGTGGCGCTCGCCTCGGTGCCGCTGGCCTCCCGGGCCGCGACCCCGATCGGCGCGGTGACGCGCCCCGTGGGGCTCGTCGGCCGGGTTCCCTCCACCGTCGACGGGGACGCCCTGGTGGACCACCTCATGGCCGACCGCCGAGCCGAGCACCTCGTCGTCGATCCGGACGGACGGGTCCTCGGCTCGATCGCGACGGCCGAGGTCGGCGCGCGTCTGCACCCCGGGACGGATCCCCGGGCCCCGGGCGCACGACCGTAGACTGGAATCCATGACCTCGACAGATCCCGGGACAGCTCCCGCGGCCCCCGGCCCCAGACTGGACCGCACGGGACCCTTCGTGGCCGGCGACAAGGTGCAGCTCGCGGACGCACGCCACCGCATGAACACGATCACCCTGAAGGTGGGCGGCGAGTTCCACAGCCACCGCGGGGTCCTGCGCCACGACGACCTCATCGGCGCCGAGGACGGCACCGTGGTCGAGGACTCCCACGGCACCCGCTACCAGGCGATGCGCCCGCTGTACGCCGACTACATGCTGTCCATGCCGCGCGGCGCCGCGATCGTGTACCCCAAGGACAGCGCCCAGATCCTCATGTGGGGGGACATCTTCCCCGGCGCGCGGGTGCTCGAGGCGGGCGTGGGCTCCGGAGGGCTGACCACCGCACTGCTGCGGGCCGTCGGCCCCGAGGGCTCGGTCCACTCGATCGAGCGCCGTGAGGACTTCGCGGAGGTCGCGCGCCTGAACGTCGAGACGTACTTCGGCGGCACCCACCCCGCGTGGACCCTCAGCACCGGGGACTTCCAGGACACCGCGCTCGAGCTCGCGGCCGACGGTCCCTGCGCCGACCGCGTCGTGCTGGACATGCTCGCCCCGTGGGAGTGCGTCGGCGCGGCCGCGACGGCGCTCGTCTCCGGCGGCGTGTTCCTCGCGTACGTCGCCACCGTCACCCAGCTCTCCCGGACCGCCGAGGCGCTGCGCGCCCACGGCGAGTTCACCGAGCCCGACGCCTGGGAGTCGTTCGTCCGGCCCTGGCACCTCGAGGGCCTCGCCGTGCGCCCCGAGCACCGCATGAACGCCCACACCGGCTTCCTGCTCACCGCGCGCCGCACCGCCCACGGCACCCCGGCGCTCACGCGCGTGCGCCGACCGGCCCCTGGCTCCCAGCTCGCCGAGGAGCTGGCCCACCCGGACAACGAGGGGTTCGGCGGCTCCGAGGGCACCTGGACGCCCGAGGACATCGGCGAGCGCGGCATCGCGCCCCGCAAGATCAAGCGCGCCCTGCGCGACATCCGTCAGGGACGCGACCGCTGAACGTCCCGCTCCCGCCATCCGTCGTCACCGAGGATCGGACATCGTGAAGACCTATCAGGACCTGAGCACCGAGCTCGAGAAGTACGCCGCCCAGAACGACCGCCTGGTCGCGGGGCTGCGGTCCGCCCGCGCGCAGATCGTGCAGCTCAAGACCGACCTCGAACGGATCTCGGACCCGCCCAACTCCTACGCGACGTTCCTCGCCCGCGCGGAGGGGACCACCGTCGACGTGCTCCACAACGGACGCCGCCTCCGGATCGCCACGAGCCCCGAGCTCGACCCCGCGACGCTCGCATCCGGCGCGCAGCTGCGCCTGAACGAGTCGCTCGTGGCCGTCCAGGAGGTGGCGCGGGAGAACGCCGGCAGCGTCGTGACCGTGCTCGAGGACCTGCCCGATGCCCGGGTGCTGGTCCAGGTCGCGCAGGACGACCAGCGCGCCCTGCGTCGCAGCGGCGTCCTCGCGGAGACCGCCCTGCACCCCGGCGACCACGTCCTCGTCGACCTCAAGGCGCAGCTGGTGCTCGAGGAGATCGAGCGCGCCGAGATCACGGACCTCGTGCTCGAGCAGGTCCCCGAGACGTCCTTCGAGCAGATCGGGGGGCTCGCCGAGCAGATCGATGCGATCCGCGACGCCGTCGAGCTGCCGTTCCTGCACCAGGATCTCTACCGACGCTACGGCCTGCGCCCGCCCAAGGGCGTCCTCCTGTACGGGCCCCCCGGCTGCGGCAAGACGATGATCGCCAAGGCCGTCGCCCACGAGCTGGCCCTGCGCTCGGCCGAGGCCCGCGGCGTCGACGTCACCGAGGCGCTGCGCGGCAGCTCCTTCCTCAACGTCAAGGGCCCCGAGCTGCTGAACAAGTACGTGGGGGAGACCGAGCGGTCGATCCGCCTGGTCTTCGAGCGGGCGCGGGAGCGCGCGAGCTCCGGGAACCCCGTGATCGTCTTCTTCGACGAGATGGAGTCGCTGTTCCGCACCCGGGGGACCGGTGTCTCCAGCGACGTCGAGACGACCATCGTGCCCCAGCTGCTCGCCGAGATCGACGGCGTCGAGAGCCTCGAGAACGTCATCGTCATCGGCGCCTCCAACCGCGAGGACATGATCGACCCGGCGATCCTGCGACCCGGACGCCTCGACGTGAAGATCCGCGTCCAGCGCCCCGACGCCTCCTCGGCCCGCGAGATCCTCGGGCTCTACCTCGACGGCTCCGTGCCGCTGCGCGAGGACCGCGAGGTGCTCCTGGACCTCGCCGTCCGGACCCTGTACGCGGACGGCCCGGACACCGCCTTCGTGCGGCTGGAGTACTCCGACGGCAGCGCCGAGACGCTGCACTTCCGGGACTTCGTCTCGGGCGCGACCCTGCGCAACATCGTCGACCGGGCGAAGAAGAACGCGGTCAAGGACACTCTGGCGGGTGATCCGGAAGGGATCGGCTCCGCGCACGTGCTGGCCGCCATCGCGACCGAGTTCGCCGAGAACGAGGATCTGCCCTCCGGCGCGCACCCGGACGACTGGGCGCGGATCTCCGGACGACGGGGCCGCCGCGTCGAGAAGGTGACACCCGTCCACGGCGAGGCCCGTGCACGGCAGGAGGCCGGGGCATGAGCGTCGCCACGACCCCGGGGACCGCGGGACCCGGCTCGGAGGTCCCCCCGGCGAAGGGTTCGCCGGGAGAGACGGCATCCGCGCCCGCGCTCGTGACGCGCCGGGTGATGGGCATCGAGACGGAGTTCGGGGTGTTGCACGCCGACGTCGAGGCGCGCTCGACCTCGGGCGCATCGTCCTCGATCATGCTCTCCCACCTGGCCGTCGCCGCCTATGCGCTGCTGGGCGAGGACCCCTCCCGTCGCGGCGCCCGCGTGCGTTGGGACTACGGCGACGAGACGCCCCTGCGGGATGCCCGGGGCTTCGAGCTGACCCGTGCCGCCGCCCATCCCAGCCAGCTCACCGACGCGGTGCGCGACGCGCACGTGCCGATGTTCGACCTGCCCGGGGCGGACGTCCCGAGCGTCGATGCGGACGTGCCCCTGCGGGCCCCCGAGCGTGCGCCCGGCGGCAGCGATGCGGAGATCCTCGACTGGGCCGTGCAGCGCGCCGTCGGCAACGCGGTGCTGCCCAACGGCGCCCGGCTCTACGTCGACCACGCCCACCCCGAGTACTCCTCCCCGGAGGTCACGAGGGCCCGGGAGGCCGTGGTCCTGGACCGGGCCGGCGAACTCATCGCCATCGAGGCCATGCGGCGCCTCGACGCGATCGAGGAGGTGCCCTCGATCGCCCTGTACAAGAACAACACCGACGGCAAGGGCGCCTCGTACGGCACCCACGAGAACTACCTCCTGGACCGCGACATCCCCTTCGAGCACGTCGTCGCGGCGCTCGTGCCCTTCTTCGCCACCCGCAGCGTGCTGACGGGCGCCGGCCGGGTGGGGATCGGCACCAAGGGCCAGCGGCCCGGCTTCCAGATCTCCTCGCGCGCCGACTTCTTCGAGGCCGAGGTGGGCCTGGAGACCACGCTGAACCGACCCATCGTCAACTCCCGGGACGAGCCGCATGCCGATGCCCGGCGGCATCGGCGCCTGCACGTGATCATCGGGGATGCGACCCAGGTCGAGACCGCCACCTACCTCAAGCTCGGCATGACGAGCCTCGTGCTCGCCGCCCTCGAGGCCGAGCGGCGGACGGGGGAGCCGATCCTGCCCGTGCTGCGGCTCGTGGACCCCGTCGAGGCCGTGCACGTCATCAGCCATGACCCGACGCTCGCCGCGACGGTCGAGACCCTCGACGGCGAGCACCTCACCGGGCTCGACATCCAGCGCCGCTACCTCGCGGCGATCGCACCCCGGGCCGACACGAGCGATCCCGAGACCGCCGATGTCCTGGCGCAGTGGGCCGAGCTCCTGGACCTGCTGGGCGAGGACCCCCTGCTGGCCGCGGACCGGGTCGAATGGGCCGCCAAGCTGTCCCTGCTCGAGCACTACCGGTCCCGCCACGGGCTGGACTGGGGCGACCCGCGCCTGCTCGCGATCGACCTCCAGTTCAGCGACCTGCGCCCCGCGCGCAGCCTCTACGCCCGCCTCCGGGACTCCGGGGCCGTCCGACGTCTCGTCGCCGAGGACGAGGCCGCCCGGGCGGTCGCGACACCCCCGGCCACAACCCGCGCGCACCTGCGCGGCGCCCTCATCGGCGCCCATCCGGACGCGGTCCCCTCCGCCGGCTGGGACGTGCTGACCCTCGAGGGCTCCGACGCGGCGCTCCGGATCCGCATGGCCGAGCCCACCCTCGGCAGCGCCGCCTGGTGCGCGCAGCACGGCGTGGACCCGTGGGCCCCCGTCGACGAGGTGCTCACGACCCTGCGGCGGATCGGCGAGGAGGGCGGGACGCCGGCCTCCTCCGGCGAGGCCGCACCCCGTTCCCGTGCGGACCCCCTCGACGTCTGACCGCCCGACATCCCACGTCGCGCACCCCAGGACCGACCCCACCCTCGAAGGAGCATGACCATGACCCAGCAGTCCCTCCACGGCTCCGGCCCCGGCGACGACGACACCCCGGGCACCGACAGCGCGACCGGCGGCGGCCAGACCTTCGCCTCGGTGCACTCCAGCGACGACCTGCTCGACGAGATCGATTCCGTGCTGGAGTCCAATGCCGAGACCTTCGTGAAGTCCTTCGTGCAGAAGGGCGGTCAGTGACCTCATGAAGCGCCGCGTGGGAGGCCTCGAGACCGAGTACGGCCTCGTGTGCGTGCGTGCCGACGGCACCCGGGCCCTCGAGCCCGAGTCCGCCGCGCGGGAGCTGTTCCGCCCCGTCGTCGCGATGGGGCGCTCCTCCAACGTCTTTCTGCCCAATGCGGCGCGGCTCTACCTCGACGTCGGCAGCCACCCGGAGTTCGCGACCGCCGAGTGCGACGACTGGTGGGACCTCGTGGCCCAGGACCAGGCGGGCCAGCGGATCCTCGCCGACCTCGCCGAGCAGGCGGACGCGGCCTTCACCGAGGCCTGCACCGACGCGAGGATCCACCTCCTCAAGAACAACGTCGACTCGGCCGGCAACTCCTTCGGCAGCCACGAGAACTATCTCGTGGACCGGCGGGGCGAGTTCACGCGTCTGCCCCAGAGCCTCCTGCCGTTCCTCGTCACGCGGCAGATGATCACCGGCGCCGGGGGCGTCGTCACCGATGACGAGCACGGGCCCCGCTTCGTGTTCTCCCGCCGCAGCGACCACATGTGGGAGGCCGTGTCCTCGGCCACCACCCGCACCCGGCCCATCATCAACACCCGCGACGAGCCCCACGGGGACGCGACGCGATTCCGCCGGCTGCACGTGATCGTCGGGGACTCCACGATGTCCGAGGTCTCCACCTGGCTGCGGTTCGCCACCACCGACCTCGTGCTGCGTCTCATCGAGTCCGGCCGGGCCCTGCAGGACCTGCGGCTGAAGGATCCGATCACGGCGATCCGCGCGGTGGCCCGCGACCTCACGGGACAGACCCCGCTCGAGCTCGAGGACGGGCGGACCCTGCCCGCCGCCGAGATCCAGCAGCGCTACCTCGACCAGGTCCACGCGGTCGCCGACGATGCGGACGCCCCGACCCTCGAGACCTGGCAGCGGGCCCTGGACGCCGTGACGACCGGGGACCGGGCCTGGGCCTCGACGCAGCTGGACTGGGCGATCAAGGAGAAGCTGTTCGCGGACGTCGGCGCCCGACGCGGCGTGGACCTGGGCGATCCCACCATCCAGCGCCTGGACCTGGCCTACCACGACCTCGACGCCTGGACCGGGCTCCTCCCGGCCCTGCGCCGGCGGGGCCTGGCGCCCTCGGTCCTGTCCGAGGAACGGATCGAGGCGGCCCGGACCGTCGCCCCGACGACCACCCGCGCCCACCTGCGCGGACAGGTCGTCACGGCGGCGATCGAGCACCACGTCGACCACGTCGTGGACTGGACGACCATGCGCCTCACCCACCAGGGCGCCATGCCCGTCCAGGTGCTCGACCCCTTCGCCACCTCGACCCCTGAGGTCACGGCGCTGCTGGAGAAGATCCGCGCCGCCGGCTGAGCCCGCCTGTCCGGCCGCTCCCGTACGCTGGCCACGCTCCGACACCCCACGAGAGGCACCACCTGTGATCCGACGCCGCACCCTGCTCACCACCGCCCTTGCGGCCGGCACCGCCATCGGCCTGGCCGCCTGCGGGGGCGACGACACCTCCGGGACGGGCCCCAGCGCCTCCGGTGCCGCGGCGATCGACGGCGTCACGGTCAGCGGGGAGGTGGGCGCCGAGCCCACCGTCACCTTCACCGCGCCGCTGGCCGTGACGGAGCCCGCGTCCAAGATCGTCGTCCAGGGCGACGGTGCGGCCATCGCCGCCGGGGACGTCGTGGCGCTGCACACCGCGTACCTCGGTGCCAAGGACGGCAAGGTGCTGCAGTCCGCGTGGCAGGGCGCGCCGGCCAACATCCTCGCCGCCGATGCCGAGGCCAACGGCCAGGAGACGGCCGACTTCCTGCAGACCGCGACGGTGGGCAGCCGCTTCGTCATGCTCGGACAGGTCCAGGACTCCACCGGGCAGGCCGTCCCGATCGTGCAGGTCTCCGACATCGTCTCCAAGGTGCTGCCGCGCGCCGAGGGCACGGCGACCCCGCCCCCCGCCGACCAGCCGCAGTTCACCCTCGACGGCTCGGGCGTCCCGCAGCTCGAGGGCGCTCCCAGCGCTCCGGCCCCGACGTCGACCGTCGCGACGGTGACCATCGCCGGGGACGGACCGGTCACCGAGGCCGGCCAGACCCTCGTCATGCACTACTCCGGATGGAAGTACTCCGACGGCAGCTCCTTCGACTCCTCGTGGGAGCGCGGTGCACCCTTCGCCTTCGTCCTCGGGCAGGGGCAGGTGATCGCCGGCTGGGACGGACCGCTCGCGGGCCAGAAGGTCGGCAGCCAGCTCCTGCTCGTCATCCCGCCCGCCGAGGCGTACGGCGAGAAGGGGACCAGCCAGAGCGAGCTCGCCGGGGAGACCCTCATCTTCGTCGCCGATATCCTGGACGCCGTCGCGCCCGTCTCCGCCTGACGGACACGGCCCGACCCCCCACACACCGAGAGGACCCCCATGGATCGCAGCAAGCCCGAGATCGAGTTCCCCGGGACCGAGGCCCCCACCGAGCTCGTCGTCCTCGACGAGATCGTCGGCGACGGCGAGGAGGCCGGCCGCGGGGACGTCGTCGACGTCCACTACGTGGGCGTCGCCCATGCCAGCGGCGACGAGTTCGACGCCTCCTGGAACCGCGGCGAGCCGCTGCGCTTCCAGCTCGGCGTGGGACAGGTCATCGCCGGCTGGGACCAGGGCGTCCAGGGCATGCGCGTGGGCGGCCGCCGCCGCCTCGAGATCCCCGCGAGCCTCGCCTATGGCGATCGCGGCGCGCCGCCCGTCATCGCCCCGGGGGCGGCCCTGATCTTCGTGTGCGACCTCGTCGCCGTGCACCACCCCTGACCAGGCCCGGCCTGCGCATGCCCGGTGTCGGCCAGGAGGGGCTGTTCGATCCGCCTCCTGGACCGGCCCGCGCCGCTCCTTCCCGCTCCTCGACGGACGCGGGAGCGGGCCGGCCGGACGGCCGCCCGCGCACGACCGCCGGCTTCGAGCTGGCCCCGACCGATCCCGTGGCCGAGGTGCGCCTCATCGGGCCCCTGCCCCACCTCGACCGTCCGTTCGAGTACGCCGTGACCGCCGAGACCGCGGCCGCCGGCCCCGGCATGCGGGTCAAGGTGCGCTTCTCGGGCCAGGAGATGGACGGCATCGTGGTGGCCCGACGGGCGCACGCCACGACGGACCGCCCCTTGGCGCCGCTGCGCCGCCTGCTGTCCGAGGACGTCGTCCTGCCGCCGCACCTGCTGCGCGTGTGCGCCGACGTCGCCGCCCGCTGCGCCGGCACCGTCGGCGACGTCCTGCGCCTGGCGCTGCCCCCGCGGCACGCCCGTGCCGAGACGGCGGACCGTGCAGCAGCCGCGAAGGAGGCCGAGCGCGCAGCAGCCGCGGGGCAGGCCGAGCCCGCGGCGGCCGTGGGGGCAACCCGGTGCGCGAACGCCGCGAAGGACTCCACGGGCTCTGCCGACGCAGGGGAGACCGAGGACCCCGGGGCGACCGCTGAGGACGCGGAGCCGACGACCGCCCCGGATCCCGCGGGCATCCTGACCCGCTACCGGGGTGCCGAAGCGCTCCTGGCCCGCGCCGGTGATCCCGAGGGTCCCGTGCCCCGCGCCGGGATCGTGCTCGAACCCGTCGACGCCTGGACCCGCACCGTGGCCGAGGCGCTCCGCGGGCTCCCCGACGGCGCGGGATCCCTGACCGTCGCGCCGGACCAGCGCGACGTCGACCGGCTCTCCGCCGAGCTCACCGCCCAGGGCATCCCCCACGAGGTGCTGGCCAGCGCGGACGGACCCGAGAAGCGGTACCGCGCCTTCCTCCGAATCCTCCGCGGAGCCTCCCGCACGGTGATCGGCACCCGCTCGGCGGCGTTCGCCCCCGTGCGCGACCTCGCGCTCATGATCCTGTGGGACGGCGCCGACGACCTCCTCGTCGAGCCCCGCGCGCCCTACCCGCACACGCTCACCGTGCTGCAGTGCCGGTCCGCGGAGGAGCATGCCGCGCTGCTGCTGCTGTCGGCCGCGCGCTCGACCACCGAGGCGCACCTCGCCGGGACGGGGTACCTGCGCATGCTCGAACCCGTGCCCGCACCCGTGCGGCAGGTACGACCCCGCATCCAGGCGATGGACGACTACCTGCGCGACCGGGAGGGGCCTTCCGGCCGGTCCCGACTCCCGCAGGAGGCGATGCGGGTGATCCGCGACGGCCTGGCGCGCGGACCCGTGCTGGTCCAGGTCCCGCGGGGCGGGTACGCCCCGGCGATCGCCTGCACCTTCTGCGGCACCCGCTGCATCTGCCCGCTCTGCGCGGCCCCCCTGTCCCAGGCCGGCCGCGGCGGCCCCCTCGTGTGCCGCGTCTGCGGACGCCGCGAGGACGGCTACCGCTGCCCCGAGTGCGACCGCACCCAGGTCCGTGCCGTCGTGATCGGCTCGACCCGCACCGCGGAGGAGCTGCGCCGCGCCTTCCCCGAGGTCCCCTTCCGGGTCGCCGGGGGCGCGCACGGCGCGGTCGCCGACGACGACGTGCCCGACGGGGCGATCGTCGTGGCCACCCCCGGGGCCGAGCCCTGGCCCACCGGCCGCTACGCGGCGGCGCTCCTCCTGGACGCCGACGCGATGCTCGCCCGCGCCGCCTACGACGCCGACGTCGAGGCGGTGCGCCGGTGGTCCGACGCGGTCGCCCTCGTGCGCACGGCGGACGACGGGGGAGAGGTGCTGATCGTCGGCACCTCCACCCTCCCGGCGATCCGGGACCTCGTGGCGCACCGCTCCGCGGCCTTCCTCGACCGGGTGCTGGAGGACCGCCGCACCCTGGACCTGCCCCCGTTCTCGAAGGTCGCCGAGATCAGCGGCGACAAGGAGGCCTGCCGGGCATTCCTGGAGGACACCCCGCTGCCCGACGGGACCCACGTCCTGGGCCCGGTCGACGACGTGCGAGAAGGGGACCGCACCGTCACCCGGGCCGTCGTGCGGATCGACCCGTCCCGCTCGCGCGAGCTGCTCGCCGTGCTGCGCGCGGGCGTGGCCTCGCGCAGCGCCCGCAAGGCCGGGGGATCGCTACGGGTCCAGGTCGACCCCCCGGACGTCTTCTGAGCGCCGCCCCCGTACGATGAGGGGATCATGCGTCTGATCTTCGCCGGAACCCCCGAAGCCGCGGTCCCCTCCCTCCGTGCCCTGCTCGCGAGCGACCACGAGGTGGTGGGCGTGCTCACCCGCCCCGACGCCCCCAGCGGCAGAGGTCGGCGGCTGACGCCGAGTCCCGTGCGCGTGGTCGCCGAGGAGGCCGGGATCGAGGTGCTCACGCCCCGCAGCCTGCGCGACCCCGCGGTCATCGAGGACCTCGAGCACCTGGCCCCCGACGCCGCCCCCGTCGTCGCCTACGGCAACCTCGTGCCGCCGCGAGCGCTCGTCGTCCCGCGCCACGGGTGGATCAACCTGCACTTCTCCCTGCTCCCGGCCTGGCGCGGCGCCGCCCCCGCGCAGCGCGCGGTCCTCTCGGGGGACCCGCGCACCGGGATGACCACCTTCCGCCTCGACGAGGGCATGGACACCGGGGACGTGCTGTTCCAGGAGCCCGCGGTCATCGGCCCCACAGAGACCTCCGGCGAGCTCCTGGACCGCCTCGCCCTGGCGGGCGCGGGCCTGCTCGTGCGCTCCCTCGACGCGATCGCCGACGGCACCGCCGTGCTCACACCCCAGGCCGAGGCCGGGCGGAGCCACGCCGCCAAGCTCACCCCCGCGGAGGCGGGCATCGACTGGTCCCTGCCGCGAGACGCCGTCTCCGCGCACGTGCGGGGCATGAGCCCGCACCCCGGGGCCTGGACCACGCTCGACGGAGCCCGGGTCAAGGTGCTCGGCGTCGAGGACACCCCCGCGCCCGCGGACCTGACACTGGCACCGGGACGCCTCGCGGCGACCCGGCGAGCCCTCTTCGTGGGCACCGGCGACCTCCCGCTCGCGTTGGCGACCGTGGTCCCCCCGGGGAAGCGGCCGATGCGGGCCGTCGACTGGTCCCGCGGAGCGGGCCTGGCCGCGGACGCCGCCTTCGCGGTGCATCCCGAGGCCGAGGGGGAGGCACGATGAGCCCCGAGCGCCATGGCGGCGGACCCGACGCCCGCGGCGGCGACGCCTCCCGGGGAGGCTCCGGACGCGGTCCACGTCGCGATGACCACGGCCGCACCCGCTCGGGATCGCGCGGTGGACAGGGGCCTCGCCGGGGCCGCTCCGAGCACCGACCCTCCGAGCGCTCGCGCTCGGCGACCCCCACCCGGCTCGCCGCCTACGAGGGCATGCGGGCCGTCGCCGAGGACGACGCCTACGCCAACCTCGCCCTGCCGCGGATCCAGCGCCGCCACCACCTGCACGGCCGGGACGCGGCCTTCACCACCGAGCTGTTCTACGGGACGCTGCGCGCCCAGGGCCGTCTCGACGCGATCATCGCCGCCTGTGTGGACCGTCCCCTCGCCAAGATCGACGGCGCCGTCCTGGACGTCCTCCGGCTCGGCGCCTACCAGCTGCTGGACATGCAGGTCGCCCCGCACGCCGCGACGAGCGAGACCGTGGCCCTGGCCCGCCAGGTCGTCGGCGCAGGCTCCGCTTCCTTCGTCAACGCCGTCCTGCGCAGGATCGGGGAGAAGGACCGCGACTCCTGGCTGACCCAGGTCGCCCCCGCCCGTGAGGACGACGAGATCGCCCACCTCGCGATCGTCCACTCGCACCCCACCTGGGTGGTGCGCGCCCTGCGCGACGCCCTCGGCGCCCACGGTCGCGACCGCGGGGAGCTGGAGGACCTGCTCATCGCCCAGAACACCGCACCCGCCGTCTCCCTCGTGATGCGCCCCGGGCTCACCGACCTCGACGAGCTGATCGACTGCGGCGCCTCGATCGGGCACCTCTCCACGTTCGCCGCGTCGTGGCCCTCGGGGGATCCCGGCAGCATCGACCCCGTCCGGCAGGGGCGGGCCGCGGTCCAGGACGAGGGCTCGCAGCTGATGGCGCTCGCCCTCGCCCTGGGCGCCGACGACCTCGTGACCGACGAGGCGACCGTCCGCGGCGAGCACTGGCTCGACCTGTGCGCAGGACCCGGCGGCAAGACCGCCCTGCTGGGCGGGCTGACCGTCGACCACGACGCCGACCTCCTGGCCGTCGAGCTCCAGCCCCACCGCACCGAGCTCGTGGACCGGGCCGTGCGGACGCTCGTCGAGGCCGGAGCCGAGATCGAGACCGAGACGGCCGACGGCCGGACGATCGGCGAGACCCTGCCCGATCGCTTCTCCCGGGTCCTGGCCGACGTGCCGTGCTCTGGCCTCGGCGCGCTGCGGCGTCGCCCGGAGTCCCGGTGGCGACGCACCCCGGGGGACATCGGACAGCTCGGCGTCCTCCAGCGCGAGCTCCTCGCCAGCGCGCTGGACGCCGCCGCACCCGGGGGAGTTGTCGCCTACGTGACGTGCTCCCCCCACGTCGCCGAGACCCTTCTCGTCGTCAAGGACCTGCTGCGACGCCGGGACGACGTCGAGCAGCTCGACGCGCGACCCGCCGTCGCGGCGGGGCTGCTCCCGGCCGCCCGGGACACCGACCTCGGCGCGGGCCCGGGCGTGCAGCTGTGGCCGCACGTGCACGGGACCGACGCCATGTACATCGCCCTGCTGCGACGCCTCCCCGCAGGTCCCGCAGCCGTGGCCACGAAGGAGGATCCCTCATGAACCGTTCCGGATCGCCGCGCCCGCCCGCGGCCCGCATCAACCCCAGCGTGCTGAACTGCGACTTCATGCGGATCGGGGAGGAGCTCGATCGGATCGCCGATGCCGACCGGGCCCACATCGACGTCATGGACGGGCACTTCGTCCCCAACATCTCCTTCGGCGCGAGCATGGTCGAGCAGATGGCACGGCGCAGTCCCGTCCCTCTGGACGCCCACCTCATGATCGAGGACGCCGATCGCGAGGCCCTGGCCTACGCCGAGGCCGGTGCCGAGTCCGTCACCTTCCACCTCGAGGCCGCCGCCGCGCCCGTGCGTCTGGCCCGGGAGCTGCGCCGCGCCGGCGTCCAGGTGGGGGTCGCGCTGCGTCCGGCCACCCCCGTCGAGCCGCTGCTGGACATCCTCGGCGAGTTCGACATGGTGCTCGTGATGACGGTCGAGCCCGGCTTCGGCGGCCAGAGCTTCCTGCCGGAGATGCTGCCCAAGGTTCGGCGCACCCGTGCCGCCATCAGCGCCGCGAACCTGCAGCTGTCCGTCCAGGTCGACGGCGGCATCAACCGCGAGAGCATCGAGCTGGCCGCCGAGGCCGGCGCCGACGTGTTCGTCGCGGGCTCTGCCATCTACCGGGCCGACGACGCCGCCGCCGAGATCCGTCGGCTCCGCGAGCTGGCCGACGCGCACCTGGACCTCTGCGGCGGCGCCGCCCACGCGTGAACGCCCGTGTCCAGCGGATGACCGCCGTGTCCATCCCCTGGTCGCGGCGGGGGTAGAGTCCCTCCGTCACATCAGTGACGTGCTCCGGGGTCGGTGGAAGTCCGAACCGGCGGTGATAGTCCGCGACCCGCATCCGTGCGGTGGAGCCGGTGGAACTCCGGCACCGACAGTCAGAGTCTGGATGAGAGGCGCACGTCCTGCACCCGTGTTCGGGGTGCGCGAGCGCGCGCCCGGAGCACGGTCAGGACCCTTTTCCCCCGGAGTCACTGCTCCCGGACGGAAAGGACATGACATGGGAATCCTGCAGTGGCTCTTCGACGCGCGGATCGAGTTCGCGGGAGGGCAGTTCATCCTCTGGCGCGAGGTGATCGGCAACGTCTTCGGCCTGTTGAGCGCCTTCGGCGGCATGCGGCGCAAGGTCTGGGCCTGGCCGGTGGGCATCATCGGCAACCTGCTCCTGCTCACCGTGTTCCTGGGGACCGTGTTCGGCACCCCCAACCCGGTGAACCTGCTCGGACAGGCCGGCCGGCAGGTGATGTTCATCGCCACGAGCATCTACGGCTGGTACCGCTGGCGGCAGGCGAGCCAGGGCACGGGCAGCGCGGTCGAGCCCGTCTGGGCCGGCGGCCGGACCCGCGTCCTGCTGATCGTCGGCCTCGTCGGCGGCACCGCCGCCCTCACGCCGATCTTCTCGGCTCTCGGCTCCTACCCGCCGGTCTGGGCGGATGCCTGGATCTTCATGGGCAGCCTCCTGGCCACGTACGGCATGGCCAAGGGCTGGGTCGAGTTCTGGCTCATCTGGGTGGCCGTCGACATCGTCGGCGTGCCGTTGCTGCTGAGCGCCGGCTATTACGCGAGCGCCCTGATGTACGTGTTCTACGGCGTGTTCACCCTCACCGGGTTCTTCGTGTGGTGGAGGGTCCGCAACCAGCGCGAGCGCGTGTCCATCGAGACCGTGATGCCCGACCCGCGGGTGTCGATGGGACGGCGCGACGGCGCGGGCCCGGGAGCCGATACCCTGGACGGGTGAACGATTTCGAGGGCCTGTTCGCCCAGCTGCAGGAGAAGGCCGCCACCCGCCCCGAGGGTTCCGGCACCGTCCGAGAGCTCGATGCGGGGGTCCACGCGATCGGCAAGAAGATCGTGGAGGAGGCCGCGGAGGTCTGGATGGCGTGCGAGTACGAGACGCCGGACGACCAGGCGCTCGAGATCTCCCAGCTCCTCTACCACGTCCAGGTCATGATGATCGCCAAGGGCATCTCGCTCGAGGACGTCTACCGCAAGCTCTGAACGCCGCCGCCCGCGGGCCGCATGCCTCGGCATCCGGACCGCGGGCGGTCGCGTCGTGCGCCCCGCACCGGGCCGCACCCGCCCACACCGTCGCACCAGGAGGAACCGTGCTGCGCATCGCCGTGCCCAACAAGGGCGCCCTGTCCGAACCCGCCGCCGACCTCCTGCACGAAGCCGGCTACCGACGCCGGGGCTCCGCCAAGGAGCTCGTCCTCGTCGACGAGGAGAACGGCGTCGAGCTGTTCTTCCTGCGTCCGCGGGACATCGCGGTCTACGTCGGCTCCGGGACGGTCGACGTCGGGATCACGGGGCAGGACATGCTCGCGGACTCCCGCACGGCGGCCGATGTGCTCCTCGAGCTGGGCTTCGCCCGCTCGACGTTCCGCTTCGCCGCTCCCGACGGCGACCAGCGCACCGTCGCCGAGCTCGACGGCGTGCGGATCGCCACGAGCTACGAGGACCTCGTGGCCGACCACCTCGACGGTCTCGGGATCTCCGCCTCGGTGGTGCACCTCGACGGCGCCGTGGAGAGCTCGGTGCGCCTGGGCGTCGCCGATGTGATCGCCGACGTCGTCGAGACGGGCACCACTCTGCGCGAGGCGGGGCTGTCGACCTTCGGCGACCCGATCATGACCAGCCAGGCCGTGCTGTTCTCGCGACCCGACCTCGAGCTCGTCGACGACGCCGCCCACACCCTCGAGGTGCTGATCCGTCGCATCCGCGGGGTGCTGGTCGCCCGGCAGTACGTGCTCATCGACTACGACATCCCCACCGCGCTCGTCGAGCGCGCGGTCGCGGTGACGCCCGGCTTCGAGTCGCCCACCATCTCCCCGCTGCACGGCCGCGACTGGTCGGCCGTGCGCTCGATGGTCGAGCGGCGCCGCACCAACCAGGTCATGGACGAGCTCTACGAGGTGGGCGCTCGCGCGATCCTCGTGACAGCGATCCAGGCCTGCCGGATCTGACGTGGCACCAGGCAGAGGTCCCGGGATCGGCCCTGAGCAGGAGCCAGGGCCCCGTGCCGGGCAGAGCCCCGCAAGAGGCCACGGCATCGTCGTCTTCCGTGCCCGGCAGGCCCGCGTGGCGGGCTTCGCGATCGGAGGTCTCGTGCTCGCCGCGATGACCGTCGCCGCCTTCGTCGTGCCGTCCTCGTTCACGGCGGTGGACCGCCTCGGCTTCTTCGCCGTCGGGCTCGCGGTGTTCTTCTTCTGCTACCGCGAGGCGACCGTGCGCGTCACGGCCGCCCCGGACCACCTGCTGGTGCGCAACCTGTTCCGCAGTCGCCGGCTGGAGTGGGCGGAGGTGGTGGCCGTGAGCTTCCCTCAGGGAGATCCCTGGGCCCACCTGGACCTCGCCGACGGCGACACGCTCGCCACGATGGCCCTGCAGCGGGCCGATGGCCAGCGCGGCATCGCCGACGCGCGGAGGCTGTCGGCGCTCGTGCACGCATTCGGGGAGACCCCGGGCCCCCGGGCCTGACGCGCCCACGATCCGTCGATCCCGACGTCCACCGCCACCCCCGGGCGCGGACGGAACGCTCCCGTCACGCGCCGGGCGATTCGGCTCCGGGGATCAACCGCGCCGCCGCGCGCCCCGCGAGCGCGGCGTGGCAGAAGGTGGCGGGGTCCTCGTCGAGGCCCCGCCCCATGGTCGACAGCGTCACGGGCAGGTCGCGGAGCGCGACGTGCAGGCCGTCGGTGGCGATCGCGTGCACCTCGTGTGCGACGCCCCGCCTCCGTGCCGTGCCCACGACAGATGTCTCGAGCTGTTCTGCCACAGACAGCTCGAAAGCGCTGTCCTCGGCGGCTTGGGGGAGCGCGAAGGTCGTCGGGACGTGCAGGAGCCGTCCGTAGGTGGTCGAGCTGTGGTGGGACAGTCCCCGGTGACGTGGCCGGGGGTCCGCCCCGGAGACGCGCAGCGCCCCCACGGGACGACCGCCGAGCGCGCCCGCGGCGTTGAGAGCATCCGCCGCCTGGACGCCCGAGAAACCCCACGCGGTGCCGGAGCCGAGGTTGCCGGGTCCCTGGATCGCGATGGCGACATCGGCCCCGACCACATGGCGCGCACCGAGGAGGGCCGAGGGCACGCTGACGGCCTCGTGGTCCCCGCCGAAGGCCTGTCCGGCGCTGATGCAGGCCGCGAGGAGTCCCGCCTCCCGGAGGGTCGCGACCGTGCGGGAGTACGCGGCGGGGAGCGCCGCGCCGTCGGTGAGCACGTAGGCGATCCGCGCCGTCGGGCGCGTCGCGAGGATCCCGGCCACGATCGCCGGGAGCGCCGAGTGGAGGTCCGCCGCGACCACGGGCATCCCCTCGATCGAGTCCGCGTCCCGCAGAGCGGCGTGGTGTGGGGAGCCCGGGTCGTCGAGGGCGTCGACCATGACCTGCACCGGGGTGTACCGCACCTTCATCATGTGGCCGCACACGTCACCCCCCACGACGTCCTCACCGCGCACGACGTCACGATCCGCGGACCCGTCGCCGCTCGCGACACCGCCGGCGCCGACCGCATCGGGTCGCGCCACCACGAGGGCATCGCCCCCCGTGCCCAGGCCGCGGCGCAGGGCGTTGGTGTTCAGGAGCACCTCCTCACCGGGCTCCGGGGCGCCGGTGAGCTCGGGGTAGGCGATCGCCCGCAGGCGTTCGGATCCGACGTCCACGCTCAGGCGGACCACGCCCGCCCAGCCGTCGAGCCGTTCCGCGACCGTGCCGCGCTCCCACCGCATCATGGGTCCCAAGGGTACGGGGCCACCGACCCCCGGGAACCGGACCGCCCGCTAACCTGGCACGGTGGCAGCACCGCGCGGCGTCGAACGCCTCCTCAACGTCATCATGACCATCGGCTCCCGTCGTCGGATCACCCGCGAGGCCCTCTTCTCGGTGATCCCCGAGTATGCGGGCGCCCCCAGCAAGGACGCCGCCGAGCGCATGTTCGAGCGCGACAAGGCCGAGATCCTCGGGCTCGGTCTGGACCTGCACACCGAGGTCGATGCCTGGGACGAGTCGGTGGTGCACTACCGGATCGGTCCGACCGCGGGGTCGCTGCCCGCCCTCGAGGTCTCCCGGGCCGAGTACACCGTCCTGCTCGCGGCCTCGCGCGCCTGGGACGAGGCCGCCGCCGGGGGCGCCGCACGGCGCGTCCGGGCCAAGCTGCTGGGCCTGGGGCTCGACCCCGACCCGGAGCTGGAACGCCGTACGCCGCACGCCGCCGTCGAGTCCCTCCCGGTGCTCGCCCCGCTGCTCGAGGCCGTCAGCCAGGGGTACGGCGTGACGTTCCGGTACCGCTCCGCGGCCAGCAGCCCCGGTGAACGCCGCGTCGAGCCGTGGGTGGTCGGCGTCCACGACGGGCACTGGTACGTCCTGGGGCACGATCTGGACCGGGATGCGCCCCGTCTGTTCCGGGCCTCCCGGATCGAGTCGTTCCCGCGCCGGGGCGGGGCCCGCACCCGTCCCATCCCGCCCGACGCCGATCTCGCCACCGCCATCGGCGGCGCGTCCCGGCACGACGGGGAGACCGCCGACGCCGTGCTCGAGATCGCCCCGTTCAAGGCGCTCGCGCTGCGAGACCGCGCCGGCGCGGACGTCGCGGCACCCGAGGTGGTGCTCCCGGGCACGCACCGCACCACCGTGCGCCGCCTGGTGCTCGGCAACGCCCGCTGGACCACGGTGCTCGAGCCGCCGGCCTGGCGCGAGGAGCTCGCGGAGACCACCGCGAGGATCGCCGCGCTCCACGAGGGCCCGCGGGATCTCGCGCTGGTGGACCGCGCGACCCCCCGCGAGCGTGCGGCGATCCGCACCCCGTCCTCGAGCACCGATCACCTCTCCCGGCTCATCTCCGAGGCCGCATACGTGCTGGCGCGCGGAGAGGTCGCCCTGCCGGCGATGGCCGCGGAGTTCGGCGTGACCCAGAAGCGGCTCGTGGACGACCTGCAGACGCTCTTCGTGTGCGGGGACCTCGGCGCCGGGTGGGAGGACCTCATCGACGTCGAGTGGGAGGACGGCTGGGTGCGGGTGCGCAACGCCGATGCGCTGGGCACCCCGCTGCGCCTCTCGCCCGCCGAGGCCACGGCGCTGCTCGCAGGGCTCGCAGCCCTCACCCCGGCCCGGGGGGAGGAGCGGGAGCTGGTCGCCTCGGCCCGCGCGAAGCTCGCGGCGCTCGTGCGCGGGGACACCGGGGTGGGCTCGGGAGCGGCCGATGCCGATCCGGTCGCCGTCGGCGATGGCGAGCCCACCCGCTCGGACCGCATCGTGGCCCGCATCCAGGAGGCGCTCGTGGCCTCCGAGCCGCTCGTCCTGCGCTACTCGGCCCCGGACCGTCCCGGCACCTCGCGGCGGGAGGTGCTGCCGATCCGCCTCGAGACCTCGGGGGGCCGCGGGTACCTGCGCGCGGACGACCGCTCGGTCGGTGCCCGGCGAACCTTCCGGATCGACCGGATCGTGGAGATCCTCGAGGGCCCCGATGCGGACCCGACGCCGGCCGCGGACCCCGCGGCCGATCGGGGCGACGCGGCACCCTCCGCTCCTGCGCCGGGTCCCACCGGGCACGTCTGGCTGCGCCTGGAGGGCCCTGCGGCCTGGATCGCCGACTCGTTCGCGGCCGAGGACCTGCGCGACCTGCCCGCGGGGGGAGTGGTCGCCCGGCTCGAGGATCCCGTGCGCTCGGCGCTCGTGGACGCGATCCTCGAATCCGCGGGGGCGGCCGAGATCCTGGGCCCGCCCGAGCTCCGGGACGAGATCGTGACCGTCTCGCGGGGCGCGGCGGCACGCCACGGGGTCCGGGAGCGGATAAACTGACCGGCGTCCCACGGTCGTGGCGCCGCCCGGCAGAGTCCGGGACCGGTCCGGGCTCCTCCCGGGAGCCTCGCGAGGCCATGTGGGACGATGCTGTAGCCGCCCCTCGCGGCCACCGACGAAAGGACTGCGAACCATGGGTGGAATCAAGCCCTGGCATATTCTGATTCTCGTTCTCGTTGTGCTGCTGCTGTTCGGGGCCGGCAAGCTCCCGAGCCTGGCCCGCAACGTGGGCAAGTCGATGCGCATCTTCAAGAGCGAGGTCGACGAGCTCCGTGGCGACGAGAAGCCGGAGGACGAGGACGACGACCCGCGTCGGCGTCCCGTGGCCAAGGACGATCGCGCCGCCGGTCGTTCGGCGGAGGAGACGTCCCGCGACCGGGCCTACGATCCCTCCGATCAGGCCGATCGTGTCCCCGTCCGTGACGAGGACTCCTACCGCCGCGACTGACGGCGGTCTCCAGGCCCCTGTGACGGGTCCGGGCGCTCGATGCCCGGACCCTCGACGTACGGAAGAAGTGGACGCCCGTGGCGCGTGAGAAGAAGACCCGCCGCCCCAAGGACCCCGAGGGGCGCATGGCGCTCGGCGAGCATCTCACCGAGCTGCGCAACCGCCTCGTGTGGTGCGCGGTGACGATCCTGCTTCTGTCGATCATCGGCTGGTTCCTGTACCCGTGGGTGTTCTCGGCTCTCCAGCAGCCGTTCCGCGACGCCCGCGCGATGGGCATGAACGCCAACCTGAACTTCGACGGCGTGGGCAAGGGCCTGAGCGCGCAGCTGGCCATGTCCGCGTACGTGGGCCTGATCCTGTCCGCACCCATGGTGATCTTCCAGATCTGGAGCTTCATCACCCCGGGCCTGCACCGCAACGAGCGGCGCTACGTGATCGGCTTCTTCGGCAGCGCCGTGCCGCTGTTCTTCATCGGCTGCGTCGCGGGCTACTACATGCTGAACAAGGCCGTCCCGATCCTCATGGAGTTCACGCCGCAGCTGGCCGGCGTGATCCAGAACATCAACTACGCGGACTACCTGAACCTCCTGGTCAAGACGGTCCTCGCCTTCGGCATCGCCTTCACCTTCCCGGTGTTCCTGGTGCTGTTCAACTTCATGGGCATCCTGCCGGGCAGGTCGATGCTCAAGGCGTGGCGCTGGGTGACACTGCTGTGCTTCACGTTCTGTGCGGTCATGGTCCCCACCCCGGACCCGTTCACCATGATCTTCATGGCCACCCCGATGGTCGCGCTCTACTTCGCGGCCGTCGTCATCGGCCTGCTCCACGACCGCCGCAAGGCCAAGGCCGAGGACACGGAGATCGACGACGAGACGGCCAGCACGATCGACGACGAGGTGGAGGCGGTCGGCCCCGCGAGCTCGCTCGACGGGGTGGATGAGAGGTGAGCCGTCTGCGGGTCGGGCTCCTCGCGAACCCGACCGCCGCGTCCGGTGCCGCCTTCCGTGCCGGGGCCCAGGTGGCCCACGTCCTGCGCCTCGCGGGCATCTCCGTGGTCGACGTCAGCGGTCCCACAGCGCAGGTGGCACGCGCCCGGGCGATCGACGTGCGCGACACCCTGACCGCACTCGTCGTGATCGGCGGGGACGGCACCGTGTCCCTCGGCGCCGATATCGTCGCGGACTCCCCGGTGCGTCTGGGGGTCGTGGCGTCCGGGTCCGGCAACGACTTCGCACGAGCCCTGGACCTGCCCGTCAACGATCCCGAGTCCTCCGTGAGGGTGCTCCTGCACGCACTGTCCCGGCCGGTGGTGGCAATCGACGCGATCGCCCTGTCCTCCATCCGCGAGGACGCGCCGCCCACCCGCTCGATCGCGCTGGGCAACGTGTCGCTCGGCTTCGACGCCCTCGTCAACCAGCGGGCCAACCGCGGCAGCCATCCCGGCCCCGGTCGCTACACCCTCGGCGTGCTCCAGGAGCTGCGACGCTTCTCGCCGCTGCCGTACTGGATGGAGGTCGACGGCGGCCCCCGCGAGGAGCTCGACGCCTCCCTCGTGACGATCGCCAACACCGGCGTCTTCGGCGGCGGGATGCGGATCGTGCCGGACGCCCGCGTCGACGACGGCCTCCTGGACCTGGCGACCCTGACCGGCCTCGGCCGCGGAGGTCTCGTCCGCTTCTTCCCGCGGGTCTATCGCGGAACCCACCTCGACGTCCCGGGCTTCTCGGTGCGCCCCGCGCGCAGGATCCGCGTCGGTCTGCGCGAGGACCGCGAGCTGCGCAGCTACGCCGACGGCGAGCCGCGCGCCCTGCTCCCCGTCGAGGCCGAGGTGCTGCCCGGTGCGGTGCGGATCCTCGCCGAGCTGCCGGATCCGGCTCCTCTCGTCGCATCGGGCCCGTCCTCATGACCTCCCCGTCCGAGCGGTACGCCGCCTGGGCCGCCGAGAAGGACCGTGCGGGAACACCCCTGGGCGCGTTCGCCGCGCGGTTCCCCTTCGCCCTGGACCCCTTCCAGCTCGATGCCTGCGAGGCCCTCCAGCACGGCCGGTCCGTGCTGGTGGCGGCCCCCACCGGGGCGGGGAAGACCGTGGTCGGGGAGTTCGCCGTCGAGCTCGCGCTCTCGACGGGCCGCAAGGTGTTCTACACGGCGCCGATCAAGGCCCTGTCCAACCAGAAGCACGGCGAGCTCGTCGAGTGGCTCGGGGCCCAGCGCGTCGGGCTGCTCACGGGGGACGTGTCGATCCGCCCCGAGGCCGAGGTGGTCGTGATGACCACCGAGGTGCTGCGGAACATGCTGTACGCCGGATCCTCGACCCTGGACGGGCTGGGCTACGTGGTGATGGACGAGGTCCACTACCTCGCCGATCGCCTGCGCGGTCCGGTGTGGGAGGAGGTCATCATCCAGCTGCCCGCCACCGTGCAGCTCGTGGCGCTCTCGGCGACCGTCTCCAATGCCGAGGAGTTCGGCTCCTGGCTCGACGAGGTCCGCGGTTCGACCTCGGTCATCGTCTCGGAGACCCGTCCCGTGCCGCTGTGGCAGCAGGTGCTCGTGGGGGAGGGGCTGCTGGACCTGTTCGTCGACGACGAAGGGCGCGGCGTGGCCGCACTCGGTCCCGGTGCACGCACCGAGAAGCAGGTCAATCCCGCCCTCGAGGCGATCCCCTCCGGCGAGGGGCAGGGCTCCCGGCAGGGCGGCGGACGCGATCCTCGCGGCGGACGGCCTCCGCGCCACGGTCCGCGGGGACGGCATCGTCGTCGCGGGGAGCACCAGGGCGCAGGCCCACGCGGGGACCGCGACCATCGCGACGGTCGCGGTGGCGGCTTCCCGCGGGCGCCACGCCGTGCCGACATCGTCGCGGCTCTCGACGAGGACGCCCTGCTGCCGGCGATCTACTTCATCTTCTCCCGGACCGGGTGCGATGCCGCCGTGCGCCAGCTGTCCATGGCGCACCTGCGCCTGACGACACCCGAGGAGCAGCGCGCGATCCGCCGCATCCTCGATGCCCGGCTCACCTCCATCCCCTACGAGGACGAGGACGTCCTGCAGATCCCCGCCTTCCGGCGCGCCGCCGAGAACGGGTTCGCCGCCCACCACGCGGGTCTGCTGCCGCTGCTCAAGACCGTCGTCGAGGAGCTGTTCGCCGAGGGCCTGGTCAAGGTCGTCTTCGCGACCGAGACCCTCGCGCTCGGCATCAACATGCCCGCCCGCAGTGTGGTGCTCGAGAAGCTCTCGAAGTACAACGGCGTCGAGCACGCCGATCTCACCCCGGGCGAGTTCACCCAGCTCACCGGGCGCGCCGGGCGGCGGGGCATCGACGTCGAGGGCCACGCCGTGGTGCTGGCCGGGCCCGGCTTCGACCCCGAGGGCGTCGCCTCGCTCGCCTCCCGGCGCACCTACCCGCTGCGCTCGGCGTTCCGGCCCACGTACAACATGGTCGTCAACCTCCTCGAGCGCTACGACGCCGACGCCGCACGGGACAGTCTCGAGATGTCCTTCGCGCAGTTCCAGTCCGACCGTGCCGTCGTGGGGCTCGCCCGCCGGGCCCGGGAGCTGGAGGAGACCCTCACCGCCTACCGCGGCGCCCTCGCATGCGACCGCGGCGACATCGAGCAGTACGCCGAGATCCGCGCCGCGATCACCGACCGGGAGCGGACCCTGTCCCGCGAGCGCGCCGGGCGCGACCGCGACCGCACCCGCACCGTGCTCGGCTCCCTGCGTCGCGGGGAGATCATCGCCCTCCCCGGCGGCAAGCGCCAGGGGTTCGCCGTGGTCGTGGGCGTCGACAAGGAGGTCCTCGGCGGCCCCCAGGTGATGGTGCTCAGCAGCGAGGGGCGACTGCAGACCCTGCGCCCCGGTGACGTCCCCGGCCCTCCCGGCGTGGTCGACTCGATGCGGGTCCCGGCGCCCGACCGCCTGGGCACCCCGCGGGTCCGCAAGGACACCGCGGCGGCCCTGCGGCAGAAGCTCTCGGGCCGCGACGACGATCCCCGAGCGGCCGTCCGCCGCAGCGCACGTACCCCGTCGACCGCGGCGTCCGACCAGCGGCTGCAGGAGCTGCGGGCCCAGGAGCGGTCGCATCCCTGCCACGACTGCCCGGACCTCGAGGCGCACCTGCGCTGGATCTCCCGGATCCGAGCCGTCGAGAAGGACCGCGACGCCGCCGTCCGGCGCATGGAGGGACGCACCTCGAGCCTGGCCCGGCAGTTCGACCGCGTGTGCGCGCTGCTGCTCGAGCTGGGCTACCTCACGGACGACGACGCGACGGACGCCGTCCCGCCATCGGCTGCGAGCGACGTCGAGCCAGGCTCCTCCGCGGTGCGATCCGCGGAGCACCCGGCCGCGGCGCCCCGGACCGGCCTGCGCCCGACGGATCGCGGCCTGCGGCTGCGTCGGCTCTTCAGCGAGCGGGATCTCCTCGTCGCCGAGAGCATCGAGGACGGCGCCTGGGACCGCCTGGACGCCGCGGGCCTGGCGGCCATGGCCTCGGCCGTCTGCTACACCGCCCGCCGCGACGACGCACGGAGCGCCGAGCTGCCGCCCTCGGCGGAGTTCGCCGACGCCCTCGCGCGCACCCAGCGGATCGGAGAGCGCCTGGCGCTGGCCGAGCGACGGCGCGGCCTCGACGTCACCGCGCCCCCGGACCCGTCGATCGCCGTGGTGGTCCACCGCTGGGCGCTCGGCGAGCACTACGCCGCGGCCGTCGGGACCTCCGGCCTGCCCGCGGGCGACTTCGTGCGACAGTGCCGGCAGATCATCGATCTGCTCGACCAGCTCGCGTCCATGCCCACCATCGGCCCCGTCGCCCGCGAGGCCATCGACCGCGTCCGGCGCGGATTCGTGTCCCAGGAGATCGAGCTGTGAGCACCCCCCAGAACCCCGCCGTGCTGTACACGGGCGTCTTCGTCTACTCGACCCAGGATCCCGAGGCATCGGCCTTCCTGGTCGAGGACGGCACCATCGCCTGGATCGGCCCCGAGGACACGGCGCTGGCCCTGCACCCCGGCGCCCGTCGCGAGCACTTCGAGGGCAGCCTCGTGACGCCCACCTTCGTGGACGTGCTGCCCACCGCCGACGGCTCCGAGCCGGGGCTCCTCTGGCGCACCGAGGCGGCCGCCCGCGGTGTCACCGACGCCGTCCCGGGTCTGCCCGGCATGCGCGACGGCGTGCTCGCGGTGGCGCCCGTCGCGAGCCCGGGCACCCCGTACCTCGAGCTCGCGGGCGCGGGCACGCCCCTGGCCTTCGGCTCCGGGGACGCCGCGTCATCGGACCCCTGGTCCTGGGTGCGCGCCGCCGCCCACGAAGGGCCCACCGAGCAGCGGATCTCCGACCGTGCCGCGTTCCTCGCGGCGACCCGCGGCGGTCGCCGGCTCGCGGGCTCGCCGCATCCGGGCTCGCTCGTCACCGGAGCCCCCGCGACCTTCGTGGTCTGGGAACCCTGGGACCTCACGGTGCGCGGCCAGGACGAGCGCATCCAGACCTGGTCCACGGATCCGCGGGCCCGCACGCCCCTGCTGCCCGACCTCGCCGACGGCTCCCCGAGAGCCCTGCGCACCGTCGTCGACGGCGTCGTCGTCCACGAGGCGGGCGTCGGACCGGGATCGGGGGACCGCGGATGACCGCCCGATCCACGACGGCGCCGCCGCGGGGACACGGAGCGACGCCCTCACGGGATCGCGCCGACCACGAGCTGCCGACGACCCCCGCCCTCTGGTCCCCGGTGCTCGCCCTCGTCGGCGGCCTCCTGGCCTGGCTCGCCTTCCCGCCGTACGACCTCTGGTACCTCCTGCCCGTGGCCCTGGCGATGCTGGGCGGCGCCGTGCTGGTCCGTCGGCGGATCGTCGCGGCCCTGGCCGGACTCATCTGGGGCGTCGCCTTCTTCCTGCCGCTCATGGCCTGGGCCAACACCTACGCGGGGTTCGCGCCCTGGTTCGCGCTCGCGGCCTTCGAGGCGATGTACGTCGTCGTCTTCGCCCTGGCGGCACGGACCGTCATGCGCCGCCGCGGCATCACGATCGGCAGCGCGCTGATCGTCGCCTGCCTGTGGGCCGGCACCGAGCTGCTCCGATCCCACCTCCCCTGGGGCGGCCTGCCCTGGGGGATCGCCGCCTTCTCCCTGCAGAGCTCTCCGCTGCTGAACCTCGGACCCTGGATCGGGACCGTGGGGCTCGGCGCCGTCGTCGCCCTGCTGGGACAGGCCGTCCTCGGCGGCACGCTGGCGGTGCTGGGGCGCCGTCCGGCCCGCGAGGGCCGCCTGCGCGGCGTCTGGTCCTTCAGCGCCGCGGTCGCCGTGGTCCTGGCGTGCCTGGTCGTCCCGCTCCCGCTGCAGAAGGTGCCCGACGGCTCGACCATGCGGATCGCCGGGATCCAGGGCAACGTCCCGCCCATCGACACCCAGGACCTCGTCATGCCCGAGGAGATCTTCCCCAACTCCCTCGAGCTCACCGCACAGGCCGCCGCCGACGCCCGCACCGACGGCGCCCCGCTGGACCTCGTGGTGTGGCCCGAGGGCTCCGTCGGCTGGGACCCGCGCGAGGACCGACCCCGGTCCGCCGCCCTGACGGCCGCGGCCCGGGACGCCGAGGCGCCCGTGCTGATCGGCACCCAGACCGACGCGCCCCACGACGAGCGCTACAACATGTCGATGCTGTGGACCGCCGACGGCACCGTCTCCCAGACCTCCGCCAAGCGCCACCCCGTGCCGTTCGGGGAGTACATCCCCTACCGGGGATTCTTCCGGCAGCTCTCGGACAAGGTGGATCTCGTGCCCGTCGACATGGCGGCCGGCACGGAGGTCGGCATCATGGACGTCGGCGGCCGCAAGGTCGGGGTGCTCATCTGCTTCGAGATCGCGTACGAGAACCTCGTGCACGACGTCGTGGACGACGGCGCCGAGGTGATCGTCGTCCAGACCAACACCGCCCTGTTCGGGGAGTCGGACGAGGCCGTCCAGCAGCTCGCGGAAGCCCGGGTGCTCTCGGTCGTCAGCGGTCGCAGCATCGTGCAGGTCGCGACGGTGGGGGAGTCGGCCATCGTGACCCCCGACGGCCGCGTCATCGCCCACGCGGGGCACTGGGAGCCCGGCACCGTCACCGCCGACGTCCCGCTGTACTCCGGCATCACCCCCGCCGTCGCCGCCGGACCGTGGATCGGCGTGGGCATCGGCGCCCTCGCCGTCGCCGGGCTCGTCCTGGCTCTCGTCCGGCCGGCCAGCGCCCTGCCCGCCGCCCCGTCCCGAACCCGGAGGACCTCGTGATCCCCGCCCTGCGCACGCTCGTCGTGATCCCCACCTTCAACGAGCTGGGCTCCCTGCCCGGCACCCTGGCCCGGCTCCGCGCCGCGGTGCCCCTCGCCGACGTCCTCGTCGCCGACGACGCCTCTCCCGACGGTACCGGGGACCTGGCCGACGAGCTGGCCGCGGCGGATCCCGCCGTGCACGTGCTGCACCGGCGGGGGAAGGAGGGGTTGGGACCGGCCTACCTCGCGGGCTTCGCCTGGGGCATCGAGCGCGGCTACGAGGTGCTCGTGGAGATGGACGCCGATGCGTCCCACCGCCCCGAGCAGCTCCCCGCGATCCTCGAGGCCGTCCGCCGCGGCGCCAACCTCGCGATCGGCTCCCGCTGGGTCCGTGGGGGCGCCGTGCACGACTGGCCCGTGCGCCGCCTGCTGCTGTCCCGCGGAGCGAACATCTACGTGCGCTGTGCGCTCGGGCTCCCGGTCCGGGACGCGACCGCGGGCTTCCGCGCCTATCGTGCAGAGCTCCTGAAGTCCCTTCTCGACCAGGACGTGGCCAGCCAGGGCTACTGCTTCCAGGTGGACATGACCCGCCGCAGCGCCGCGCAGGGCGCCGTGATCGTCGAGGTCCCCATCGACTTCGACGAGCGGGTCGAGGGCGTCTCGAAGATGAGCTCGAGCATCGTCTCGGAGGCCCTCGTGAGCGTGACCCGCTGGGGAGTCGAACGGCGGGCCCAGCAGCTTCTCGGTCTGCTCGACTACCGTGGGCGGAGGCGTCCGGCAGGTCGCGACGCCCGATAGCGCACGGCGCCAGGAGGAGACCCATGACCAGTGCTCACACCGGCAAGGGGCGGGACCGCCGCCCCGAGGGCCGCGGCGCGCGGTTCATCCCCCTCGCGATCATCGCGCTCGGGATCCTCGAGCTAACCCTGCTCATCGTGTTCGCGCAGCTCACCAGCATCTGGTGGGCGCTGCTGGTGGTCGCGATCGGCTGGATCGTGGGCATGGCCCTGCTGGTCGCCGCGGGGCAGCAGTCCTTCGTGCGTCTGCGATCGCTGTTCCGAGCGGTCCGCGGCAACGGAGACCTCTCGGACCATCTGAGCCGCCCGGCGTTCACCCTGCTCGCCGCCGGCTGCTTCTTCTTCCCGGGATTCATCACCGACGTCATCGGGATCGTGCTCCTGGTCGTGCCCCTCCAGCGTCGGGTGGCCCGGACCGTGGCGCCGGTCGACTCCTCCGGAGTCCGGCGCATCCTGTACCGCAGAGGTTCCGGGGGCACCGTGATCGACGGCGAGATCGTCATCACCCCGCAGGATGCGAAACCCGCGCAGGACCCCTCGCGTCGGCCCGAACCGCCCGTCATCACCCAGGAATGACCGGTCCCGGCCCGCACGGTCCGCAGCCCGTCGGATCACGTGCGCGGGGTCGCCGCGACGATCACGACCCCAGGTCGGACAGCACGACGCCCGGCCCCCGAGGAGGGGACCGGGCGTCGTCGCGTGCGGGGCGCGCGGATCTCAGAGCGTGCGGCTCGAGTGCAGCCGGCCGGCGCGCAGGAGCTCGAGGCGCTGGTCGAGGAGGACCTGCAGGTCCTCCTCGCTGCGGCGCTCCAGGAGCATGTCCCAGTGGGTGCGCTGCGGCTTGCCGGGCTTGGCCTCGGGCTTCTCGTGGTCGCGCAGCACGGCGGTGGCGCCGCACCGGCACTCCCAGGTCATCGGGACGTCGGCCTCGACGGAGAAGGGGAGGACGATGTGGTGGTCGTTGGGGCAGTCGTAGACCGCCTCCTGACGCGGGGCGGCGAGGACGCCCTCATCGGTCTCCATGGAGAGGGAACCGAGGCGGGTGCCTCGCAGGCTGCGGCTGTTCATGCGGAGTGGGGCCTTCCTGACGAGACGAGCTGGCCGGACACAGGGTGCAACGCCCGATGCGGGCGTGATGTTCCCACGGTCCGGGCCACGGGCGATCGCCCGGGACGGTCGATGACGGATCGCGACGCCACGGGCGGGTCGCGGCTCAGCGCGCGAGCACCTCGACGAGCAGATCCGAGCGGTTGGTCACGATACCATCCACGCCCTGGGCGAGGACCTCTCGCATCTCCTGGGGCCGGTCGATCGTCCACACGTGGACCTCGCAGCCCGCGTGGTGGGCGGCGCTGATCAGCCGGGGGGTGAGCACCGGGATCCCGCGGTGTCGCCGTGGCACCTGCACGGCCCCGTAGGGACGCAGCAGGGGCGTCGTGAGCCGGGGGGAGGCCCCGGTCGCGAGCAGCGCCAGGAGTGCGGCGAGCACGCCGGTGGAGGGACTGCGCACGGGCGTGAAGCCGGTGCGGTGCGTGACGGCGCGCGCCGCCGCGGCGGCGGTCCTCCCGTCGAAGCTCGTGAGGCACACGCGGTGGGCGCTGGACGTCCTGGCGATCGCGTCCGCGGCGGGCTCGACCGCGCGCCGGTCCTTGACGTCGATGTTGACGGGGACGTCCGGGAAGTCGCCGAGGACGTCCTCGAGGCGGGCCAGCGGCTCCCCGGCCACACGCACCCCGGAGAGCACCCGGGCGCTCATCGCATCGACGCGCAGATCGGATCCTGCCACGCGGCGCAGGTCGGGGTCGTGGACCGCGAAGGCCGTGCCGTCGCTCGAGGCCCAGGTGTCGGTCTCGAGCATGTCGGCGCCGACAGCGAGGGCATCGGCGAAGGCCCGCAGGGTGTTCTCGGCACCGTCGAGGGCCAGCCCCCGGTGCGCGATGATCCGCGGGAGGGGGCCGGGCAGGAAGCGGGACTGGGTCGCAGGACTCACGGCGTCACGGTACCCGCGTCGGGGGAGGCGGCGCGTCGAGGAGCTCGTCCTCCTCGTTCTCGTCTCGGCCGCGGCGACGCCGCGTGCCGGTCGCCGACGTCGGGGGTCGGCGCCGGGTGATCGCGCTCCGGCGGGACGGGGCCGGCGAGGCGGCCCCAGCAGGCTTCGCGTCCGATCCCTGTCCGGCGGCGGTGTCGAGGGAGTCCTGTGCCGTGGGGTCGGGCGGTCCTGCCGCGGCGACGTCGGCATCCAGGGCGCGGGCGTCCAGCACGGCGCGTCGGGCGCGCACGACCCACGCCACGGGGAAGAACACGCCGAAGGCCCACCACTGGAAGGCGTAGGACAGGTGCGGCCCCAGACCGGTGTCGGGCTTCTCCAAGGGCAGGAGCTGACCCGTCGAGGGCGACGACTCCGAGACCAGCTCGCCGTAGGCACCGGTGTGCAGCCGGTCCAGGCCGGGCACCAGGCCGGCGACCACCTCCGGTGCGATCGACTGGATCTGGCCCGGCGGGTTGCGGCGATCGGCCAGCATCGGCTCGTCGGGGTGCATCCGCACGACGATGGTCTCGGGCCCCGACGGCGGGGCGGGAGGATCGTCGGGGACGCTGGCGGCCTCCTGGGTCTGGACCCAGCCGCGGACGACCAGGACGGTGCCCTCGTCGGTGCGGAACGGCACCAGCTGGAAGAAGCCGACGGTGCCGTTCAGCGGACGGTTGCGGACGTACAGCACGCAGCCGGGGTCCGTGCAGTACTCGCCGGTCAGCCGGACGGTCCTGTACCCGTCCTGGGCCGGGAGGTCCGTGGACGGGGTCGCCAGGACATCGGTGAGGGGCACCGCCGGTGCCGAGTAGTTGGTCTCGATGAGCGCCTTGCGCTCGGAGCGTCCCTCGTACCGCGTGAACTGCCACCAGCCCAGGAGCGCGCAGGCGATCATCGCGAGGACCACGAGCCCTGCCGCGAGCGCCCACTCGCGGGTCAGCAGGATCGAGCGCACGGACCGCTCGGGCGCGGGAGTCACGGGAACCGCCCGGTGCCGTCGCGCAGCCCACCTGCGGGGGAGTCGTCGCCGTCGCCGTCGGCAGTGGTCCCCGCGTCGCTCTGGCCGTCCTGGTCGACCTCGACAATCTGGTCGTCCTCGTCGCCGTCGTCGTCCTCGTCGTGCACCGAGCCGTCCTCGTCGACGCGGAGCACGCGATGGTGCGCGCCCGCAGGGGGCCCGCTCGCCGTCGCGGTGAGCTCCGCCGGGGCGTCGTCGTGATCGAACATGGCCGCTGCCTCGGGGGCCTCGCGCTGGTCGTTGGCCATCAGCACTGCGACGTAGGGCAGGACGACGGCTCCGACCAGCGCCGCGATCTTCCATCCCGTGCCCGGGAGGAAGGGAAGGGAGATCACGCAGACCATGCGGATCGACATCTGGATCACGTACATGCGCTTGCGACGCGCGATGTCCTCGCTGCGCGCACGGGGGACCCCGGTGGTCTCCGGCGCCCGAGCGCTGTACCGACCCGGGCCGATCTCGGGCATCAGGCGAGCGCCTCGATCAGGAGCGATGGAGGGGCGGGCGCCTGGGTGGCGCTCGGCAGGAGGGACCCGCCCTCGGGCGCGGAGCCGGACAGGATCGAGACGGTCGAGAGGGAGCTGGTGAGGTCGGTGTGCGCGAAGTCGATGATCCAGAGGAACGCGAGGACGGTCACGGCGGCGATGGCGAGGCCGAGCACCGCGGCGAGGATGGTCAGCGCCTGCCGCAGCCGGGGACGGGCACGCCGCACCCGCGGGGCACCGAAGCCGTGATGGTCGTCGGCGGGCGCGGGGAGCACGGAGACGACGCCGGGGAGAGTCACCGAGACAGGGTACTCGGGGGGCGCTGTGAGGGTCCCGACCCCGCTGGCCGGAATGTCCTCGGACTCCGCGAGCGGGGCGGAGTCGTCGTCGGGCAGCGGGGGGCGGGTCCACAGACGCCAGCCGGACGGCACCTCGCCCCAGGAACGATCAGGCCGCCACCCCTCCGGCGGGACCCACCCCGGGCGGGGCGGTTCCGGCCAGCGGGGTGGCGGATTGAACGTCTTGGTCACGCAGGCACGTCCCAAACCAGCGAGTTGCCGCTGTAGTCCGCGTACCGGAACTTCAGACCGGGGTTGCGGGGGAGGTCGTACACCATCATGTAGGTGTAGTCGTCACCGGCGGTGAAGGTGAAGCCCCGCTCGTTGTCGATCGTGCCGCCGTCCTTGATGCTGTACGTCCGCGAGGAGTATCCGATCTCCCCGCCGTACGGGGTCAGGACGTTGAAGCTGTTCGGGTTCGCGGAGAGCTCACCCTCGTCGACCTTCACGTGGACGACGGCCACGAGGTACTCCGGGATCCCCGAGTCCGGGGCCTCGATCGACTGGCCGTCCCGATAGGCGCTCGGGATCTGATCGGACGGGACCCACTTCAGCTCGACCTGGAACGAGCCCTTGCCGTCCCGGGACACGAAGGGCTGCGTCAGCGCGTTGGGGTCGATGGTCGGGGTGACCGGGGACAGGGTGCCCTCCTCGGTGGTCTCCTCCTCCGTCGGGCTCGACTCGGTGGGCGTGCCTCCCGAGGCGGTGGTGCCCTCCTCCGGTGAGCTCGACGTGGTCGCGGGGTCGGTCTGTCGCCCCTCGGTGTCGCCTCCGGTGTTGAGGAGGATCACCGCGCCGATCCCGATGATCAGGGCGACCACGAGGAACAGGACGATGCACCCGACCCACCAGAACCGGGCGACGATGCCCTTCTTGGGACCCTGGGGGCCGTTGCCGCCGGTCTGCCACGCGGTGTCGGCACTGCCCGTGCCGTAGGCGGCAGCGGCATCACCGCTGTTGGCGGAGGGCTGGCCGTACCCGTTCGGGGACGCCTGTGCGTAGCTGTTGGCGGAGGGCTGCCCGTACCCATTGGGCGAGGCCTGGCCGTAGCCGTTGGGCGAAGACTGCCCGTAGGTGTTGGGAGAGACCTGGCCGTAGGCCGCCGGTGCGGCCTGCGCGCCAGCCGCGGGCTGTCCATGGCCGTCGGGCGACGTCTGACCGTAGACGGGCTGGGCGTCGGCACTGCCCTGACCGTAGCCGTCGGGCGAGGCCTGGCCGTATCCCGGCTGGGCAGGCGCGATGTCGGCGGAGGCGTGGCCGTGGGCGTCGGGGACAGGCTGGCCGGTGCCCGGGTCCTGGCCGTCGACGGCATAGGGCTGCGTGCTGTCCGGGCTCGCGGACCGCTCGTGGTCCCCGACGGATGACGCCCCCGCGGCGTCAAGTGCCGGGTCTCCGAGGGCCGGAGCGACGCGTTGCTCGGACACCTCGGGGATCGAGGCGGAGTCCTGGCCCGCGGGCGCTCCGGTGGCCGAGGGGGCCTGGGTCGAATCGTCCGCGGAGGGCCCGGTCGGCACGCCCTCCGGCGCGACGTCCTGCTGCGTCGCGGGGACGTCCGGGGACACGGAGCCGTCGACAGGGGTGCCGAGGTCGCCCGCTGCGGCCACCGGAGGATGGTCGACGCGATGGGTCCCGCGGGGAGCCTCCGGGGCGGCGGGCGCCTCGGGGTCGGCCCCGTAGGTCGGCGCGGGGGCGGCGTCGTGGGTCGACGGGCTGTTCTCCTGGGTGCCGACGACCCGCGTGGCGTCGAGCTCATCGTGCCCCTGCGCGCCCAGCGGCGTCTCGTCCGTGGACGCGACGTGGGTCGGATCGTCGAGCGCGCTCTCGTCGGTGTGCCCGACGCGCGTGGCGTCGTCGACGGGGACATCGCCCGTCGAGGCGACGTGGGTGCTGTCCTGCAGGGGGCTCTCGTCCGTGGACACCACGCGCGTGGCATCGTCGGCGGCAGCGGTCGGAGCCGGGGCGGAGGAGGCCTGTTCCGCGGCCTCGTCGACCCAGAAGTTCCACCCGTCGGGCGCGGGTCCCCACGAGGGATCCGGCTGCCAGCCGGGAGGCGGCGTCCAGCCCGGTTCGTCGAGCGGCCAGTTCGGCGGAGGGTTGAAGCGATAGGCCATGGTGTCGGTACTCCCCAGTGCTCTCGTGATGCTCTCGTGGTCGACGGTTCCCGCACCGTATCGTAGAACACACTGCGTGCCCGCGCCCTCGTGCCCCGCCGGGGGTCGGGATGTGAACGGGCACCGCCGAACGGGTATCGAGCAGGCGTCGACCAGCAGATCAGCCCAGCAGTGCCCCCGCAGTGCCCAGCAGTGCCCGAGACCGTCCACACCGAGGAGATCCCGCATGTCCGTCCCCACCTCTGACCCCCGCAGCGTCCTCGTGACCGGCGGCAACCGCGGCATCGGCCGCGCGATCGCGGAGGAGTTCGTCCGCCGCGGGGACACGGTGGCGGTGACGAGCCGCTCGGGCACGGGAGGCCCCGACGGCGCGCTCACCGTCGCGGCCGACATCACCGACGGCGCCTCGCTCGACGCGGCCTTCGCCGAGATCGAGAAGGCCCACGGACCCGTCGAGGTGCTCGTGGCCAACGCCGGCATCACCGATGACCAGCTCCTGCTGCGCATGAGCGACGAGTCCTTCGAGAACGTCGTGGACACCAACCTCACGGGGACCTTCCGCACCGTGCGCCGCGCCATCAAGGGCATGATGCGCAAGAAGAAGGGCCGGATCGTGCTCATCAGCTCCGTGGTCGGGCTGTACGGCTCACCCGGCCAGGTCAACTACGCGGCCTCGAAGTCGGGACTGGTGGGGATCGCACGGTCCGTGACGCGCGAGCTCGGCAGCCGCGGGATCACGGCCAACGTCGTGGCCCCCGGCTACATCGACACGGACATGACCTCCCATCTCCCCGAGGACCTGCAGGCCAAGTACCGCGCAGCGATCCCCGCCGGCCGGTTCGCGGACCCGTCCGAGGTGGCGCGCGTCGTGGCGTTCCTCGCAGGCGACGACGCCGCCTATGTCTCCGGCGCCGTCATCCCGGTCGACGGCGGCCTGGGCATGGGACACTGAGGACCCTCACTCCAGACCTCCGAGACACGAAGGCGTGACGACACACCCATGGCATCCTCCGACCCCGACAGTCGCATCCTGCTCCTCATGCGGCACGGCAAGGCCGAGTCCACGAGCGAGCAGGACATCGATCGGGATCTGACGCATCGCGGCGTCTCCCAGGCGCGGCTGATCGGCGACTACCTCGCCTCCCAGGGGGTGGTGCCCACGCGGGTGCTCGTCTCCCCGTCGGCCCGCACCCGGGAGACCTGGGACGCCGTGGTGGCGCAGTTCCCCGATTTCGACGGCAAGGTCACGGTCGACGACGCGATCTACGAGGGCGGTCCCGGTGAGGTCGTCGACCTCGTCCGCGGGGTCAAGCCCAAGCATCAGGTGGTGCTGGTGGTGGGCCACGAACCCACCATCTCCACCCTGGGGCACGTGCTGGCGGGCGACGACTCCGACTCCGGGGCGCTCGCCCAGGCGCGGATCGGCGTGCCCACCGGGGCCCTGTGCGTCCTCTCCGGGGTGCTGCCGGGATGGTCCGATCTCTCCGAGGACTCCCTTGCGCTGAAGACCATCGTCCGCGGCTGAACCGGTCCCGCCCGGTGCCGCACGTCCTCGCGACGGGCGGTGCCGAGCGGTCTTCCCGGGAGCTCAGCGCAGCAGGGACAGCCGCTCGACGACGGGCCAGACATCCAGCAGGCTCGGACCCTCCAGCACGACGTCCGCGGCCTCCCGCAGCACCGGCTTGGCGCGGTAGGCGACCCCGACGCCGGCGGTGCGGATGAGGTCCAGGTCGTTGGCGCCGTCGCCGATCCCGATGGTCCGTGCCAGCGGCACCCCGTACCGCGCGGCGAGGTCCCGCAGGGCCTGCGCCTTCGCCGCCCTGTCGATCACCGGCCCGGAGACCTCCCCGGTGAGCCGGCCCTCGCGCACCGCGAAGCGGTTGGCGAGCACATGGTCGATGCCGGCCTCTGCGGCCAGGGCGTCGATGACCTCGTGGAACCCGCCCGAGACCAGCGCCGTGCGCCAGCCCGCCGCGCGGGCCCTCGCGACGAGCTCCACGGCACCCGGGTTGGGCACGAGCTCGCCGGCGACCTCGGCCAGCACGCTCGCGGGGAGACCCGCGAGCGTCGCGACGCGGGCGCGCAGGGACTCCTCGAAGTCCAGCTCCCCGCGCATGGCACGGGTCGTGACCTCCTCGACCTCGGCCCGCGTCCCGGCGTGCTCGGCGACGAGCTCGATGACCTCCTGGGACAGGAACGTCGAGTCGACGTCCGAGACGAGGATCCCGACCGCGGTCTCGGCGGCGCCGCTCACGCCCGCTCGACCAGGGTGCGCTTGCCGATCACGGTGATCCCCGACTCGGTGACGGTGAAGCCGCGGGCGCGGTCCGCATCCGGGTCCAGGCCGATCTGCGTGCGCGGCGGCACGATGACGCCCTTGTCGATGATCGCGCGATGGATCTGGCAGTGCCGTCCCACCGAGACGTTGTCCATGAGCACGGAGTCGGAGATGTTCGACCAGGAGTGCAGGTTCACGCCGGGGGAGAGCACGGAGTTGGAGATCTGCGCCCCCGAGACGACCACCCCGGGCGAGACGATCGAGTCCACCGCGGATCCGATGCGGCCCGGTCCCGCGTGCACGAACTTCGCCGGCGGCACGTTGCGGATCCCGGCGTACACGGGCCAGTCGCCGTTGTAGAGGTTGAACACCGGATGGATCGAGATGAGGTCCATGTGCGCGTCGTAGAAGGAGTCGAGCGTGCCGACGTCCCGCCAGTAGTCGCGGTCGCGGTCCGCCGAGCCCGGGACGTCGTTGCGGATGAAGTCGTAGACGCCGGCGCTGCTCTGGTCCACGAAGAACGGCACGATGTTCCCGCCCATGTCGTGCACGGAGTCCGGGTCCGCGGCGTCCTTGGTGACGGCGTCGACGAGGGCGTCGGCCGTGAAGACGTAGTTGCCCATGGACGCGAGGATCTGGTCGGGGGCGTCGGCCAGGCCCGGGGTCGAGGTGGGCTTCTCCACGAAGCGGGCGATCGACTCCGGATCGTCCGGAACGGTCTCGATGACGCCGAACTGGTCCGACTGGTCCAGGGGCTGACGGATCGCGGCGACCGTGCAGGCCTTGCCGGAGGCGATGTGGGCGTCGAGCATCTGCGAGAAGTCCATGCGGTACACGTGGTCCGCACCCACCACGACGACGTAGTCGGGGCGCTCCTCCTCGATGAGGTTGAGGGACTGGTAGATCGCGTCAGCGCTGCCGCGGTACCAGTGCTTGCCCATGCGCTGCTGCGCGGGGACGGGGGCGACATAGTTGCCCAGGAGGGAGCTCATGCGCCAGGTCTGGGCGATGTGCTTGTCCAGGGAGTGCGACTTGTACTGCGTGAGCACCACGATCCGGAGATACCCGGAGTTCACGATGTTCGACAGCGCGAAGTCGATGAGGCGGTAGATGCCGCCGAACGGGACCGCGGGCTTGGCGCGGTCGAGCGTGAGCGGCATCAGCCGCTTTCCCTCGCCACCGGCGAGGACGATGGCGAGGACCTTCGTGGTTGGCATGATGCGAGGATAATGCCTCCGTAAGACAGATCACACATCGGTCCACCGTCGTGCCGCTCGGCTCGCACGGGTGCCGGACGAGCCCCGAGAGGACCCCCATGCGCGTCGACCTGCTCACCAAGGAGTACCCGCCCGCCGTCTACGGAGGCGCGGGCGTGCACGTCGCGGAGCTCACCGCCGTGCTGCGCCGGCACATCGAGGTGCAGGTCAGATGCTTCGGCGCCCCACGGGACGAGGCCGACGTCACCGCCTACCCGACGCCCGCCGAGCTCGACGGCGCGAATCCCGCGCTGCAGACCCTGGGCACGGACCTCGCGATCGCGTCGGACTGCGCCGGCGCCGATCTGGTCCACTCCCACACCTGGTATGCGAACTTCGCGGGGACCGCCGCCTCCCTCCTGCACGGGATCCCGCACGTGCTGTCCGCCCACTCCCTCGAGCCGCTGCGACCGTGGAAGGCCGAGCAGCTCGGCGGGGGCTACCGCCTGAGCTCCTTCGCCGAGCGCACCGCGTACGAGAACGCCGCCGGGGTGATCGCCGTCTCGGCCGGGATGCGCGCCGACATCCTGCGGGCCTACCCCACGGTCGACCCCGACACGGTGCACGTCGTCCACAACGGCATCGACGTGGAGAAGTGGCGTCCCACCGAGGGGACCGATGTCCTCGAGCGCTTCGGGATCGATCCCGACGCGCCCACCGTCGTGTTCGTCGGGCGCATCACCCGGCAGAAGGGCCTGCCGTACTTCCTGCGGGCCGTGCGGGAGCTGCCCGAGGGCGTGCAGGTGGTGCTGTGCGCGGGCGCCCCGGACACCCCCGAGATCGCCGCCGAGGTCGACGGACTCGTCACCGACCTGCAGAGGAGCCGCGACGGCGTCCACCTCATCTCCGAGATGCTGCCGCGCCACGAGCTCGCGCAGATCCTCACCCACGCGACGACCTTCGTGTGCCCGAGCATCTACGAGCCGCTGGGGATCGTGAACCTCGAGGCGATGGCCTGCGGGATCCCCGTGGTCGCGAGCGCCACGGGCGGTATCCCCGAGGTCGTCGAGGACGGTGTCACGGGCTATCTCGTGCCGCTCGAGCAGGTCGAGGACGGCACGGGCACCCCGGTGCACCCCGAGGCGTTCGTGGCCGACCTCGCGGCGACGTTGACGAGGATGGTCTCGGATCCCGAGCGCGCTGCGGAGATGGGCCGTGCCTCACGGGTCCGCGCCGCCGAGCACTTCTCGTGGGCCTCGATCGCCGGGCGCACCCTCGAGGTGTACGCGACGGTCCTGGGCGGTCGCCGTTTCGGGGACTGATCCCTCAGACCGTCGATGCGAGCGCGGTGACGTCCACGAGGGCGTCCCGCGCCGCGTCGTGCAGCTCGCGCAGGAGGGCCGTGCGGGCGGCGAGGGTCTGGACCCCGAGCGCCCCGGTGCGGGGACCGTCCAGGGCGTCCGCGGCGAGCTCCGCCTCGGTGAGCACGAGGGTGCGGGCGCTCAGCACCAGCAGGTGCGCCGCGGAGCGGTCGAGATGGCGCGGCGCCTCGATCGCCGTCCACGAGGCGGGCAGGGACGAGGCCGCGAGGGGTTCGTCGGGCACGAGGTCCAGGCGGGTGGTGCCCCGAGCCGCGCGCCGCAGCGCCTGGAGGAACGCCTCACGTGCTCCGGAGCCGCCCGGCGGCGCCACCGAGCGACCGGTTCCCGCGATGACGTCCCAGCGGACGACGATCCCCTCGGCGCCCTCGGAGCCGATCACCTCGGTGGCCGGGACGAGGGTCTGCTCGGCCAGGCCCGCGGCGGTCACCACGACGGCCTGTCCCGCCTCGAGGGCCGCGGTCACGGCCGCCGGCGGGCCGGGGAGACCCGCGATCCGACCGGGGGTGGGCAGGGCGGGGCGCAGTGCCGGCAGCGGCAGCCTCCGCACCGAGGTCATCCAGTCGAAGAGGTCCTGACCTGCGTGCTCGACGTGGCGATGACCGTGGCCGTGCGCGCCGAGGACCGCATCGTCCGGGCCGCAGTCCCCGCGCAGGTAGCTCGATGCCCACAGCGACAGGGCCAGGGCGCGCGGCAGCGGGAGGAGGTCCGGTGCGGGGACGGGCGGGAGGGTCACGCCGGGATCTCCTCGAGGGTGATGCTCGGGTGCTGGGGGTCGGCGGCGGCGACGCGCACGCGGATCACGCTGCCGGCCTCCGCGGTGCTCCGCGCCCAGGCCGTGACGGGGGGATCCTGCAGCTGGACCAGGGCCCGTGCAGGCGAGGACGTCTTCTGGTCGGTGGTCTCGCTGGCCTCCCGCCGGTCGATCACGGTGCCCTCGAGGTCACGCCCGGCGAAGGCGGCGAGCGCCGAGGCCTCCACGAGGTCGATCGCGTCCCGCTCGAGCCGCGACCCGCGCGTGCCGGTCTCCCGCATGAGCGCCGGGACCAGCGGCAGGGCCGCCCGCAGCGGATCGGGCAGTCCCGTGCCGCCGAGGTGCGCGTGGCAGACCAGCAGCACGAAGCGGTCGACGAGGCGCCGCAGGGGCGCGGTGGTGTGCGCGTATGGTGCCCCGATCGCCGCCTGGGCGTATTCGTGGACCTCCGCGGGGATCTCACCGGGTGTCGTGAAGGCCAGGTAGTCCGCACCCCGGAACAGGGAGGAGGCCCGGTTCAGGAGCGCGAGGTGGCGGGGGTCGGCCGGGTCCAGGGTGCGCAGGAACGCCCCGTAGTGCTGGTCCTCGGGCCACGGGGCGCCGAGCGCCCGCGCCTGGACGCGGAAGCGCTCGATCGCCCGCTCGTCGGCCGGGGGCAGGGTCCGCAGGATCCCCGCGCCGCCGTCGAGCATGACGCGGGCGGCCGCCATGCCGGTCATGAGGAAGATCTGGGCGTTGGCCTCCTCGATCGGCAGGGGCGCGCGCCAGCTCAGGCGCAGGGTGTCGCCGTCGGCGACCACCTCCTGCTCGGGAAGGTTCAGGCTCGCTCCGTCTCGCAGCGCCTCCTGCTCGCGGCGCAGCGTCCCGAGCTCCTGGAGCAGCAGCATCTGCGGGTGCCCGGCGCCGGCGTCGAGCTCCTGCTGGACGGCGTCGTAGGCGAGCTTGGCGCGGGAGCGCACCACGGCGCGTTCGAGCGCGACCGCCGTGACGGCGCCCCGGGCGTCCAGGTCGAGCGTCCACACGAAGGCGGGGGTGTCCTGGTCCGGGAGGATCGATCCCTCGGCCTCGGAGATCGCGACCGGGTGCAGGGGGATGCGGCGATCCGGGAGGTAGACCGTCTGGCCGCGACGGCGCGCCTCCGCATCGATCACGCCGTCGACCGGGACGAACAGGGGCACGTCGGCGATCGCGTAGAGCACGCGGAAGCCCTCCTCGGTGCGGCGCAGGTGCATCGCCTGGTCGAGGTCTGTGGAGCTCGGCGGGTCCAGCGTCACGAACTCGACGTCCGTGCGGTCGCTGCGGTCGGCACCCGTGAGGTTCCCGGCCACCGCCGCCACGGCCGCATCGGCGGCCGCGAGCACCTCGGCGGGGAACGCGTCGGGGACGGCGGCCCGCTCGACGAGCCGGTCGATCCGCGCCCGCAGCGTCTCGACGGCGACCGCGCCGTGGGCCGGCTGCAGCGAGACATGATGCAACGGCACGGGGGACCTCCAGCGGTGCGGGGACGGGTGGCGCGGTCGCGGCCAGTGTAGGGCTGGGCCCTGACGTCCCGCGGCGTGTCGGCCGACGCCGTCCGCGGGTGTGCTCGGGATAGGCTCGGGACATGCCCCACGCCGCAGCCCTGCACGATGTCGTCGTCCGCCGCGGTGGACGCCACCTCCTGGATCACGTGGACCTCACGATCGACGAGGGCGAGCGCTGGGTGGTGCTGGGCCCCAACGGCGCCGGCAAGTCGACCACCATCCGTCTGCTCTCGGCGCGTCTGCACCCCACCTCAGGGACCGTGGACCTGCTCGGGTACCGTCTGGGCCGCACAGACGTGTTCGAGCTGCGCCCGCTGATCGGCCTCGCCAGCCAGGAGCTCGCCGAGACGATCCCCGGTGAGGAGACCGCGCTGGACGTCGTGGTGACCGCCGGGTACGGGATCATCGGCCGCTGGCGCGAGACCTACGACGACCTCGACACCGGGCGCGCCCGGGACCTGCTGGCGGCCTTCGGCGTCGAGCAGCTGGCCGACCGGGCCTTCGCGACCCTGTCCACCGGCGAGCGCAAGCGCGTGCTGTCCGCGCGGGCGCTGATGACCGACCCCGAGCTGCTGCTGCTGGACGAGCCCGCCTCCGGGCTGGACCTCGGCGGCCGCGAGGAGCTGGTGCGGTCCCTGTCGCTGCTGGCCAAGGACCCCGACACCCCTGTCACGGTGCTCGTGACCCATCATGTCGAGGAGATCCCTCCGGGCTACACCCACGCCCTGCTGCTGCGCGCCGGGAAGGTCGTGGCCGCCGGCCCCATCGGCGAGACGCTGACCTCCCGCAACCTCACCCGCACCTTCGGCCTGCCGCTCGTCGTCGAGCAGCAGGGGGAGCGGTTCACCGCGCACGCCGTGCACCTGGACTGACCCTCCGGTGATCCAGCGCATCACCTCGACGGACGACCCGCGCCTCGACGACTACCTGCGGATGACCGACGTCCGCCTCCGCTCCCGGATCGAGCCCGAGCGCGGCCTGTTCATGGCCGAGAGCTACAACGTCATCGAACGTGCCCTCGAGGCCGGCTGCGCCCCGCGCTCGTTCCTCATGAGCGAGACCTGGCTGGAGCGCTTCTCCCCGCTGTTCTCCGCGCACCCCGAGGTGCCGGTGTTCGTGGGGGAGGAGTCGCTGCTGCAGGAGCTCACCGGCTTCCACCTGCACCGGGGGGCCCTCGCCGCGATGCAGCGCCCGGTGCTGCCGGGGGTCGAGGACGTGCTGCGAGGGGCGCAGCGCGAGGGGCGGGCGCGGATCGCGATCCTCGAGGACCTGGTGGACCACACGAACGTGTGTGGTCCCAAACTAGCCCATCCGGAACCCGCCGCCGAGCCTCGCAGACGCAGTCGGATCGCGGTGCTGGAGGGGCTCGTTGACCATACCAACGTCGGCAGCGCCTTCCGTAATGCAGCCGCCTTGGGCCTCGATGCGGTGCTGGTGTCTCCGACCTGCGCTGACCCGCTGTACCGGCGCTCGGTACGGGTCTCGATGGGCACGGTCTTCCAAGTGCCGTGGACACGGATCCCCGATTGGACAAAGGGCATTGCGGAGCTCAAGGCGGCTGGCTATGTCCTGGCCGGCATGACGTTGGGGGAAGGCGCGATCACCCTCGACGAGCTGGTGGCCGAGGATCACGAGAAGCTCGCTCTCGTGTTCGGCACCGAAGGCCACGGCATCACGCGGGAAACTGATGCTCTACTCGATCGCCGGGTCACGATCCCGATGATGGGCGGAGTCGACTCGTTGAACGTGACGGCAGCCGCCGCCGTGGCGTTCTACGCGACGAGGTGATGATGGCTGGAATCCCGAGTGTCAGTCGTGCCCGATATCGTGAGAGCAAACCACCCAACACCGTGATTGCGCAGTGGCGCGGAGGAGACAGACCTATGGCACCGACGACCAAAGAGGCGCAGCGAGCAGAGTTGCACAAGACGATCTGGCGCATCGCCAATGACCTGCGCGGCAGCGTCGATGGGTGGGACTTCAAGTCCTACGTGCTGGGAATGCTCTTCTACCGGTTCATTTCTGAGAACCTCACGGCGTACCTCAACAAGAACGAGCACGATGCGGGCGAGGTGTCGTTTGACTACCGGCTGGCGGCGGATTCTGACGCGGAGTTCGCTCGCGACGAGGTTGTCGCGGAGAAGGGGTTCTATATCCTGCCGTCCGACTTGTTCGCCAATGTGCGCGATCGTGCCGCGGGCGACGAGAATCTCAACGAGACGCTCGAGCGGGTCTTCAAGAACATCGAGGCGTCGGCGCTGGGTACGGACAGTGAGGACGACATCAAGGGTCTGTTCGATGATCTGGATGTCAACAGCAACAAGTTGGGTTCGACGGTCGCCAAGCGCAATCAGAAGCTGGTGAAGCTGCTCGACGCGATCGGTGACCTGCCGCTG